>JAEUQF010000309.1 GCA_016789745.1 Bryobacterales bacterium
TGCGCAGACGCTCGCCGAATGCCAGGAGCACGTGCATCGCGGGCGTAAGCCGCAGGCGCGTTCCTGCTTCGAAGCCCTTGCGGTTGGCCGCGATCCCTATCTGAAAGCCGAGGGCTTATGGGGCCTTGGCATGACACAGGATGCCAACACGCAGTTCCGTACCGCTGTAGCCGCCAAGGGCAACAGCCCGGATCTGGCGAACATCAAGACGCGTTGGGGGCGGCTGCTGCTGGAAGGCTTCGCGCCGAAGGACGCCTCCACGCTGTTCATCGAAGCGCTGGAGTTGAAGGAAGACTTCCCGCCGGCGCTGGTCGGCATGGCGCTGGTTGCCAGCGAAACCTTCGAAGCCAAAGCGGTGGAACTGGTGGAAAAGGCGCTGAAGAAGGATCCGAAGCACCTGGAAGCCCAGGAGATGCTGGCACGTCTGGCGGTGGAAGACATCGACTTCGAGAAGGCCCGTACCGAAGCAGAGAAGGCGCTGAAGATCTCGGTCGAGTCGCTGGATGGCATGGCCGTCATGGCCGCACTGGAAGCGCTGTCCGACCGCTCGCCGCAGCCGTGGCTGGCGAAGATGGAAGCGGTGAACCCGGTGTATGCCGAAGGCTACACCTACCTGGGCCACACGCTGAGCCAGAACCGCCGTTATCTCGATGCCATCGACTATTTCAAGCAGGCCATCGCCAAGGATCCCAAGTACTGGGCGGCGCATTCGGAACTCGGCATCACGTACATGCGCCTGGCCATGGAGAAGCAGGCCCGTGAGCATCTGGAACTCGCCTACGAGAACGGCTATCGCAACAACCTGACGGTGAACTCGCTGCGCCTGATGGATAGCTATAAGAACTTCGACACCTTCAAGACCGCCACCACCGAGGTGCGGCTGCATAAGAAGGAGTCGGCGCTGCTGCGGCTCTATATCGAATCCGAACTGCAGCGTGCCATGTCCACCTACGAGAAGAAGTACAAGTTCAAGCTGGCAGATCCGGTGCGCGTGGAAGTCTATCCCGATCACGAAGACTTCGCCGTCCGAACCATGGCGATGCCGGGCCTGGGCGCGCTGGGCGTGGCGTTCGGCAATGTGCTGGCGATGGACTCGCCGTCGGGCCGTCCGCCGGGCTCCTTCCATTGGGCCAGCACGCTGTGGCATGAACTGAGCCACGTTTATGTGCTGACCGCCACGAAGCATCGCGTTCCCCGCTGGTTTACCGAAGGCCTGGCCGTGCATGAGGAGACGGCGGCATCGCCCGATTGGGGTGATCGCCTGGATCCCACCGTGCTCCGCGCCGTGAAGACGAAAAAGCTTCTGCCGATCGCGCAGTTGGATCGCGGCTTCATCCGCCCCACCTACCCGAACCAGGTGATCGTGTCCTACTTCCAAGCCGGCCGCATCTGCGATTACATCAACGGCCGCTGGGGCTTCCAAAAGCTGCTGGACATGATGAACGACTTCGCCAAGAACCAGCCGACGCCAGCCGTTGTCGAGAAGAACCTCGGCATGAAGCCGGAGCAGTTCGACAAGGAATTCTTCGCTTGGCTGGACAAGCAACTGGAAACGCCGCTGGCGAAGTTCGATGACTGGAGCAAGCAGTTGAAGGCCGTCAACGACGCAGCGAAGGCCAAGAATTGGGATGAGGTGATCAAGGTTGCCGCGCCTATTCGCGACTGGTTCCCTGAGTTCGTAGAACACGGCAATCTGTATGAGGCGTTGGCCGACGCCTACTTCGCTAAGAATGACAAGAACTCCGCCACCGCGCAGTTGGAAGCCTATGCCAAGGTGGGCGGTCGCGCTCCGGATGTCCTGAAGAAACTGGCCGGCCTGCAGCAGGAACAGGGGCGTCCCAAGGAAGCCATGCTTACGCTGGAGAAGGTGAACTACATCTATCCGATGGCCGACCCGGAGATGCACCGCAAGCTGGGCGAACTGTACCTGACGCATGGCTCTACGCAGAAGGCCATCCGCGAGTTCCAGGCGTCGCTGGCTTCGAAGCCGCCGGATCCGGTCGTTTCGCACTATCAACTGGCCCAGGCGTATCTCAAGGCGAACAACGCCGACAAAGCTTACGATCACGTGCTGGAGGCGCTGGAGGCAGCGCCCGGCTACCGTCCCGCGCAGAAGTTGCTTGAAGAACTGAGTTCAAAAAGGAAAGAAGCACGCTAACCGCATGTCATCGACAACCGCCCCCCAACTGGATGCCGTCGAACTGAAGAGCCGCATCGGCCGCTTCCAGCAAGCCTATTCCGATATCGTGACGCAGGTAAGGCGCGTCATTGTCGGCCAGGAGGAAGTGCTGGATCAGGTTCTGATCGCCTTATTCGTCGGGGGCAACTGCCTCATCACGGGCTTGCCGGGTACCGCCAAAACGCTGCTGGTGCGGACGCTGGCCAATACGCTCGGACTGGACTTCAAGCGCATCCAGTTTACGCCGGATCTCATGCCCAGCGACATGACGGGCACCGACATCATCGAAGAAGAGCCCGGCACTGGACGGCGTACCTGGACCTTCGTCCCTGGCCCCATCTTTGCGAACATCCTGTTGGCCGACGAGATTAACCGTACCCCGCCGAAGACCCAATCGGCGCTGCTCGAAGCCATGCAGGAGCGCTCGTGCACCGTGCGCGGCAACCATTACCGCCTGCCTAGCCCGTTCTTCGTGCTGGCCACGCAGAACCCCATCGAGCTCGAAGGCACCTATCCGCTGCCCGAAGCGCAGCTCGACCGCTTCCTGTTCAACGTCATGCTGGACTATCTTCCGGCCGAAGATGAGTTGAAGGTGATCGGCCTGACCACCGTCGTGCAGCAGGCCAAGACCGATCCGGTCACGAATGGTGACGAGATCCTCAGCTTCCAGGAGTTGGTCCGCATGGTGCCGATCGGCGAGTCGGTGGCCCGCTACGCCATCGATATTGTCCGCTCCACGCGCAGCACGGATGCCAACTCGCCGGACTTCGTGAAGAAGTACGTCAACTATGGATCGAGCGTGCGCGGCGCGCAGTTCCTGGTGCTGGCTTCGAAGGCGCGGGCCCTGATGAAAGGCCGCTACGCCGTGTCCTATGAAGACGTGCGCACCATGACCATCCCCGTCCTGCGCCACCGCATTCTGGTCAACTTCCAAGCTGAATCCGATCGCCTGTCCACTGACGATATTTTGAAGCGCATCCTGGAGGCTCGGCCGGCGCCGAAGGCATAAATGCGTCACCGATTCCTGGAACCCGCGCTGCTGGCGGGCATGTCGGACATCACGCTGGTGGCCAAGACGGTGGTCGACGGCTTTATTGCGGGCCTGCACCGGTCGCCCGATTTCGGCTTCTCGCAGGAGTTCGCCGAGTACCGTCCGTACACCCCCGGGGACGACCTCCGCTATGTCGATTGGAACGTCTTTGCCCGCACCGAGCGCGCTTATCTGAAGCGCTACCGCGGCGAGACCAATACCATGGTGACGGTGTTGCTGGATGCCAGCGCATCGATGGGGTTCGGGTCGCACTCGGTGAAAAAGATCGACTACGCGCGGTATCTGGCGGCTTCCATCAGCTATCTGGCGCTGAACCAGCGCGACGCCTGCGGCATGATCGTCTTCGATGACGAGATCCGGCAGTTCGTGCAGCCCAAGTCCCGGCAGGGGCAACTGGCGCGCCTGCTGCATGCGGTGGAGAACGCCGAGCCCGGCAAGCGCACCGACTACGACAAGCCCTTCTTCCACTTCCAGCAGTACCAGTTCCGCCGCGGCGTAGCCATCATCATCTCTGACTTTTACGCTGACCCGGAACTGATCGTGAAGACCATTGAGCCGCTGCGCTACCGCGGCAACGAGGTGATCATGTTCCACATCCTCGATCCGGAAGAACTGCACCCGAAGTTTCGCGAGCCTGTGGTCCTGATCGACATGGAAACGCAGGATTCGCTCGAGGTGTCGCCGGACTACGCCAATACCGAGTACAAGCAGAAGATCGACGCGCACATTGAAAAACTGGGCAGCAAGGCCCGTGGTGCCGGGCTCGACTATCACGTCGTAAATACCGGCCAGCCGCTGGACGAATCCATGCGGCAGTATTTCAAGATCCGGGAGGGGCGCTTCTAAGATGGGCTTCTTTGCGCCATGGTTTCTTGCCGGACTGGCGGCCCTTGGCCTGCCGGTCTACCTGCACCTGCTGCGGCAGCATAAGACCACGCCGAAACAGTTTGCGTCGCTCATGTTCTTTGAGCAGCGGACGCAAAGTTCCATCAAGCACCGGCGGTTGAAATACATCGCCCTGATGTGCGCGCGCCTGCTGCTGTTGCTCCTTCTGGTGCTGGCGTTCGCGAGCCCGTTCATCAAGAGGCCTCCGGGCTTCGTCGCCGGTGGGCAGAAACTGCTGGTTGTCGCGGTGGACAACTCGTACAGTATGCGTTTGGGCGATCGTCTCACGCGCGCCAAGTCGGAAGCCGCGAAGGTGCTGGCCGGGCGCGGCGGACGGGACCAGGCGCAAGTGCTGGCCATCGGATCTTCCGTGCATGCCATGACCCAGACCATCACGGATGGCAACGAACTGCGCGCCGCGGTGGAAGCGATCCAGGCCTCCGATAGCCGCAGTTCCTACGGCGAGTTCGCCCGCGCGCTGCGTGCCCTCGAACAATCGGCACGCATGCCGGTGGAAGCGCACCTGATCAGCGACATGCAGAAGTCGTCGTTGCCGCCGGCCTTCGTCGACCTGCGTTTAGGCGATAAGACCAAACTGGTGCTGCACTCGGTGGCCGATAAGAGCCTGCCGAACTACGCGGTGGAATCGGTGACGGCGCCGCGCTCGGTGTTCGACCCGAAGAAGGCGCGCATCCAGGCGACGATTTCGGGCTTCGGCGCGCCGGCCGCCAAGCGCACCGTTACATTGCTGGTGAACGGCAAGTCGAGCGGCAGCAAAACGGTTGATGTGCCGGAGAACGGCCGCGCCACCGCGGAGTTTGTCGGCATCGACGCCAACTATGGCTTCAACCGCGCCGAGGTCCGCATCGACAGCGCAGACACACTGGCCGGTGACGACACGTTCTACTTCTCGCTGGAACGCAGCGATCCACGGCCGGTGCTGTTCGTCCACGAAGGCCGGCAGACGCGCGGTCTCCTTTATTACAAGGCGGCGCTGGAATCGGCGGGAGAAGGCGCCTTCCTGATGGAATCCGTACCGGCGGAGCAGGCCGGCGCGCTGGCGTTGCAGAAGTACGGCTTCGTGGTCCTCTCCGATGTGGGCGTGCTGCCCAACACGTTTGAAGAGGCCTTAAAAGGCTATGTCCGCGCGGGCGGCGCCGTGCTGGTGGCTGCCGGCCCGGCATCGGCCGGACGCCAGAAGCTGCCTGTTTATGAAGAGGCGGTCAATGAAACCCGCTACGCCTCACGTGCCGCCGAACGATTCCTCGTCGCTGGTTCCATGGATCTGACCCATCCCGTTCTGCGCGCCACCGGGCGTTGGGAGAACGTGAAGTTCTACCAAGCCACCAAGGTCGACCCGGGGCAGGGCAGGGTACTGGCGCGGCTGGGCGATGATACGCCGCTGCTGCTTGAAAAGCGCGTCGGAGAAGGGCGTGTGATGGTCTTCACCTCCACGTTTGATAACATCTCGAATGACTTTCCGCTGCGCCCCTCGTTTGTGCCCTTCGTGGAGCAATCCGCACGTTACCTGCTGGGCAGCGAGGTACGTCCGTCCAGCCTGCCCGTCGATTCCTATGTGGAACTACGGGCGGAAAAAGGGGTCGGTACGGTGGAAGTCCTCGATCCGAAGGGCAAACGCGCGATGGATCTGAAGCAGGCTGCCGCGGCGCAGAGCTTCCTCGTTACCGAAACAGGCTATTACGACATCGGCCGCGCCAATGGCCGCCATGAACTGGTGGCGGTGAATGCCGATCGCAAGGAATCCGATCTGACTCTCGCGCCGGAGGAGACTCTGACGCTGTGGCAGGGTAGCGAAAAGCAGCATCAGGCTGAAGCGGCGGCCCAGGCCGAAGAAGAGCAGAAACAGAGTGTGTGGTGGTACGTGCTGCTGGCGGCGTGTCTGCTGATTGTGGCGGAATCGCTGCTGGCCAACCGGTACCTCACTGAGGCCCCGGGAGAAGCATAAGGGGAGGCATGTAATGAACGCCTTTGAACAACTCGAATCGTATCTGCGGCGGATTGAAGGCCGGCTGCGGATGTTGGCCCTCACCCGCGGAGCGGCCATAACGGCGGTAAGCGCCCTGGTGGCCACCGTGCTGCTGGTGGTAATCATCAATGGTTTCGCGTTCAGTGAAGCCAGTCTGCAATGGGCCCGTTTCGCCCTGTTCCTGGCACTGGCGTTCGCGGTGGGCTTCGGCATCATCGCGCCTTTGCTGCGTCTGAACACCAACCGGGCGGCCAAGGGTGCCGAGTCCAGCTTCCCCGAGTTTAAAGAGCGCTTGCTCACCTTTGCCGAAAAGCGCCGTCAGGGCGATGCAGACCCGTTCCTGGAACTGCTGGCGATGGATACGCTGGAGGCGGCGCGCAAGGCCGAGCCATCCAGCATTGTGCCGTCGCTGCGCCTGGCGGCGTTCCTCATCGGCGGTCTGCTGGCCACTGGCGTTCTGGTGTGGCTGACAACGTCGGGTCCGGGCTACTGGGGCCATGGCGCGTCGCTGCTGTGGGCGGGTACGCCTCGCGACGTGCAGCCCTTCTATGACGTCACCGTCAAGCCTGGCGACAGCCGCGTGCGCCGCAAGACCGACCAGTTGATCTCCGCCCAACTGCTGGGCTTCCAGACCAACAATGTACGCCTGATGGTGCGCTACCAGGGCTCCACAAAATGGGAACAGACGCAGATGACCCCGCAGGCCTCCGGCATCGGCTATGAGTTCCTGCTGGCGGGACTGCCGGAATCCGTCGACTACTACGTGGAAGCCGGCGCCATCCGCTCCAAGCAGTTCCGCATCAACGTGGTCGATCTGCCGGGCGTGAAGAAGATGAAGGTCACCTATCACTACCCCGGCTGGTCCGGACTGCGCCCGGTGACCGATGAAGGCAGCGGTGACCTGCGTGCCGTCATTGGCACCGAAGCCGATGTGCTTGTCCAGACCGATCAGCCGTTGAAGGACGGCATGCTGGTATTGGATAACCAGACCGAGATCAAACTGCAGCCGGCCAGCGAATCCGGCTGGCTCACGGCCCGCGTGAAGATCGAAAAGGACGGACTGTATCACATCGCCGCCATCGACCAGGGCCAGAAGGTACGCATCTCGCAGGACTACTTCATTGAGGCGCAGGTGGAGAACCCGCCGGTGGTGAAGATCACCCGTCCGCGTAACGACGCCCGCGTGAGCCCGATTGAAGAAGTTGTCATCGAAGTCGATGCCCAGGATGACTTCGGTCTCCAGGAAGTGTCGCTGAAGTACTCCGTCAACGGGGGCGAGGAGAAGACCGTCAACCTGCTGCCATCGAAAGGCACCAAGTCGGTTCAGAACAAGACCATGATCACGCTGGAGGACTATAAACTGGCCCCCGGCGATGTGATCAGTCTCTATGCGGTGGCGCGCGATTCGCGCACGTCGGCCCAAACCGACATGAACTTCATCGAGACCATTCCGTTCGAGTTCACCTACCAGCAGTCGCAGCAGATGGGCGGCGGCGGTGGCGGCGGCGAGCAGGAAGAGCAGCAGAAGATCTCGCAGCGGCAGAAGGAAATCATCGCCGCGACGTGGAACCAGATTCGCGACCGCTCCAATGATAAGGGCGCGGCGGCGGAGAACGCGAAGTTCCTGTCCGAGGTGCAGGGCAAACTGCGCGATCCGGCCACGTCGCTGGCCAAGCGCATGCAGAGCCGCGAACTGTCCGGCACCAACCAGCAGTTCAAGAGCTTCACGAAAGATATGGAGAGCGCCGCGACGGCCATGGGCGTAGCGGCGGGCAAGCTGAAGGATCAGGGTTGGAAAGCCGCACTGCCCGATGAGCAGAAGGCCTTGCAGCACCTGCTGCGTGCCGAAGCCACATTCCGCGATATCCAGGTGGCGTTCGGCAACCAGGGCGGTGGCGGTGGTGGCGGTGGCGGCGGCCGTGACCTGGCCAGCCTCTTCGATCTCGAACTCGACACCGAGAAGAACCAGTACGAGACCGGTCAGCAGGCCGGCGGCGGTTCGCAGGAACAGCAGAAGAAGGAAATCGACGAAGCGCTGCAGAAGCTGGAGCAACTCGCCCGGCGCCAGAAAGAACTGGCCGAGCAGATGAAGCAGCAGCAGAAGCAGACCCCGCAGAGCCGCTGGCAGCAGGAGATGCTGCGCCGCGAGGCCGAGCAGCTGCAGAAGCAGTTGGAACAGATGAGCCGCAACCAGCAGGGCCAGCAAGGACAGCAAAGTCAGCAGGGCCAACAGGGGCAGCAAGGCCAGCAGGGCCAACAGGGCGGCCAAAGTGGACAGAGCGGGCAAAGTGGCCAGTCGCAACAGCAGCAGCAGATGGAGCGCATGCGGCAGCAAATGCAGGCGCAGCAGCGCAACGGCGGGCAGAGCGGCCAGCAGCAGCGGATTGATCCCCGTGTGGAGCGCGCGCTGGAGCGGCTGAAGCAGGCCACCGAAGACATGCGCAAGACCGGCTCGGAGCAGGGTGGCGGCGATGCGCAATCGCGCCGCGCGGCCGAGCGGCTGCAGGAAGCTACTGACCTGCTGTCGAACCTGCGCAAGCAGGAAGCCGGATCGCAGATGGATGAACTGGTCGACAAAGCCAACAAGCTGGCCGAACAGCAGCGCGCCATGATGAACCAGCTTCGCGAAATGTATGGCAAGGGCAATGGCGGCAATGATATGCGCCAGATGACCGAGAACATGCAGAAATCGCGCGAACTGGCGCGGCAGAAGGACCAGATGAGCCAGGATCTGGAACGTCTGGAGCGCGAGATGCAGAAAGCCGCGCGCGATCTGGCGGCCGGAAACAAGAAGTCGGCGTCCACGGTAAGGGAAACGCTCGGCGACCTGCAGGGCAGCGAAGCGCAGCGCGATATGAAGTTCGGGGCCGAGTGGCTGCGCCGCGGCTATGGCCAGTCCACCTACATGCGCGAGCAGCGCGTCACCGACGCCGTGGAACGCATGCGCGACGGCCTGCGCAAGGCTCAGGAGCAACTGGACCGCAACGCCAATGCCGGCGGCAAAGACGGCGATGATCTCGAAAAGGCGCTGGCGCAGGTGGAGAAGCTGCGGTCGCAACTGCAGCAACTCGCCCAGCAGCAGCGCGGGCAGCAGGGCCAGCGCGGCCAGGGCCAGGAACAGGGCGATCAGCGTGGCCAAGGCAAGCAGGGCAAACAGGGCCAAGGCCAGCGCGGCGAGAAGGGTGACGGCCAGGGCGAGGGTCAGGAAGGCCAGCAGGGGCAGTCGGGTCAACAAGGACAGCAGGGCCAGGGCCGTGGCCAGGGCCAAAGCCAGCAGGCCGGTAACCAGCAGAGCCCCGGTGGTACGCCGGGCGCCGGCGGCCAGCAGGGTCAAGGCCAGCAGCAGGGCCAGGGCCAACAGGGCCGCGGCATGACGCAGAGCGACGGCCAGATGCGTCTGGGCGAGCGCACGCAGGGCGGGGGTACCGATGGCTTCCGCCAGCACGGCTATTCGGCGTTGAATGACGGCAGCATGCGGGCGCCGGGCGGGTCCATGCCCGGGGAGATGCAGCGCGGCCTGGAATCCACTTATCGCGAAGGCCTTCGCGATCTCCGGGAGATCGGCCAGGCGATGCAGGGCGAGGATGGGGAGACTGCGAAGGAAGTGCAGGATCTGTTGCGGCAAATGCAGCGGCTGGATCCGTCGAAGTTCCCCGGCAATCCGGCGCTGCTCGAACAGATGCGGGCACAGTTGCTGCCCAGCATCGAACAGCTGGAAATCCAGTTGCGGCGGAAGCTGGACGAGAAGCAGGGTGGTCAGGTTCGGACCGGTGTGTCTGACCCGATTCCTACCGGCTATGCCGAACGCGTCGCGGAATACTTCCGCCGCTTGAGCCAGGGCAAGTAAGCGCAGCACCGCCCGACACACGGATCGCTGATCCAAACAGCCGCCGGGAGACGATTCCGGCGGCTGTTTGCTTTTCCACCCGTGTTCCAGGCTGCCGCGAATCCGGCACATTGCGGCCACCGGCTGCCGCGAAAGTCCGATAACTGCAAGCAGTATCCCGAGGTGGAACGTACGCACACATAGAAAAAGTTGCCTTCCCGTGACTGGTTTTCCTCCGGGTCCGCCCTATCCAAAGTGGGGACGGACAGCCGAACCAAGGCTGCCGGAAAAGCCCCGGAGGAGAACCAACAATGAACAACCAACAAACAACGCCCGTGGCCCGGAATAACCGGGCCGGCTTTACCCTGATTGAACTGCTGGTGGTAGTGGCCACCGTACCTGTACTGATCGGACTGCTACTGCCTGCCGTGCAGAAGGTCCGCGAGGCAGCCGCGCGTACCAGGTGCACGAACAATCTCAAACAGATCGGCCTTGCGATCCACAATGCGCCGAAGATGCCGGCCAACCTGGCGGCGGCGATGCAGTCGGCTGGCCTGCCCGCTAGTGGTGAAGTGGATGGCTTCAAGGCTTCTTCGTATGCCGCAACCGACCTGGAATGGATGATGGCCATGGAGCCGATGCCCGGCGTTACAGGCACGGAAACCGCGTACGCCCGAGGGAGCAAGGATGGCCGCCTGTCCATTGAGTGGCGTGCCACGCCTGGGTCCTCGCAGGGCCACACCACGATGTTCGCGGGTGTGCGGAAAGCGCTTGGTATCGGTATCACGGAGGTCATGGCAGTGCCCGCAACGGCCGCCGAACGTGGAGCCCTGGCTGCCGGCGTGATCCAGGCATCGCGGTCACTGCCGCTGCTCATGCAGGCGGGCTACTCCTTCCAGGGCACCGATGGCACAGTCAGCTTCGGTTCCCTCGAACGGGTCCATACCGGCGGTGTTAACGTGGCGTTGGCGGATGGCTCCGTGCGATTCCTGAAGGGCTCCATCGATGCCACCTGGACGCGCGTCAAAGAAGCCATGCAACTTGGTGTGTATGGAGAGAATTGGCAGACGCTGCCCGGTATTCGAATGTCGGACGCGCTTGGCTCCATGCCGCAGGCGACCTTCACCTTCGGCGCGGTACGGGAACTCACGGCTGCCTTCATCGCCGACTCCCAACTGCAGCAAACGTTGCTTGCACAGATCGGGCAGGTGGAAGCCGCGGTGAGCCGGGGCGATCGGGCGTCTGCCCAGCGCGCCTCGCAGACCTTCGTCAACACGGTGCAAGGCGCGGCCGGCTCTCTGCCACTACCGCTGGTGAGCCCCGTAGGAGCGCAGACGGTTGCCGGATGGGGTTCGTCCATGTACCAATACGCCTGCTGCGGACAGTAAGACTGGCTAAGGCCGCCTGCCATGTGCGGGCGGCCTTCCCTCGTTTCTACAGCCTGACCAGCCCGTGCAGCAGCCAGGCAATAATCAGATACGCCACCCACCCGATAAGACACACGCCAACCGCCCGCGGTGTGCTGTCGTAATCCAGAGCCTGCCGCACCGCCACCACAAACGCCGCCAGCATCCACACAAACGCCACAAACGACGTAATCCACCCCAGAAACGGCACCACCCCCAGGATCCGAATCACGCCCGGCGCCGCCGCGAATCCCGTAGTTCGGAGCAATTGCCCCAGATCCGCACGGGTCTGCGGCATGGGCAAGACCTTCGTCCCAATCAGAAACGTCACTCCTGACCAGACCACCCACCCCACCAGCGACGCCAGCAGGGCGCTGATCATGCCGCTGGTGCCGAACAGGCCCGCCGAGCCAATCGCGGCGCACACGGCCGAAACCGCCACCACCACAATCGCCTGTCCCAGCGCATTCGGATCTGCTTCTACGTCTTCATAGGCGCGCGCGTCCAACTTGAGCGCGCCGATAAACCGATCGCCAAAGGATGCCATGACTGTTGCGTTCTCTCCCCCCAACAGTCTATACGCGCCGCCCGCCGATTGCAGGAACTATCCGGCGACCTTCACCCACTTTTTGCCGACGTGTACGATGGCCTCACCGGCGGGCGCGGCAATCACGATATCGCCCACCTTCTCGCCGTTGATCTCCACCGCGCCTTCCTTCAGCTTGCGATTGGCCGCCGAAACCGACTCCACCACGCCCGTCTTTGCCAGCAGCCGCGGCACATGCCAGCCGCCTTCCACGGCAACCCCTTCCGGCAGCGCCATCGTCTGGATGTCGGCGGGCACCTCGCCGCGGCGCACCACGCGGTTGAACTCATCGGCGGCGCGCGCGGCATCTGCCTGCGAATGGAAATCGGCAATAATCCGCTTGGCCAGCCAGATTTTGGCTTCCATCGGGTGATCGGTGCCGGAGTGGATGCGCTCACGCATGGTGGCGATCTCGGCCATGCTCAGATCGGTCAGCAACTCGTAGTAGCGGTACATCAGATCATCGCTGATTGACATGAGTTTCTTGAACATGTCCTCCGGCGATTCCGTGATGCCGACGTAGTTGCCCTTCGATTTCGACATCTTCTCGACGCCGTCCAGGCCTTCGAGCAGCGGCACCGTCGCCACAATCTGCGGCTTCTGCCCGAAATCGCGCTGCAACTCGCGGCCCACCAGCAGGTTGAACTTCTGGTCGTTTCCGCCCATTTCGACGTCGGCTTCCAGCACCACCGAGTCGTAGCCCTGCGCCAGCGGGTACAGGAACTCGTGAACGGAAATCGGCGTCTGCGCCGCGTAGCGTTTGGCGAAGTCGTCGCGCTCCAGCAGGCGTGCCACGGTGTAGTGGCCGCACAACTGGATCACCTGCTCAAACTTCATTTCCCCCAGCCAGTGGCTGTTGAAACGTACCTCTGTCTTGGCGGGGTCCAGGATCTTGAAGACCTGTAGTTTGTACGTCTCGGCGTTGCGGTCGATATCGGCGCGGGTCATTGGTGGGCGGGTCAGGTTGCGCCCGGTAGGGTCGCCAATCAGCCCGGTCATGTCGCCGATGAGGAAGATCACCTGGTGGCCCAGGTCCTGAAAATGCTTCATCTTGCGAAGCAGCACGGTGTGGCCCAGGTGCAGGTCCGGCGCCGTGGGGTCAAAGCCCGCCTTCACCCGCAGCGGTTTGCCGGTCTTCTGCGAAGCAATCAGGCGCTCGCGCAGGTCATCGACGCGAATACACTCCGACAGGCCCTTCTGCAGATACGCTAGCTGTTCATCGATCGAAAGAGAGGTCACTCTCTTCAGTTATAACCCGAGCGCCGATTCCACTTCCCGTTCCACCTGCGCGAATCCGGCCGGGTCACGCAGGACGATTGCCAATCCGGTGTTTGCCTTCAACTCCAACAGTTTCTCCACGCCGATGCGCGCCATCGCATACGCCACCGCCGCCGCACCGCTCGACATGCCGCCCCAGCCGCGCCCTAACTGGCTCAGCTTCGGCAGTTTACCGGCAGCCGACATCGCCTTCATTTCCACGATCATCCCCGCCGGCAGCGGCGCCCCGGAATACTTCTGCGCCAAGCCTTCGTGCAGCCAGCTCGGCCACTGGCCCATCTCGTACAGGCAGGCGTGCACCAACTCATGCGCGAATGTGCGCCGCAACTCGGCGCTGACCTCGCGCGTGGCCGACACCGGCACATGGATGCGTCCGTCATAGAGCCCGCCGCTCCATTCGGCCGCCTGCGTCGCCTGCATGTAGCCTTCCCGGTTGGCGGCCACGGCCGTCACCCGCTCATTCGCCCGGCACCCCAACTGCACCGAAATCCGCGTGTACTCGTCGTCCAGCACCTGCAGCATCGACCGCGCCAGGTCTGTCGGGATCAACGAGCGGTCATACCGCAGCGCCACGCGCGACCCCACCATCCGCTCCGATCCCTTGTCCGCGCCCTTCTCCCGGTTCACCCGGTCGATCATCGCCTGCACGGCTGGATTCGGGTCAATCTCGTGCGACTCCTTCCAGTGCCACAACGCGCGGTCCAAGTTGTCCGTGCGGTAGTACGCCAGGCCTGCCACCGCATGCAGATACGGATCCGTGGGGTAACGCTGTAAGTCCTTCTCCAGCATCGCCAGCGCCTCGGCTGGCTGGTTGGCCTCAATAAGCGCATGTGCTTTCTTGGCCGGATGCTCGCGTGTGGCCTTCGCGCCTGCCCGCTGCACCACCGCGCCGGCATCCATCGCGGGCGCCGGCCCGCCACCGCCGCCGATACCGCGTCCGGCCTTGCGCGCTTCGTCGAAACCGGACGCGTTCGTCACGGATTTCGCAGGAACGTACCCCATCACGGTCTTGCCGTCCACGGTGCCGCTGATCTTGTAGCAGGTGCCCGCATCCCCCGAAAGCGAGGAGCGAATCTCCACAGCCGTCCCCACCGGCAGGGAAGCCACCGGCGTATCGTCGCCGCTACAACCGCTGCGCAGCACGGCATCGCTCGACAGGCTCGCAAGGGTCAGAGCCACCAACACAGGCACTGGCATATCCCCATGCTAGGGAACAGCCTGAGCAAAGGCTCTCGGCAGGATACCTGAATTGCGCCGGTGTAGGCCCTGAGCCGTAGCGCCTTCTATGCCACCCGCAAACGAGGGTATAGGCGGATCCTGAGGCGGGTATACACCCTCAGAACAACCTGAGTACGTTCCTAGAGCATTCTTCTGAGAGCAACTCTGGCCCGCTCGCACTATTGTGATATAGAGTCGAACGTTCTTCTCCGAGAGAGACAAGAGAGACAAGCCGGGGACCCTCCGCCCCGGCTTATTTTTTTGGTCTGAATCCCGCTACAATCATACCCGTGCCGCGCGCCATTGCCTTTCTTCGAGCCATCAACGTCGGAGGTCGTATTGTTCCGATGGAGCGCCTGCGAACCCTCTTCAGCGAATTGAGGTTCTCGAACGTGGAGACGTTCCTCGCCAGCGGCAACGTCCTGTTCGATTCCAAGGCTGCCCCCGGCCGCGCGTTGGAAGCGCGCATCGAAAAACACCTGGAAGCCGCGCTCGGCTATGCGGTGGCCACCTTTCTGCGCACGCCCGCCGAACTGCGTGCCGTTTGCGAACAGCAGCCTTTCGACGCGGCGCTCCATGCCGAAGCCGTGTCCTACAATATTGGATTCCTCCACGAGCCGCCATCGGAATCGGCCGCCCGATCCCTGCTGTCACTCCAGAATCCGGATGACTTTCTCCGTATAATCGGCCGCGAACTGTACTGGCTGGGCAGGAAAAAGCAGAGCGAGTCGATTGTCTCCAACCGGCTGTTTGAAAGGGCTCTGGGAGTTCCCGCCACGCTACGGGGCCAATCCACACTGATGAAATTGCTGAAAAAGTACCCGGGAAATTAGTGGGAATTCGGCATTACACTGGAGCATGGGTTTTCGGTTCGCGCTCGCTGGTTTTCTCGTCGGTCTTCCATTATTGGCACAGCCGCAGATTCGCCTCACCCAGGTCACCGGCGGCCTCAACGGGGCTTCGGACATCCAGAATGCCCGCGATGGCTCGGGGCGGCTGTTCCTTGCGCAGCAGAACGGCCTCATTCGGATTTTCCGCAACGGCGCTCTGCTGTCGACACCTTTTCTGAACATCAGTTCCAAGACCGAAGGCGGCGGCGAGCGCGGGTTGCTGGGCCTTGCCTTCTCGCCCACCTTTACCAATAGCCGGCGTTTCTACGTTTACTACACGGCGCTCAACGGCGACATTGTCATTTCGATGTTCCGGGCCAGCGCCTCCAATCCGGATGTGGCGGAAAACACCGAACAGATTCTGCTCACCATCCCGCATCCGCGCACCAATCACAACGGCGGATCGCTGCGCTTCGGCCCCGATGGCTATCTCTATGCGGCCACCGGCGATGGCGGCGGAGGCGGCGACCCAGACCAAGCCGGTCAGAATCTACAGACCCTGCTGGGCAAGATCCTCCGCCTGGATGTCGAATCGCAGCCCGGCACCGCGCTCATCCCGTCAACCAATCCCTTCGCCAACAGCGCTACGGCAAAGCGCGAGATCTGGGCCTACGGGCTCCGCAACCCCTGGCGCACCTCCTTCGACCGTCAGACCGGCGAATTCTGGATTGCCGACGTAGGCCAGAACGCCCGTGAAGAGGTTAATTTTCAATCCGCCAACAGCCCAGGCGGCCAAAATTACGGCTGGAACCTCACCGAAGGGACGCTCTGCTTTGCCACCACCCCCTGCAACACGCAAGGGATTACGATGCCGGTGACCGAATATGCGAATCCGGCGCTGGGCTGCTCGGTCACGGGCGGTTATGTCTATCGCGGTACCCAGTATCCGTCGCTGGCTGGGACCTACTTTTACGCCGATTTCTGCAGCGGCCGCGTGTGGGGCATCACGCGCCAGGGCGGCACCTTCACCAACCAGTTCCTGCTGTCTTCGGGCCTGAATATCACCACCTTCGGAGAGGACGAGGGTGGCGAGATCTACGCTGCCTCCGGTGGCAGCCTGTTCCACCTGGAGGCGGAAGCCGCCGCCACCAACGTCACCGTGGAGATTACCTCCAACCCGAGTGGCCAGCGTTTCCAGGTGGATGCTGGCGCTACCGTCCTGACCGCTCCGCAAACATTGACCTTTCCCTCTGGCTCCACCCATTCCATCCGCTGGCTGAATACCGACACGCCCAGCGGGCGCCAGGTGTTCTCTGCGTGGGCGGACGGCCCTACCGCCAACCCGCGCGAGATTACGGCCACCGCCGGGGCCTCCTACCAGGGCGTCTTTCAACTGGCCTATCCGGTGACGACGCAGAGCAATGGCAGCGGCAGCATCGTGCTGGATCCGTCGCGCACCGATACCTACTACGCTTCCGGCACTACGGTTCGTGCCACCGCGATCCCGGGCGCCGGCTACCGGTTCGCAGGCTTTTCCGGCTGCTTCACGTCGCCGGGCCTCAGCACCACGTTTGCCGTCAGCCAGGCTTGTACCGTGACGGCCCTGTTCCTGCCTGAGGAGGTGCCTCCGCCCACCGGGCTGTCCTTTGTTCCGGTTGCGCCCTGCCGTGTGATGGACACGCGAGACCCGGCCCGCTCGGGCTCTTACGGGCCGCCAACCCTGGCCGCCGGAGCCGCCCGGGTGGTGCGGCTGGCACAGACCTGCGGGCTTCCCACGGCCGCGGCGTACTCGCTGAATATCACGGTCGTGCCGCGGGGCACGCTCGGCTTCCTTACGATCTACCCCAGCGACCGCGACCGGCCGCTCGCCTCCACCTTAAACTCGCCTGCCGGCCAGATCATTGCCAACGCCGCCCTCGTGCGTTCCTCTCCAAACGGAGAAGTCAGCATTTATGTTACAGATGCCGCCGACGTCATCCTCGACGTAAACGGCTATTTCGTACCGTAAACGTTGGATCCCTCGCGGCCTTCCCGCTACGATAATGGAAGGCTTGAGGATCGGCAGTTGGATCTTCGGTTTCTGGATCGCCACCGCCGGATGGATGGTAGCGGAGGCTGGCGAGATCCGTCTGTCCGGCCGGGTGACAGACCCGAACGGCGCTCCCATCTCTGGTGCGAAAGTCGTGCTCACCTCCGCCAGCCAGCGGCGTTTCGAGGCTGAATCCGACCCTACCGGCGCCTACTCGCTACTGCTGCCCGATGCCGGGTCCTACGCCATCAGAGCCGACCGCGAAGGCTACTACGTTTACAAACTGGACGCACTCGCGATCCAGGCCTCGCCCTTTGAACTCGGCATCACGCTGGCCGGCACCCACGAAATGGCCACCAGCCTGGAGGTATCCGCCGAACGCGGCACGTTCGACATGGAGCGTAGCGTGCCGGAAACCACGCTCAGCAGCCGCACCCTCTTCGACGTCCCTTTTCCCAATCAGAACAGCTTGCGCAGCGGTCTGCGTATGCTGCCCGGCGTCGTCCAGGACGGTCGCGGCGGCATTCACCTCTACGGTGCGGCCGAAGAGCAGACGCACCACAGCCTGGAAGGCTTTCAACTCAACGATCCGCTGACCGGAAAGCTGGAGGCGCGGCTCAGCCTGGAAGCCGTCGAGTCCGTGGATGCCTCCCCGGGTCAGCCCGGCGCCGAGTTCGGCCGCGGCACCGGCGGCTCTCTGGCCCTGCACGCTCGCAAGGGTGGCGACCAGGTGCGCTACTCGGCCACCAACTTCATTCCCGGCTTCGGCACCCAGCGCGGGCCACACCTGGACAACTGGACCCCGCGCGGCCACATCTCCGGCCCCTGGAAGCGTGGGCGCGCCTGGTTCTTCAACAGCCTGGAACTGCAGTACGTCAACAACATCGTCGTCGACCTGCCCCGCGGCCAGGACCGCTCCGGCACCTATCGCGCCAACAACCTCTTCCACAACCAGATCAACCTCACGCCCTCCAACGTACTGACGGCGGGCTTTCTGTTGAACTACTGGTTTGCGCCGCGCAACGGACTTACCGCGCTGAACCCGATCGAAACCACCATCGACCGCCGCTATCGCCAGTGGATTGCCTACTTCAAGAATCAGAAGTCGTTTGCCCGTGGGGCGCTGATCGAGGCCGGATATTCCTTCCACCGCAGCTTTAATCGCGAGGATCCCCAGGGCGACGCGCCCTACATCGTTAGCGAACTGGGCCGCCGCGGCAACTACTACGCGTTCTCCAACAGGCAGGCCTCGCGCGACCAGATTCTGATCAACAGCTACCTACCCTCGCTCCAGCGCCACGGCATGCACCAACTCAAGGCCGGTGCCGACCTGCTCCGCGTCGGCTACAACCAGGATGTCCGCCGCACCAGCATCGCCTTCTCCCGCAGCAATGGCACCCCGCTCCGCAGCGTCGCCTACTTCGGCTCCGGCGCCCTCCAGCAGGGCAACTATGAGGCCTCCGCCTACCTGCAGGACGCCTGGCGGCCCCGCGAGAACCTGCTTGTCGACCTGGGCCTGCGCCTGCAGTGGAATCAGATCATCAGCGCCTGGAATGCCTCGCCGCGTCTGGGATTCGCCTGGATGCCCACTGGATCCTCCTCGACACGCATCTCCGGCGGCTTTGCCCGGGTGTTCGATTACGTCAACCTGCGCACCTTTGTCCGCCCGCAGGATCAGTTCACCGCCTCCACCTATTTCGATGGCGCGGACGCAGGGGTGCCGCTGTTCTCGATCTTTCGACCGCCGCTTGGGCGGCTGCGCAGCCCGAATGCCCTGACCTGGAATCTGGGTGTCGAGCGCCGCCTGCCGAGGCGGATTACGGCCCGCCTCCAGTGGCTGCAACGTAGCGGCTACTCCGGCTTCACCTATCGCAACAGCCTTCCGGAACCCCAACGCGTGGCGGACCTGGTGGACGTTCCGGGCGCGCCGCTCTTCGACAGCATCTTCCTGCTCACCAATGACCGGCGGGAAACCTTCAACTCCGTCGAACTCACCGTGCAGCAGCCGCTGTTTGCCGATTACGAATGGATGGCCAGCTATACCCGTAGCCGTGCCCGCTCCAACGGAGTCATCGACACCAACGTCGACGAACCCCTCATCATCAACAACAACCGCGGTCCGCTGCCCTGGGACGCTCCGAACCGCTTCGTCAGTTGGGGCTTCCTGCCCACTTTCTGGAAGAATTGGGCGATTGCCTACTTGGCCGAATGTCGCTCCGGCTTCCCCTTCTTCGTACAGAATGAGCGAGGTCAGGTGCTCGGGTCGCCCGGCAGCCGGCGCTTCCCGGCCTTCTTTGAACTCAACCTCTTCGTGGAACGGAAAGTCATCCTGCGCGGCTATCGCGTCGGCCTGCGAGGGGGCTTCGTCAACATCACCGGGCACAGCAATCCCAACGTCGTCAATAACGTGGTGGGAAGCCCGAACTACCTGCAGATGTTCGGCGGCCAGCGCCGCGCCTTCAACTTCCGCTTGCGATTTCTGGGCAAGGTCTGAGGCGCTACTTCGGGAAGCCGCTCTTGTCGATGCCCGGAATAATGCGTAGCGCGTTCTTGTAGTACACCTTACGCAGCACTTCATCGGGCAAATCCAGCCCGTACATCTTCCAGATGCCGTGATACTTGCGGTCGTGGTCGAAGTACTCGTCGCCGGTTTCCAAGGTCCGGAAATAGGTGCCGTATTCTTCCTTGCGGTAGGTGTCCTTGCCGAACAGAATGCGGTCCTGATACTTGATGAAGAACGCCCGCGCGGTCCGCGGCTGGCGCCCCAGTTCTTCCACGATGGCGCCGAACTCGATCATCATGTTTGGCATCTTGTCCAGCAACTGCCCCAGTTTGCCCAGATCGTGTCCGAACCATCCGAAGTGCGCGGCGATAAACGTGGTCTTCGGATGCTTGGCGAACAGCCGGTGCTGCTCCGCCATCAGGTTCTCCCAGAGCGGGTACTTATCCGGGGTGCGCCCACGGCCCGGGTGCAGCTTCAACTCCAGCCAGCGTTCATTGTTGCCGTCCATGGGCAGGAACAGGCCCAGCGGCTCGGCCGTATGGATCAGCACCGGAATCTTGTGCTTGCCGCAGACTTCGAAGACCTTGTCGAACCGCGGATCATCCACCGTCACGCGCCCCTTGGCGTCTTTCAAATCCATGCCGAAGTTCTTAAAGATCTTCAGGCCCTGGGCGCCGTTCCTGATGTCTTCCTCCAACTGCTTCCCGGCTTTGTCGGCATAGCCCGGATCATCCAGGTTTTCGAAGTTGATGTTGGCGAAGATCACGAACCGTTTGGGATACTTGCCCTTCTGCGCCTGCACATTCTCGGCCAGGTTCTTGCCGTAGCGCCCGGTCAGGTTCACCATCACGCCCATGTTGATGTCGTCCATTTCCTTCACCAGTTTGTCCAGGGCTGCGCCGCTGGCCCGGTTCTGGTGATTGTGGACATCGACAAACGGATACTTCGCACGGGGAACCTTGTGTTCGGGAACAACCAGCAACGACTTCGGATTGTAGTCGTCGATCGTCATTTGGACGTCCATCGGCTTTTCCCGCCCCCGATTCGGACCCGGACCTTGCTGAGCGGACAGAGCGAGGGCAAGCCCTAACGCGACAATGTGCATAGAATCGAGTGTACAGTTTCAGGCGGCGTTTTTGGATTGCCGCATCTCGTTGAGCATCACTTCTACCTGGCAGCGCACCTGCTCATTCACCGTCTTGCGGTCGCGCGCGGTCAGGCCTTCGGTCGGCACCGGCATGCCCAGCCGCACTTCCACGTTCCCCGGAACCATCCGTGCCGATCCCATGGGCAGCACTTCCCGCGTTCCCAGGATCGCCACCGGCACAATGGGCACTCCGGCCGCGATGGCAATCATCGCCGCCCCTTCCTTGAACTCGCGCAGTTCCCCATCCGTCCGGCCGCCTTCGGGAAACAGCAGGATCGAAACCCCTCGTTCCCGGACAATGCGCCCCGCATTCTGAATCGCCCGCACCGCTGCCCGCGTGTCTTCCTTCGGTACCGGAATGTGCCCGCCGCGCGTCAGGTGATAGCCGATGAACGGAATTTTGAACAGGTCTTCCTTGGCCAGGAACCGGAACTGGCAGGGGATGTTCGCCAGCATCACCGGTGTGTCGGAATAGCTCAGGTGGTTGGAGGCGAAGACATAACTGCCGTTCGGCTGGATGCGCTCCAGGCCCGTTACCCGCACCCGCACGCCGCCCACCAGCAGCAACGCCTGCGACCAGCGCTCGGCAATCTTGTGCTGCAGGTTGCCGGTGGAATCGAACAGGCTGGCGATCAGGTCGATGGTTCCGTAGACAATGGTCAACAGCACGACCATCGGTCCCGTGAACAGAATCGTTCGAATCCAACTGAGCATCGAAGTTCTTATTTTACGAGCAGAGCCCGCGCTTCTCCCACCAGGTACAGTGACCCGCTGATGAAGATCAAGTCCTGCGACGCTGCCTCGCGCCGCACCATCTCCAGGGCTTCGGCCAGGTTGGGAGCCGTGCGCGCCTTCGGGTGGTCCACATGCTGCAGCAGCGTCTCCGGATGCAGCGCACGCGGGTTGTCGGCGGCCGTAAGAATCAGTTCGTGCACCAGCGGAAACAGCACGTCGGCAATCTCACCGACGCTTTTGTCGCGCATGGTGGCGTAGATGAGCCATACCTTCCGCGTTCCGGCCCACTCCCGGATGTAGGCCGCCAGCGCCCGCACCCCTGCCGGGTTATGCGCCCCGTCCAGGACAATCGCAGGCGTCTCCGATACGTACTCCAGACGCCCCGGCCAGCGCGCCGCCCGAATCCCTTCCTGCACGGCTTCCTGCGGGATGCCCAACTGCCGCAACGCCGTCAGCGCCGTCACTGTGTTGTCCACCTGGTGCGCTCCGGCCAGCGGACACTCCACCGCAAATCCATCCCATTCAAACGTGCTGCCTCGTTCGTGCAACCGTACGTGGCTGGGCGGATAGTCGTCGGCCCGCACCAGCGGCGCGCCCACCGCCTGCGCCCGCTCCCGAATGACCTGCTCGGCTTCCGGCCGCTGCCTGGCCAACACCACCGGAACTCCGGCCTTGATAATGCCCGCCTTTTCCCCCGCGATCGCCGCAATCGTGTGCCCCAGCCACGCCTCGTGGTCGTAGTCGATGGGCGTGATTACGGCCAACTCCGGCGTGACGACGTTGGTGGCATCCAGACGCCCGCCCAGCCCCACCTCCAGGACCGTCCACTGCACGCCGCGCTCGCGAAAAATTACGAACGCCATTGCCGTGACCGTCTCGAAGTACGTCGGATGCAGTTCCAACTCGCCCGAGGCCAGCATCTCTTCGGCCACCCGGTGCACCACGTCGAACGCCGCGGCGAACTCCTCTTCGCTCACCGCGACCCCGTCAATCCGGATGCGCTCGGTGGGACTCACCAGGTGCGGCGACGTATACAGCCCGGTGCGATACCCTGCCCGCTGCAGCGCCGACGCCATCATCGTACACGTCGAACCTTTGCCGTTGGTGCCGGCGACATGCACAATACGCGCGGCACGCTCTGGATGGCCCAGCCGCTCCAGCACGGCGGCAATGCTCCGCAGGTCGAACTTGCCGGCCTTGATCTCATTGCCGAGCGCGTACAGATAGCGGACCGAATCGGGGTAGCCCGTCACGACTTGCAGGCGTACGTGGCCGGAACACGGCCGCCCTTGTTCATCTCCCGGTAGCCGATCTCCGTCGCGTAGTAGATGCGGCTGGCCAGTTGCTTGGCCATCCGGAAGAAGGCATGCCCGGGCGCGGTATCACCCGCCGAACCCGTATCGAACGCCTGCAAAATCGCCGTCTGCTGCTGCGGCGTCAGCTTCACGAACGGTGCGTTGTGCTGCCGCAGCGCATAGCCGTCCAGAAACGCCAATCCCTCCATAAACCGCTCCCGCTCGGCGGCCGGGCCGTCGTTCAGAATCAGGTCCATGTAGCGGTTCACGTTCGCTGCCTTCGCGCCCGGCGTGTCGGTGGCCGGAATAATCAGCTCGGTCAACACCACCACGGTCTCATTCTGGTGCGCATCGAACAGCTTGGGGGTCCACTGCGTCATCTGCGCCAGTGCCGGCGACAACGTGGTGGCCGCGGCGGATATCTGCAACAATTCGCGACGGTTCATGACAGTCTCTTCGATCCTACCAGACGTGCCTCACGGACGCGGAAAACGCAACTTGCCGCCGCCCAGCCACTCCACTTCGTCCGGAATGCCGTCGGCGGGCTGAATAAATGCGCAGTACTCGGTTACCGCTTCGCTCTTGGCTGCCAGCCAGCGATAGCCGGGAACGCCGAACAGCGACCCGCGCGTCACCATCGCCTTGCGCGTCTCCGGCATCGGCGAGACGCCAAACTCCATCCCGCGCGTCAGGCTCTTGCCCAGCCAGGGCGCCTGTTTGCGGCTGTGGTTCTCCTCCCAGATGCCCATCCACGGGAAATCCTTCTGTCGCCAGACGTACCCGCACAGCACCTTCGACGTTGGCGACCACCCCATAAAGAACGCGTGCTCCCGATGGGGATCCATCAGGTGCGTGGTGTAGCCCCCGCTCACCGCCGCCGCCGGGTACACCCGCAAGTCCAGCGTGCCACCGCCCTTCAACGGCACATCCGGCCACGAGAAATCCGCGCCGGTAACGTAGCGGCCGTCTTCGCCCCAATCCTGGTCGAACACCTTTGAGCGGGTGGCCGAAGCCCGGAACTGCGTCTTGCCATTTTCGAGAAACGGCGGTCCTAAGGTGACGTGCTGCGTCCAGGCCACCGGCTTGTCCACGCCGCTCAGATTGGTCAGCCGCTCCTCGATCAGAGCCGCCGTCCCGTCCAGACGGATGCGGCGCACAAACGCCAACTGTGCCATCGGGAACGTCGCCCGCTGCTCCAGCACCCCATCGTTCACGCTGATCTGATACGGCACCACCGATCCTTCCCCATGCGGCGTCAGCCCGGCAGCCGCCTCTTCCTCACTCGGCCCGCCGAAAATGTCCGTACACAGGTTGTGGCCCATAATGCCCGCCAGCAGTTTGCTTTCGCCATGACCGCCGTAGGTGTTGCCGTGTTTCGCCGGGTCAAAGGCGGAAGGCTCAATCGACGGCCAGACCGGCGTCCATAGCGGGTTCACCCCCGATGCTTTATCGGTAAGTTCGGCGATGTGTCCACCCTCCACCAGCACCGTCACCCGAATCCGCTCATTTTCCAGCGTGTAGGCCCGCCGGCCGCGATACTGCCGTTCCGCACTCATTGCACTCGTCACTATAATCAAAGCGGGGCACGTGATGCACTTCCTCTTGTTGGCCGCCATGCTGGCCGCGCCGTTTTGGGAATCCAAGGCGCCTAGCGAATGGAACGACGAGCAGCTAAACCAGTTGCTGAACGATTCCCCCTGGGCCCAAGTGACACAGTTCCAGCGGGCCGCGCCCCTGGCTGTCTACCTGGCCACCGCCAAACCCATGCGCGACGCAGAAGAAGAGGCGCAGCGCCGCTATACCGCCAAGCTGCCGCCGGCCAAGCGCCCCGATGACCTCGGCGCCCGCAACGAATACGAGTCCTTCCTGGAGGAAAAAGCGGGCAAGGTGATCGTGTTGGGCGTGCTCGATCCCAACCTCAAGGCGCTGGCCGAAGCCGAAGAGGTCAAGCGCATGGAAGAAGAGTGCTTCCTGAAAATCGGCCGCAAGAAGTTCAAGATCAGCGGCCATTTCCCGCCTGCCGGCGTTGACCCAGTGCTCCGTTTGGTGTTTCCCCGTCCGGAAGAGGTGTCGAATGCCAAGGAACTGGTCTTCGAACTCTACCTGCCGGGTGCCACGGGGGGCTACCGCCAGGCGGCCTTCCGCCTGAAGGACATGATCTTCAAAGGCAAGCTGGAGATGTAATCGCCGAAGCTACCAGGTGCCCATGCGCAGAATAATGCCGGTGGAGAACTGCAAACCCTGGTTGTAGGGTGTGCCGCTCATCGTCGGCCGGCTCCAGGCGCGACGGTACTCCAGGCTGGCCAACCGCAGCGCCAACGCCTGTCCCAGTTTCAGGTCCAACCCGCCGCCCGCCGCCAGTGCCAGTGCATGATCATGCTCCTGTTTGGCGTACAACTCGCGATACTTCTGCGGTTCGCTGGTGGTGGCCAGCAGCGGCCTTAGCTCTTCCAAGGCCTTGTCGTCGATGCGCTCGTGGCTTACCTTGGTCCCGCCCACCAGAAACTGCACGTGCGGGCTCAGCCGCCGGTCACCCGCCGCTTTCCACCTTGGACCGATGAGCCACGACAGCACATCGCCGCTGAGGTTCTTCTCCAATCCACCAACCTTACACCCTGATGCTTCGAACACCAGCTGCCACTGCTTGGCCAGCCGGAACGCCGCCGACCCCGCACCGCCGGGGCAGAAACTGCCGCCGGAATACTGCATGGCTGTGGCCGTGGCGGTGAACTCGAAGGGGGCCACCCCGGGCGGAGGGTCCACCGGGGCGCGCGGGTCGGCATCCATGGGCCGGTGTACCCAGGATTCCGGCGCATACACACCGCCGCGGTTGGCGCGGTGCCAGGGAACACGCCCGGCCAGCACGTTGGCCATTGTCCGCGACGGGTTCAGCCCCGACCGCAGCAGCAGCCGCACCCAGTTGTTATCCGTCCAGCGCTCCACCCGGCGCAGCAGCAACTCGTCGATTGCATCTTCGGCTACCATCCAGCCCAAGCCGAGGCTTGGCGTGATGACCATGTCCTCAATCCCTTGAGCCGGCCATTTACTTTGGATCTTCCCGATGCTCGCCTCACTATAAGGGCCCAATTCGAACTGGGCGCTGTAAACAAACGAAAACCCGGCCGCTCGCAGCCGGCTCTTCCAGTAGGCCTTGTCCCGGCCAAACGTGACATCCTCGAAACGGCGGTCGTTCTGGGCCCAGATAAATCCCGCCACCGACCCCATCATGGGATGTCCGATGTAGTTCACATAGAACGGGTCGCCGTCGGACCAGCCGTGCAGGCTTCGCAGGGACCGCTCGTAGCCGGCGAAGAACTGCCCCCGCAGGCCGCTCCGCGTTCCGCTCTCGGTGGCCAATCGGAACGCATGCTGGATATTGAGGAAATGGAAGGTCTGCCGCGCCAGGCTGCCCCACTCCACTCCGGCATTTTCATCCCGATAGCGAACATCCTGCACCGGGGCGATCAGGCTTTCGGCCGGCGGGGCATCTCCGGCGTCCCCCTCGCCCTCCTCCATCCGCCCACTCGACTGCCCCAGACACGCCCATGCAAGAACAAGGAAACAAAAGGTCAACTGCGCCAGACTCATCGCTCGGTACACCCTACAACTTCTCTCTTACTCCCTGTATTACCCGAAAACAGGTTTGCCTGGCAACACAGCTGTCATACCCCTGCACGTCCCAGTCCACTCCCCCATAATGCTTTTCCCCCTTTCCCCCGATAGATGCGTATGGCTGATCGCGTCCTGACGCAGGAAGAAATCGACAGCGTATTTCGAAACCTGCGCGACCAGAGCAATGAGGACGATCCGGCACGAAAGGCGCAGCCCTACGACTTTCGCCGTCCCGATCGCATCGCCAAAGACCAATTGCGGGCCATCCACCTGTTACACGAGGCTTTCGCCCGCAGCCTCAGCTCCAGTTTGTCCGCCTATCTCCGCAACTATGCCCTAGTCAACCTGGTATCGGTGGAGCAACTCTCCTTCATGGAGTTCTCGCAGTGCCTGCCGGCGCCCACCTGCCTGGTCTCGCTGAGTATGCGCCCCTTTGACGGCAACGCGGTCTTGGAAATGAATCCGTCGCTGGTGTTCCCCATCCTGGAGATGCTGCTGGGGGGGACAGGCCGTAACGTCAAGCGGCCGGACCGCGAAGTAACCGAAATCGAGCAGAGCATTCTCGAAAGCGTCTACCGCATTGTTCTGCACGATCTGCGCGAAGCCTGGTCCACGGTTACCACCATGAACTTCGCCGTGGACTCGTTTAAGACCGAAAGCCAGTTGCTGCAGATCCTGGCGCCGAACGAAGCCGTTGTCGCGGTCAGCCTGGAGGTCCGGCTGGGGGAGAGCTCCGGCATGATGAACATCGGCATGCCGTCCATCATCATCAAGATGCTGCGCCAGAAGTTCGACCAGCAATGGTCCATGCGCAAGAGCGAATCCACCGAAGCGGAAATGACACGCATGTTGGATCTGGTGAAACCTTCGACGCTACATCTGGACGCCCGCCTGCGCGGCCCGACGCTGTCCGTCCAGGACCTGATGAGCCTGGATGAGGGAAACGTGCTCATGTTTGACTACCCCACCCAGAAGCACATCGACATTCTCGTTAACGGCAAGCTGAAGTACCATGGCACCCCCGCCTCCCATGGCCGTAAGAAAGCCATGCAGATTGAGGCCCTGCACGATCCGGCGCTCTGAACCCTCACTACGGCGTGGCGGCCGAGCCCGCCAGAATGCCGCCATCGATCACGAACTCCGCGCCGGTGATGTAAGTCGCCTCATCGCTGGCCAGCATCACCGCCACCGCTGCCACTTCGTCGGTTGTGCCGAACCGGCGCAACGGGCAGTCGGCCACAAACGCCTGCGTACGGGCTTCGCGCTCCGGGCCCGGGGGGCCCAGCACCGGCTCCCACATTGGTGTCAGAATCGCCGCCGGGTGTAGCGAGTTGCAGCGGATCTTCCACCCCTTGCCAGCGCAGTACAGGGCCACGCTCTTGGTGTGATTGCGGACCGCCGCCTTGGACGATGCGTAGGCCGCAGCCGCCGGGATACCCACCAAGCCCGAACGGGAGGATACATTGATGATGGAGCCCGCGCCTTTGTCGCGCATGGCGCCGATAGCGTACTTGCAGCCCAGGAACACTCCGTCGAGATTCGTTCGATGCACTGCCCGCCAATCTTCCAGGCTGGTGGTTTCCGGGTCATGCGGGCGCAACTCGCCTTCGAATCCGGTGATGCCGGCGTTGTTCACGACAATGTCCAGCGTGCGCCGGTCTTCTGCCACAAGCTCCATCGCCCCGCCCCAGTCGGCCTCTTCCCGCACGTCCAGACGGTGCCAGGCGCCCCGCTCTCCCAGTGCCGCCGCCACCGCTATTCCCAGGGTGTCGTCGATGTCGGTCACGTAGACGAACGCCCCCTCGGCGGCGAACGCACGCGCGATGGCCTCCCCAATGCCTCGCGCCGCCCCGGTAACCAGCGCGACCTTCCCATTCAGTCGATGCATGCCCTCTTATTGTTATCGTGTGAGGAGGGATCTGCCAATGACCAAGGCCCGGATAAGCCGCCGTGAATTCACCGTCGCTGCCGCCGGCGCCACGCTGCTCCCAGCCGCTTCCAGCCCCCGCCAACTCTGGGCCGACACCCGTACCAGCCACCTGGGCGCTCCCTCTCCCGACGGGAAACTCCTTTCTATCGTCGATCCCGCCACCGGGGACCTGGCCGTCCGTGAAACCGCCACCGGCGCCGTTCGCCGCCTGACCCGCAACCCCGCCGGCTCCCCGGAGTTTGCCTATTTTTCCGTCTTCTCCCGCGACGGCCGCCAGATCGCTTACGCCTGGTATAACCGCGAGCGCATCTACGAACTGCGCACCATCGGCGTCGATGGCAATGGCATGCGTGTGCTCCACTCCCATCCGGAGCGCCGCTTCGTCCAACCCTGCGCCTGGACCGCCGACGGCAAACGCATCCTCACCCTGTTTTTCCGCGGCGATAACGTCAGCCAGATCGCCCTGGTCGAGGCTGGCTCCGGCAAAGTGGACGTGCTCAAGTCGCTCGATTGGATCTACCCCAACCGCATGGACCTCTCCCCGGACGGCAAGTGGATCGCCTATGACGACCTGATCCGCGAGGGCGATTCGCGCCGCACCATTCATCTGCTGGCTACGGATGGCTCGACGCACCGCACTCTGCTAAAGGCGCCCTCGGGCGAAACGTTCCCACTCTTTGCCCCCTCCGGCGATGCCGTCACCTACCTCCGCGGCGGCACCATCTACCGCTACGATCTGCGCCAACCTGGCCCGGAACGCATGCTGCATGCCGTCGGTCAGGCGCTGCCGATGGGCTTCACGCGCGGCGGCGACTACTACTACGCCGTCCGCAACAACCAGTTCGCCCTCCAGATCGCCGATTTCGACGCTGCTCCGGGCCCCGGCCGCCCTTACTCCGCGAGCCTGCCCGTCATCAATGCCGCACCGTCCTGGTCGGCCGAC
The DNA here is from genome assembly GCA_016789745.1 of Bryobacterales bacterium. GTDB lineage: Bacteria > Acidobacteriota > Terriglobia > Bryobacterales > Bryobacteraceae > CADEFT01. The sequence goes on from JAEUQF010000309.1 coordinate 29,441, forward strand.
GGCAAGCGCATCGCCTTCCTCGCCCGCGCGGCCAACGAAAACTTCGGCCAGGAGTCGCGCATCATCGTCATCCGCGAGGTGGACGGTAACGCCGGCACCGTCCTGCCGCCGCGGCTCGCCCACACTGGTTGGGTGCGTTGGATGCCCGACGGCAAGGCGCTGCTCGCCGGCGGTAGTGACCGCCATGGCCAGCGCGGCCTGTACCGCATCGACATCGCCAGCGGCGACGCCACGCCGCTAGTCCGCGAGCCCGCCGAAACCTACGATGGTTTCGAAGGCCTGCCGTCAGGCCCAACCGAAGCCGTCTACCTCCAGGGCTCCCAACTGCGGAAAACCGGCGCCGATGCCCCCCTGTACGCCGCCCCCGCCGGCCGCCTCCACAGCCTCACCGCCGATCGTGACCAACTGTACTTCGTTCTCGAAACCGCCGCCTCCACCGACATCCTCGCTTTCGACGGCCGGATCCGCCGCCTTGCCTTCTGGAAGGGCGATCCGATCCTCGGCTTGGAAGCCTCTCCCGATTCCCTCATCGCCCTCACCAAAGAGGCTCTCTGGCGCATCCCGCTTGCCGCCGGTTCCCCGGAACGCCTACCCTGGAAGCTCACCCCCGGCGCGCTGCCGCGTTTTGCCCCCGGCGGCAAACGGCTGGCCTGGATCAGCGGCTCGGCGCGAACCGAAATCTGGGTTGCCGAAAGGTTACTGGATGTTGCAGATCACCAACGGTGATGCCGTCATCGGCAAGTTCGAAGAGATGGGTCTCGAAGGCCAATACCTGGCCTGGCGCGATGTGTTGCATGAAGGGCCCGTCCCCCAGACCGCCACGCTCGCCGAACTCGATGAGATCCGAGCCCGCTTCATCGCCGGCTGCGGTTGGGGGCCGCTCGACGGCGTCCGCGCCACCTTCGCCGAACGACGCACCCTCATCGAAGCCAGCCGGAACATGCAGGAGGTGGTCCTGTGGTTCGAATACGACCTTTATGACCACCTGCAACTGATCCAGATTCTGCACTGGTATCACGCCAACCGTCCGCTGCCGCCCCGCGTCTCGCTGCTGCTGCCTGAAGCCCACCTCAGCGCCGTCCCTATCCAGGTCTTTGACATGATTTATCCGCTGCGCAACACGCTGGATGACGAGTTCTTCGAACTCGGCGCGCAGGCTTGGGACGCTTTCCGTGCTCCGGATCCGCGCGCCATGCTGCCGTTTTTGCAGATGGAGGAGCCCGCGCTTGTTTACCTGCCCGCCAACACGCGCCGCCTCCTGGAGGAGTACCCCTGGACCACCGATGGCTTGAGCCGCTCGGCCCGCCAACTGCTCCAAGCCGCTGCCCAGGGTCTGCGCGATCACGGCGAGATCTTCGAAGCCGCCAGTGCCATGGAAGAGGCCCGCTTCATGGGCGATTCCTCCGCCTTCGCCCTGCTCGACCAACTCACCCCGCTGGCGTTGACCGAATCGGGCGAAGTCACCAGGCTCGGCCACCGCCTGCTGGCCGGCGAGGCCGATTGGATTGCCGCGCGTGGCGGCATCGATACCTGGATCGGCGGAGTCCATCTGCACGGATCGCAGGCGCAATTCCGTTGGGACCCGGCACAGCAGACGATCATTTCCGCCATTTAGTTCTACACTTTCCAGACCGAATTGCCGATAAAATCGGGAGTCATGGAGTCTAGCGGCGAGCAGCGGATCGGGCCCTATCGCGTCGAACGCGAGATCGGGCGTGGCGGCATGGGCGTCGTGTACCTGGCCTCGCGGTCCGATAACGCCTACTACAAGCAGGTGGCCATCAAGCTGTTGCACGCCAATCTCCAGAACGAAGAAGTCGTGCGCCGCTTCCGCAGCGAGCGGCAGATCCTGGCCTCGCTGGAACATCCCAACATTGCCCGCCTGCTCGACGGCGGAACCACCGATAGCGGCGAACCCTACATTGTCATGGAGTATGTGCGGTCGGCCAAGGGCCTGCGCCGTTACGCCATCGACGCCGAACTCACCATCCGCCAGCGGCTGGAACTATTTCTGGTGGTCTGCCGCGCGGTCCAGCATGCCCACCAACACCTGGTGATCCATCGCGATCTGAAGCCTAGCAATATCCTGGTCACCTCCGAAGGCGAGGTGAAGCTGGTCGACTTCGGGATCGCCAAGCTCCTGCTGCCCAGCTTCTGGCCGCACGACTCGCCCCAGACGATGACCGGCATGCAGGCCATGACGCCGGAGTACGCCAGCCCGGAACAGATTCGCGGCGGGTCCATCAGTGTCGCCAGTGATGTCTACACGCTGGGCGTGGTGCTATATGAACTGCTCAGCGGCGAACTACCCTTCCGCCGCACCGACGATGCGCATGTGCTCAGCCTGCTGCAGCAGGTGCTGGAAAAGGAGCCTACCAAGCCGAGTGTCGCCGCCGCCGACTCCGCCGAGATTCCCCTTCGCCGCGAACTGGAAGGCGACCTCGACAACATTATCCTAATGGCCATCCGCAAGGAGCCGGAGAAGCGCTACCAGTCGGCCGAGCAACTCGCCGGCGACATCCAGCGCTATCTGGACGGGCGGCCCGTCGTGGCCCGCGCGGCCACCCTCCAATACCGCGCCATGAAGTTCGCGCAGCGCAACCGCGCGTCCCTGGCCGCGGCCGCGCTCATCGTTCTTTCGCTGGTTGGCGGCATCATCGCTACTTCGCGCGAAGCAGATGTCGCCGAACAGCAACGCATCCTTGCCCAGCAGGAGGCCGCCGAAGCGAGCAAGCAGCGCGAGCGGGCCGAGCAACTCGCCAAACTCGAACAGGCCAGCCGCAGCCGGGCCGAAGAGAAGGCGCGTGAAGCCGAGCAGCAGGCTGCCCTCGCCCAGGCGCAAACCAAATTGGCGGACGCCCGTTTCAATGCCGTACGGGAAATAGCAACCAATGTCATTTTCAAGCTGGAAGCGGAGATCCGGCACCTGCCGGGCTCCACACCCGCCCGGAAGAAGATCGTCGAAAACGCCCGCACTTATCTCGACCAACTCTACGAAACGTCCCAAAACCACGCGGAGTTGCAGCATCAGTTAGCTTCCGCCTACGTGCAGTTGTCGCGCATCCAGCGGGCTCCCAGCCAGTCCAATCTCGGCGATTCGGCCGGCGCGGCGCATAGCCTGAAACGCGGCCTTGAACTGGCACGCCGTTCTCTGGAACTCTCCCCGTCGCTGGTCTCGAACTACGGGTTGATTAGCGCGGCCCTTGCCTATCAGGGGGACTTGCTTGCGCTGGAAGGTAAGCTGCAAGCCGCGATTCCCTTATTTGAGCAGTCGCTCGTTTTCGCCCGCAAGTCAGCCCTGAGCGAGCCGGATGATCTCCTTGCCCTGCGCTATCCGCTGACTTCGCTGACCAAACTCGCCGAGGCATTTCGGGAAATGGGACGAACGGCTGACGCGGAACGCTACCTGCGCGATGCCCTTGCTATCGCTTCCTCCAACGCACGACGTTTCTCTGATCAGGCTGTGGCCACCCGCGATCTGATGGTGGCCCTCAACAGGCTCGCCCACCATACGCTGAACCACGGCAATGTCGCCGAATCTCGGGCACTGGTGGAACAGATTACCCCGCTGCTGGACACTCTCGAAAAGGCTGCCGGCGGTGCCAGCCTTCTGCGCGAGCGCATGCTCCAGGAGGTCTTCCTGGCCCGCGTCGCGGAGCGGGAGAACGACTGGCAACGCGCCGCGCAGCACTACCGGGTGCAGGTGAGCCTCAACGACCAGATTCTTGAGCGAGATCCCAAGAACTACCTTGCCATCCTCGACACCGTCTTCGGCCTGATCCACCTGGGCGAAACGTTGCCCAAAATCGATCGTGCCGCCGAGGGCATCCCGTTCCTTCGCCGCGCCGTCCTGCTCTCTGACGGACTCACCGCCATTGACGCCAAGTCTGTCCAGACCTACCAGGCCCGCATGAACTCCCGCAAGGAACTGGCCGGTGCCATGGATGCCGCCAAGCAGCCGGAAGCCGCGCACGTGTATCGTGAGATGCTGGCGATCATCGAGAAGGACATGCCGGCCGGACAGGGACCCTTCGTCGACAAAACCGCCCAGGCCCTCTCCGAGGCCGGCGACTACTTCCTCGAACGCCAGCCTCCCGATGGGCGCACCGCGCACCAGGCCTACTCCAGAGCCGCCGACCTTTACCGTCAGTTAAAGAGTGACAAAGAGGTTCAGGAACTCACGGCACTCATGCAGAAGGCCGCTCCGCCAAAGTAGCCCCTTTCCAAAATTCCCAAAACGGGAGAGAATCGTCGCATGTTCTGGCGTTCGCTTCTTCTCGCGCTTAGCCTGCCTGCGGGCTTAGCCGCACAGAACATCCCCAGTCTGGTTCCGGGAAAAGTCCTGGTGGCCGGGCGCGGCCTGCGTGATCCCAACTTCGCCGAATCCGTCATCCTGCTGGTCCGCCACAGCCCCAAAGGCTCCATGGGGCTTGTCGTCAACCAGCCCAGCCGTCTGCGCCTTAGCCGCCTATCCGAAGACCTGAAAGGCGCTGCCAACCGCCAGGACCGCGTGTACCTTGGAGGACCCGTCTCGCGGAGCGGGGCCGTTGCCCTATTGCGCGCCGCGGTGGTTCCCGCCGAGGCCCAGCACGTCTTCGCCGACGTCTACCTGCTGTCGGCCAAGTCCATGCTCGAAGAGCAGATTGCCGCCAACAGCCAGCCTGACAAGTTCCGTGTCTATCTGGGCTACGCCGGCTGGGCCCGCGGCCAGTTGGAGGCCGAGATTGACGAAGATGCCTGGCACATTTTCCCCGGCGACGCCGCCTGGGTTTTCGAAGGCGATCCCTCCACGCTCTGGAATCGCCTGATTCGCCGCACCGAATTACGTTCCGCCGAACTGCGTCCCCGTGCGCCCGCACAGGTACAATCGAAGAGGAACGCTACTTGGATAAGGACTTCGATTGAGCGCTGACCTGCTGGACCTGGCCCGTAACGTCATTAAAGAGGCACTGGATAAAGGAGCACACGACGCCGAGTGCACCGTCGCCGAAGGCTCGAACTTCTCGGCCACCGTGCGCATGAGGGAAGTGGAAACGCTGGAAGAGGCCGGCTCCCGGTCTGCCGGCGTGCGTGTCCTCATCGGCAAGCGCGTCGGCTCTTCCTATACCTCCGACCTCACCCCCGACGGTCTGGCGCGCATGGTGCGCTCCGCCATCGATCTGGCCGCCCTCACCAGTGAAGATCCCTTCGCCGGCCTCCCGGAAGCTGACGAACTTGGCGCTTGGGAGGGTGACCTCGCCCTTTACGAAAACGACGTCGCCGCCATCGACACGGAAACCCGCATCGAACGAACGAAGGCCGCCGAGCAGGCCGCCTTTGATTTCGACCCGCGCATTGCTAACAGCGAAGGGGCCTCCTTCAGCGCCTCCCAGGGCGCCCGCTACTTCGCCAATTCGCGCGGCTTTGCCGGCTCCTACCGCGGCAGTTCCTGCTCGCTCAGTGTCGTACCCGTGGCCAAGGACGGCGACGCCATGGAGCGCGACTACTGGTATTCGGCCGCCCGCTCCTACGCCCGCCTGGAAAAGGCCGAGGACATCGGCCGCACCGCCGCCGCCCGCGCCATCCGCCGCCTGGGTGCCCGTAAGGTGCCCACCCAGAAGGTGCCCATCGTCTACGAACCGCGCACCGCACGCTCGTTATTGGGCGAGATCTTCGGCGCCATCGCCGGCGATTCCATCTACCGACACGCCTCGTTCCTCGAAGGGAAACTCGGCGAAAAGATCGCCTCCGATATCTTCACCATCGTCGATGATCCCACGCTCCCCGGCCTTTTCGGCTCGCAGCCCTTCGATGATGAAGGCACGCCTTCGCGCCGCACCGTCGTCATCGAAAATGGCACCCTGAAGAGCTACCTGCTCAACTGCTACACGGCCCGCAAGCTGGGTATGAAAACCACCGGTTCGGCTTCGCGCGGCGTCACCGGCAACGCCTCGGTCGGCCATGGCAACTTCTTCCTCCGCCCGGGCACCGCCACGCCTGCTGAAATTGTTGCTTCCGTAAAAAACGGGCTTTACGTGACCGAATTGATCGGCTCCGGTGTCAATACCGTTACGGGCGACTACTCGCTCGGCGCCGCCGGGCTCTGGATTGAGAACGGCGAACTGGCATTCCCGGTCTCCGAAGTCACCATCGCCGGGAACCTGAAACAGATGTTGCTCGATATCGACGCCGTGGGGTCAGACCTGGAGTTCCGCAGTTCCGTGGCCTCGCCCACGTTGCGTATCCGGGAGATGACCGTCAGTGGCCAATAATCCGACACCTGCAACGAAGAGCAAGGAAAGCCCGCTGTTCAGCCTGCCCATGGTCCTGTTTGTGGCCATGGCCATCGCCCTCGGCGGCGGTTTCTGGTACCTCGAAAAGTCCGGTCCGCCGGAACCCAAAGGGCCGGTCCTCACACCCGAAGCCAAAGCCTACACGCGCCAGTTGACGCTCAACGAAGTGTCGATGAAGGCCACCGAGAATGCGATCCACCAAGCCGTTGTCGAAATCGAGGGCAACATCACCAACACCGGCAACCGCCACCTGCGCTCGGTTCTGCTCAGCTGCATCTTTTACGACGCCTACGGTCAGATCATCCTCAAGGAGCGGGTGGAGATCGTCCGCGCCAGGTCCGGTGGCATTAAGCCCGGCGAAACCAAATCCTTCCGCCTGCCGTTCGACAACCTTCCCGGCAGTTGGAACCAGCGCATGCCGCAACTGGTCATCGCGGAAATCATCTTCGGCTAAGCGTGGGCGCCGTTCTGCTGGTGGATGACAACACCGATCAACTGGAGCTGCGCTCCCGGATCCTGACCGCCGCCGGCCACCGTGTGCGTGCGGCCGCCTGCGCCGCCGAGGCCATCGATGCCCTTGCCCGCGAGGCTCCGAAACTTGTCATCATGGACTTACGTCTTCCCACTACAGAGGATGGTCTGGCGCTCATCCGCCAGATTAAACCTTCGTATCCGGATACGCGTCTCGTCGTGTTGTCGGGCTGGCCCGGCGATCTGGACGCCGCTCCGGAGCGTGAACTGGTCGACGAGATTCTGCCCAAGCCCGTGCGTTCCAAATACCTCGTGGAAATGGTCTCCAAGTTCGCCATCCTGTTGCTCTGTCTGTGCCTGGCCGGCATTGCCCCCGCTCGCGGCGCAGACAACAATGCGCATCCGTTCCAACTCGATGCCCTGGCCGAAGTCGTTGCTGAAGTCGAACTCTCGGTGCCCGGCGCCGATTGGGGACGACAGGGCAGGGAAGCGGTGCTGGCCATCGTCACCACCGACGATGCCGCCAAGCACCACATCATGACGTTCGCCGGCGCCGACCGCTACAAGTACCGCGTCTTCTTAGGCGAACTGGCTCCCGGCGCGCACAAGGTGCAGATCGACAAGCACCCGGATTACTCCGCCCGCGGCCTTCAGATGCAGGTGCACGGCGTTACCTTCCGCCAGTACAAGCCTGGGGATGCCGAGTACGCCGTCATCGCCAATGCGCCAGCCCTGTACGCGCGTCCGAACACCATTGGCAAGTTCACCGACCTCCCCCTGCTCACGTACTGCGAAAAGCTGGGCGACGGCTCGCTACGCTACAGCGTCATCTTCTCGAACGAGGACGGCGGTACCTCCACCCGGGCGCTGATGGCCCGCTGGGGCCGTGTCACCGACATCGAGCATGTCTACCAGGTCTGGCCCGACCCCTCCGGCAAACCCCAGCGCGCCCAGATCCAAAGCCCCGGCCACAAGGACATCGACTTCCTGGGAAAACGCGAAGGGCTTCATCCGCTGCTCGGCGTGACCACGGACAACAACATGGTGGAGGGCAATTCCACCTCCGCCGTGCGCTACCAGTTGGCGCCCGTGCTCGTCGACCTCGGTTTCGCCTCCCGCGAAAAGGTCATGGATGAGAACCCCATTCTCTATGCCATCGCTGCCCGCGAACTGGAGCGCGAGGGCAAGCTCCGCAAGTTCGACACCGTGGAGGGCACCAAGATCAGCGCTCCGGAGAATTACCTGATTCTCGAAATGCGCATTGCCAACAAAAACGCGCGGATCGCCGTGATGGCCCGTCTCGAAGGCGAGAACTTCTTCCGCACTTCCCACGTCGGCATCACCGATATGGCGATCGAGCGCAGCGGCTGGGTCCGCACCACCGTCGAATTGCCCCCCGCGACGCAGCCGACGCAGGTGGCCGAGCTAGCTTGGATTTGCCTGCCGGAGCCCAAGACCAGCGAAGCCCCGGGCTCCTGCCGTGTCGATGGGGTCGGCAAGCTGTTCTTCCTTAACGCTCGCCAGCAGCCCGACGCCAGTTTCTGGCGTCCCCGTATCGGCGACCGCTTCCCCCATCCCCTGACCACCGGCCAGGTGCGCATGGTACCCCTTCGCTGATGGCTGCCGATCTGATCCTGAAAATTAAGGTGATCCCGCGCAGTCCGAGGACGGAGATCGCCGGAACAATGGACGATGGCACTCTCAAGATCCGCGTCGCGGCGGTGCCGGATAAAGGCAAGGCCAATGCCGAGTTATGTGCGTTTCTGGCGAAGGAACATGGCGTGCCGAAGGACCACGTCAGCATACTGACGGGCGAAACCGGCACGTTGAAACAGGTACGCATCCGGCGGGCCTGACGAGGCTCTACTTCCTGGGAATCTTAACCTCAACATAGCTGCCCGGACTGGCGGCATTGACCGCATCCACCACCAGTTGGACATGCGCAGACAACGCGGGCCATTGCGCATGACTGATGACAACAATTGCGATGACACGGTGCTGCAGGTTTGCTGGTAGCGCAGATTCTTGTCTGTGGTGAGAAGAATGTCAAACTGGCTATTCTCGGCGGCAGCCAGCAAGTCGCCGTTTTTCAAACGGTCCCAGCCAAGATCGGCTGAAAGGCTGACATCGTGTCCGCTCAGATGTCTCTTGATCGGGACGGGCGTTCCCTGATCGAAGAGGACGCGCATTGTTAACGACCGTGAGCCGCGCGCTTGTCGAGACTGCGGACAGCGAACTCTATCACCGCTTCAACTTGCGAGCGGTCGAGACCGGCGAACCATTCCATGATGTCGTCTATGTTCGCGCCGGCTTCAAGATTTTCGAAGATAGTGGAGACCGGCATCCGGGTACCTTTCAGAACCCATGCGCCGCTCACCTTGCCAGGTATGCTTTCCACGGCTGGGCACTGGGACCAGTCGATCGCTCCCGTGGTCTGGCCGGGCAGGATCTCATCAGCCGCAATCTTCTCGAACCACGCTTCCAGGCTAAGGCCCTGCGCGGCGGCTTTGGCCCTCAGGACTGCTGCTTGCTCGTCGGGGATTTGGATTACGGTCATGCGCTACTCCTCTTGTCCGCCTCTCTATCAGCGTAAAGGATTTTGCCCTCAACAGCTTCTTGTCAACCGCGCCGCCACCAACTGGTAGCCGATGTAGCGCCGCTGCTCCTCCGTCAGCGACTCCCCAAAAGAGCACGCTCCATTCTTCCCAATCACGCAGATCACCCAATACGTACGGTTCCGGCGGCCGCCCTCCATCGTCCGCAGAAGAACCCGCGCAGGGCTCCGGAGATCGTACGTGCTATGGTCACCCACCGGACCCAGGCCGTGGCACACGGTTGCGGAACCGGAGGCTATCTCGACTACTACTTTGCTGAAAGTCGCCAGGACTGCGTGCCACCACAAGAACACGCCGAGGAGGGCGGCCAGTAGGAATCCCGGTTCAGGCTTTGCACCCCGTGCCACTCCAGTCGTCCAGAAAAGCAGAAACGCCCAAAGGAACAGAAGCGACAGGTGACGCTGCGGATGCGCCACGATACGGTTTCCCTCGTGCACGGTTCTTGGCGGAAGACCGCGGGCCACCTCCCCGTACCTCTCAAACGCCGCCCCGTTGCCTGGGGATCCGCAGTTTCCGCAGGTAGAGTCCGCGTTCCATGGACCGCGTAGCCCCGTCAGATCCGTCCCACAACCCGCGCACACATCCAGCAGCACCGTCAACGCGTCGCCACCGCCTTCCTGGCCGCACCCCCAATCGACTCCGCCCGGTACCCACCCCGCGACCGGAAATACACATGAAATCCCGCGAAGGCAAACACGCAAATCGCCGGCAGCACCGCCACATAGCGGAATGCCGCGGCCGGACCCGCCGTGTCATACCAGCCGCCCATCACCGGCAGCACGAACGCCACCGCCAGGTTTCCCGTCCCGCCCATCAACGCCAACAGCAGCGCACCCCCGCGCGGAAACTGCTCCGACGTAATCCCCAGCATCGTCGGCCAGAAGTACGTCTTGCCGACCCCGAACAGCGTCGCCGCCAGGAACGCCTCCATCGGCGAGGTCACCTGCGATAACCCGTACAGCCCCGCCGCCGTCAGCACCGAAGACACCGTCAACAGCAGGAAGGGCGACACGAAGTGCGCTACACCGCCCCCAAAATACCGCAGCACGAACATCAGCCCGGCCGTGTACACCAGGATCAGAATCCCCTGCATCCCGGTCAACTGCGTGATCAGCGACCCCACCCATTGATCCGGCCCTAACTCCGTGGCCGCCGTCATCCACATGCACACCCACAGCAGCAGGAACAGCGGCCGGAAGGCCTCGCGCAGCATCTCGCTATTGGTCACCCCCGCCGCCACGCGTTCGGTGGCCGGAAACTCCTGTCCGCGGATCAGCAGCAGATAGCCGATGGCCGCCACCAGGATCGTCGCCAGCTTGATCTGCCAGCCGATCGTCACCATCCCAGCCGAAGCGCCCGCCGCATCCAGTCCCATCACCTTTGTAATCGCGAACGCCGTCAGCCCGCCGATGATCAGCCCGCCCGGCCACCACGCATGCAGCACGTTCATCTTGTGCGTCTTGTCATGCGGGTACAGCGTTGCGCACAGCGGGTTGATCACGCCTTCCACCAGTCCTTGCGACAACCCCAGCGTCAACATGCCCCCGTACAGCATCAGGAAGCCCGGGTCGCTATAGAACGGCGATACCGGCGCGCTGGGCCGCGGCGCGAACACAATCGCCGCGATCGCCACGATATAGCCCCACCCTGACAGCGCCAGCAATCGCCGCATCCCGAAGTAGTCCACCAGCGACCCGCCAATCAGGATCGACAACGTAAATCCCCAGAACGCCGGACTCAGAATCAGCCCTACCTGCTGCTTGTTCAACTGGAAGTCCGCGCCTAACGCGTCGAGAATATCGCCGCGAATCGAAAAGACCATGGATGTGGTGACCAGCGCGAGGCAACTGGCCGTAAACAGGCGCCCAGGATTCATCAGGGAGAGTGTATCCTATCCGCGTGGCTTCCCCTTCGCCCCTCACCCATTGGACGCTCTGCCAGATCCGCGACGCCATCGCCCAGGGAGAAATCAGCCCTCGCGAAGCTTGGCACGCGCATCGCGACCGCATCGCCGAAGTCAACCCCGCCATCAACGCCTTCACCACGCTCTGCGACTACGAAGAGCCCGCATCGAAGGGCCCGCTTTACGGCGTCCCGCTCACCATCAAGGACAACTTCGATGTCCGCGGCTATCCCACCCTGGTCGGCTCCAGGCTGCGTTTAGGCCATCGCGCCTCGGAAGATGCTCACGCCGTCGCCAGGCTGCGCGCGGCCGGCGCCACGTTCCTTGGCAAGACCAACGTCCCGGAGTTGCTCACCAGCTATGAGACCGACAACTTCATCACCGGCCGCACCAACCATCCGCTAAACCCCGACTATACGCCCGGTGGTTCCAGCGGCGGCGAGGCGGCGGCCATTGCTGCCTACTGCTCCCCCGGCGGCTTGGCCGGCGACGGCGGCGGCTCCGTTCGCGTACCCGCTCATTTCTGCGGCCTGGCAGGCTTCAAGCCCACCCACCGCCGCATCAGTTGCACCGGTCAGTTCCCGCTATTCGACCCGCCCGGCGGCGTTGTTCTCGTTCCCGGCATCCTCGCCCGCACGGTGGAAGATACCGCGCTCCTGTTCTCCGTCATGGATGGGGTCGACCCCCGGGACTCGCTCTCCGCCGGACGTCCCGATCCCACCCCTGCTCCGAAGACGCGCCGCATCGGCCTGGTCGGCACGCTCGGCACCATCCCCGTCCATCCCGATATTCGTCGCGTTGTCCAAGAGGCCGCCGCGCGCTTTCAGTCGCTTGGCTACCAGGTCGAGCCGGTCATCCTCGATGGCCTGGAACGTGCCCCCAACGTCTGGGCCTTCTTCTTCTCCGAACTCGCTAATTACGAAAAGAAAGACTTTCTCGCCGGCCGTGAAGCCGACGCCCATTGGAGCGTGCTCGAAAACCTCAAAACCACGGCCGTGCCCGATGCCCGCCAAGTGGCCCAGCAGTTCGCCGAACGCGAGCGTATGCGCCACATCGCCCTTCAGAAAATGAACGGCTTCGATGCGCTGCTCATGCCCCCCTGCTCCATCCCCGCCTTTCGCCATCGCGAACGCCGCTGGCCTGTCGACGGGCAGTCCATTGGCCTCTTCGCCGGCCTCGCCCTTTCCACCATTTGGAACCTCACCGGCTTCCCCGCATTGACCTTGCCCTGGGGCCGCACCGCCGATGGTTTGCCCGTCGGCGTCCAGTTGGTCGGCAGGCCGTTCGCGGATGAGGATATACTCTCCCTCGGTGGCGAGGTTGCATCGTCATCCGGCATCTGGTAAACAAGGGAATTCGGCATAAGTACAATGCCGTATATGAAGAAGTCCTCGCCAGCAGTACCGGCGACTTTCCAAGCAGTGACCAGCACAACTCTCAGTCCCTCTCAATTGCAGCTGCAGCAGTTAGATGCAGCGATGCAGCATTTCCATGCCCGCGACTTTCAGAAAGCCATCGACCTGTTCCGCCAGGCCGCCGACGGGCCCGCGCGGGAAGTGGCGCATGTCGCCCGCCAGCACCTCCGCATGTGCGAACAGCGTCTGGCGCAAACGGCTCCCGCCCTCGAGTCCCCTGAGGACCACTACCATTACGCCATCACCCTGCTGAACCAGCGCCGTGCGGCCGACGCCGAAACGCACCTGCGCCAGGCTCTCCAGGGTCTTTCCCAAGCCGAGCACGTCCACTACGCCCTCGCCCTCAGCCGCGGCTTGCAGGGCGACATGACGCAGTGCGCCCACCACCTGGCCGAAGCGATCCGTCTGGAGCCCAAGAATCGCGCCCTCGCCCGTTCCGATGCCGACTTTGTGGAGTTCGCCCGCAACGGCCCGGTGCGCGACGTGATATTTTCAGAGAAACGGGAAGGGGAGTAGTCGCTCCGAAACTCCGGCCCGTCTGGAGATCTCTTCAACTGCATGGCGGGCAAGCGCGGATCGCGGCAGACTGCGGGTTCTGGTCAGAGCCCTTCGGCTTCCCCATCCTCAGGGCCGGCGCTGATCACCGGCGTCAATCTGGAAGAACCGCTGCGTATTCTGGTGGTTGGTGGCGGTACCGGGCTTTCCTCCATCCTCGCCGGCCTGAAATGCTATGCCCGGCCCGAACTGCGCAGAGAACCTCATCCGGACACATTCGCCTTACCCGAAGGCATGCGCGCCGAACTCACGGCCGTGGTCACCGTCACCGATGACGGGGGCAGTTCCGGCCGCCTTCGCCGCGAATTCGACGTTCTGCCTCCCGGCGATATTCGCAACTGCATGGTGGCTCTGTCCGAAGATGCTACGCTGCTCTCCCGTCTGTTTCAATATCGGTTCTCGAGTGGCGAGGGCCTCAAAGGCCACAGCTTCGGCAACCTCTTTCTCACTGTCCTCACCCAACTCACTGGCGACTTTGCCCACGCCATCAAAGTCTCCTCCGAGGTTCTCGCCATCGCCGGCAAAATCTATCCCTCCACCGCCAGCAAGGTGGAACTCCGCGCCAAGCTCGCTAACGGGCGCGAAGTAAAAGGCGAGACCAACATCAGCAAGAGCCGCTCGCCCATCGAGCGCGTCTTTATCCACCCCAAACACGTCCAGCCCTTACCGGAAACCCTGGATGCTATCGCCAAGGCCGACCTCATCTGCCTTGGCCCCGGGTCGCTGTTCACCTCGGTTATTCCTAACCTCCTCGTCGATGGCGTGCCCGAAGCCATCCGCCGCTCCCCGGCCGTCAAAGCTTACCTTTGCAATCTCATGTGGCAGCCCGGCGAAACCATGCATTTCCGGGCCTCCGACCACGTCAAGGCCATCCATGAGCACGCCGGCTGCGAACTGGTCGATTGCGTCATCGTCAACACCGCCGCGGTCGGCTCCGATCTCCGCACCCGCTACGCCGCCCAGAAGGCCCGTCCCGTGGAAGTGGACGCCGAATGCCTGATCGATATGGGTCTTCGCCTGGTCGAGGGCGAACTGCTGGCCGAGACCGACAAGGTGCGCCACCACCCCGAGCGCGCCGCCGCCCTCGCGGTCCGCATGGCTCTCATGGCGCGCAAACAGCGCCAGCGCGCCGAGGTCCTCCGCCCCGCCACTGCCAAAGCAGGAAACTAAGGTCTTCCCTCTACAGTCGCCGCCCCTTTGCGCCGAATGATGTAATGGGTAACGAATGGACTCACTGACTATCCTCATTCTGGCCGCCGGGTTGGGTACCCGGATGCGCAGCCGCAAGGCCAAGGTGATGCATCGCGCCGGTGGCAAGGCCCTCTCCGAACACGTGGTCGACCTGGCGCTGTCCCTGACCACTCCCGAATCCATTTACGTCGTGGTCGGCCACCAGGCCGACGCTGTTCAGGCACTGCTGGCTTCCCGTGGCGTGCGTTTTGTCCGTCAGACCGAGCAGAAGGGCACCGGTCACGCCGTGCTGAGTTGTGAGCCAGCCGTCGAGTCGAAGTCCGGCCGTGTCATGGTTCTCTACGGCGATACGCCGCTGCTGCGCCTCTCCACCTTGCAGAAACTGCTGGCCCTCCACCAGGAGTCCGGCGTCGCCGCCACCGCCATCACCACTCTGCTCGATAACCCCACCGGCTATGGCCGCATTGTGCGCGATGCCAACGGCGCCATCCAGGCCGTCGTCGAAGAAAAGGCCGCCACTGACGAAATCCGCAAGATCCGCGAAATCAACGCCGGTATTTACTGTTTCGAAGCGCCGCTGCTGTGGAAGCATCTGCACGACATCCAGCCCAATAACCCCGCCCGCGAGTACTACCTCACCGACATGGTGGAGATCCTCAACGGCGCCGGGCACCGCGTCCTACCCTTCTCCATCGACGATAGTTCCGAACTGCTCGGCATCAACACCCGCCGCGAACTGGCCGAAGCCGATCGCGTCCTGCGGGACCGCAAAGTGCGCGAACTGATGGATGCCGGCGTCACCATCGAGAAGCCCGAAACCGTTGCCATCGACGCCGATGTCCAGATCGGGCCGGATACCGTCGTAGAGCCGTTCGCCCGGATCCTTGGCAAAACGGTCATCGGTTCCGACTGTCTGATTGGCTCCTGCGCCATCATCGAGAACTCCACCCTGCAGGACGATGTTCACGTTTACCCGTTCTCCATGGTGGGCACGTCGCTGGTGGAAACCGGCTCCCGCGTCGGCCCCTATGCCCGCCTGCGTCTGGAGAATCATGTTGAAGCCGGTGCGCATATCGGCAACTTCGTGGAACTGAAGAAAACCCGCCTCGGCAAA
>JAEUQF010000355.1 GCA_016789745.1 Bryobacterales bacterium
GCGTCCCTGTCTGAAAGCTCCACACCGGAGCCAACTGCCGCACGTTGCCTTTGTGGATCGTCTTCAATGGACTGAACCGCTGATTCGCATAGTCGCGGCTATACGTCAGCCAGTTCGCGTTATCGGTGGAAGCCCGCAGCAGCCGTTCTGGTGTGACGTTGATCGCGGGAGCCTGCAGTTCGTTCGCCGGCTGCAAGCCTTGCGTCGCCAGGGTCCGTAGATGCTTCACCAGCACCGCCCGAGCCCCCGCATCCAACTGCGCCGCAAACCCCGGCATCGCCGTCCCAGCCTTGCCGTCGGCAATCACCGCATCGAGCGCCGCATCGGTTACCGAACTATGCCACCGCGAGCTGGTCAGATCCGGCCCGGACCCGCCTTCGGCGGTAGCCCCATGACACACCGCGCAGTGTGTCGTATAGAGCCCCTGCCCTGTAGTCTGCGCCTGCAACACCGCCGCACCAAGCCAGAGAAACGCCACGCCCGCTTTCATATCGTGAGCATCATACCAACCCCTATCCAGGGTCGCCGGGGGTAAACTAGGTTCAAGCCATCTTGCCCACTATGTCTTCAGCTCCCTTCCTGCAGCGAGTCGTTCTGAAGAATTATCGAAGTATAGAGTCATGCAATCTTGAACTTGGCGCATTGACGCTACTTGTTGGGCCAAACGGCTCAGGGAAGAGCAACTTCCTGGACGCGCTTCGGTTCGTGTCCGACTCACTCCGCACCACGATCGACCATGCGCTTCGGGACCGCGGTGGGATCAATGAGGTCCGACGACGCAGTTCGGGGCATCCTACGCACTTCGGCATCCGCTTGGAGCTCAGATTGCGCGACGGAGTGCCATGCACCTACGCGTTCCGGGTAGGGGCGAGACCACATGGTGGCTTTGAGGTTCAGAAAGAGGAGTGCGTCGTAGGCGGACCCACGCCTGCAACCTTCAATGTCGAAAGGGGGTCACGACAATCGAAGACCACGTCCGGGCTTACCTCTTCGGCGGTGCCAACTGACCGTCTATCTCTGGTAAGTGCATCTGGCGAAGAAGCGTTCCGTCCCGTCTATGACTGCTTGGCGAGCATGGCGTTCTACAATCTCAACCCTGACCGTATTCGCGATCTACAGACGCCTGACGCCGGCGATCTGCTGCTCCGAGATGGCAGCAACGCTGCTAGCGTTCTTCGCACCTTAGCGGAAGAGGACCCCCAGCGCCGGAAGCGCGTCGATTTGTATCTGTCTCAAGTAGTTCCAGGAGTCACAGGCGTCGAACCAGAAATAGTTGGACCCAAAGAAACGTTGCTCTTTCGCCAGAGCGTCAAAGGAGCGAAAGCCCCTTGGCGATTTTATGCCGCAAATATGTCCGACGGTACTCTCCGAGCCTTTGGGATCCTTCTGAGTTTATTTCAGTATCGGAGAGATGTGCCAGTCTCACTCGTCGGAATCGAAGAGCCGGAAGCGGCACTCCATCCTGGAACTTCAGGCTTTCTGCTTGACGCCCTTCGAGAAGTCAGCGACACCACGCAAGTGCTTGTAACTAGTCACAGCCCAGACTTGCTTGACCGAATCGATCTCGACCGTGAGACTCTCCTCGCCGTCTACGCGGAAGATGGAGATACAAGAATCGCTCCGATCGATCGGGCCAGTCGTACTGTTCTCCGACAAGGCCTCTACACACCCGGGGAGCTATTGAGGCTGAACCAACTCGCACCCGATATTGACTCCGTGATTGCCTCGCGGCAGATGAAACTGTTCGGCGAAGGTCTATCGTGATCGGTATCGCATGTATCGTTGAGGGACACGGAGAGGTAGCAGCTCTTCCCGAACTCATTCGCCGAATCTTCCTCGAACTGATTCCCGGGTGCTACCCCAAGGTAGTCGCGCCGATTCGGATCCACCGAGACAAGCTCACAAAAGAAGGCGAAGTTGAGAGGGCGGTGCAACTTGCGGCAGCGAAGGTAACACCAAACGGCGCCGTTTTGATACTCATCGACGCAGATAAGGAGTGTCCCGTTGAACTCGCCGCTGCATTAAAGGAAAGGGCTACTCGAGCACGATCGGACCTCCCAATCACAGTTGTGATCGCTCAATGCGAGTATGAGGCGTGGTTCATTGCAGCGGCGCGTTCGCTTTCGTTGCTGCCAGATCACGAGCAGCCACCTGCGAACCCCGAAGGCATCCGGGGCGCAAAGGAGTGGGTCTCCAAACGGCTGCCTCTGGGCAAGTACTCCGAAACCGCGGACCAACCTTCGCTCACTGCCACGATGAGCCTGGATGAGGCCCGCCGTGCTCCGTCTTTCGATAAACTCGTCCGCGAGCTGATCGCCCTTGCCCAGCGGGCCGCGACCTAACGCCCATACACCGTCAACAACTGCCGCACCGTCCCCTTCCAATCCTTCTGCGGCGGCGCCCCATACCTGGCGAACCACACGTCCAAATCCGTGTCCAACGATCGCCGCAGCGTGGCATACGCGGGATCCGAAACGAGGTTCTTCTTCTCGCCCGGATCCACTTCCAAGTCGTAAAGCTCACTCGGCCATTCATCAGTCCGCCGCACGTACTTATAGCGCTCCGTCCGCACTCCCCGCACGAAGGAATACTCGAAGTACTTGCGGTTATCCCACTCCGTCTTCTCTCCTCGCAGGAAGCCCGCATAGCTATGCCCCGGCGACTTCACATCCTTCTCCGCCTGGATGCCCAGATAGTCCAGAATCGTCGGCGCATAGTCGTAGCTCGACACCATCGGTGTCAGCACCTGGCCCGGTTTGATCTTCGCCGGATGGTTCCAGATCAGCGGCACGCGGATCGACTCATCGTACATATTGAACGGCCAAGTCCCGTTGCCTTTGCCTACCACGCCGTGATGGCCGAAGTTCCAGCCCTGGTCCGCTGTGAACACGATCAGCGTGTTGTCCCGGACGCCCATCTCTTCCAGCTTCTTCACCACTCGCCCGACGTTCTCATCCACCGCCCGGATCAGCGCCGCGTAGCCGAGCATGCTGTCGCGATTGCGATGCAGCTTCGACAAGCCCGGGTTCTGCCACTCATGCCGCGGCGTGTCCGGATAGCAGTCGAACTTCGCCTCTTTGAACGGCTCGCGATACTTCTCCGGCTGATAGTCCAGCGGCGTGTGCGGCGCATAGAACGGCATCAGCAGGTAGAACGGCTTATCGCCCACCGTATCCAGAAAGTCCAGCGCGCAGTCGCCCACGCCATCGGTCTTGAACTCGTTGATCACGCCGTTTTTCCGAGTCCCTACGAACTCCGGCCGCCGATAAGTTCCGCCGCCGCCCGGAACCGTCGCCCAATAGCTGAAGCCTGCCTGCGGCGTGTCGTCGTGGCCCATGTGCCACTTGCCCACCATGCCCAGCGTGTAGCCGTTGCGGGCCAGCACTTCGCTATAGGTCGGGTTCTCCGCTGTCACCTTGCGGCTCTGCTTGCCGAAGCTGTCCACCGGCCGTAGCCAGTCCTGCACGCCATGCGTGGAAGGCAGGCGCCCGGTCAACCACGTCAATCGGCTTGGCGAACATACCGGCGTGCAGGCATAGGCTCGCGTGAACTTCGCTCCGCCCGCCGCCAGCGCGTCGAGGTTCGGCGTCTTCATCTCGCCGCAACCGTAGCTACCCAGCGCCCAGGCCCCGTGATCATCGGTCATGATCATGACCACGTTCGTCTTCTTCGCTCCCTGTGCGGGAGCCAGCGAGGCGGCGCAAAGCGCGCCTAGAAACCGGCGTCGATCCATGCTGGTTACTTTACACGGCCAGCAGGTAGCAGTGCACGGGCATCGCGGTCAGGCTGCGCAATCCCTGCGCGTACCAAGCCAACTGCGCCTTATAGCGTTCGGCCAATCCTTCCAGTTCGGCGTCGCTCTTGAAGTCCACCACGTGCCAGGCGCCATCCTCGACGAACGCCAGGTCGATCACGCCCTCCACCACGCGGCCCTCGGATGCCGTGAAGGTCAGCGGATACTCCCGATGCAGCCGCCCGGCCGCCCGTGCGCGCTCCACCAACGGATGCGCCAGCGCATTCCTGACGGCGAACACGGCCGCGGCGCGCTCCTCTTCCTCGCAGCCCAGTAGCCGAGCCTGTAACGCCACCGTCGACTCCACCTGCGCCCGTGCGGCATCCAACGGCACACGCGCCAGAACGTTATGCACCAGCGCACCGAAGCGCTTGCCCGAGGGCCGCCCCGATTGTCGCGGGACACGCTCCAGCCGCACCAGCGGCACCACCGCCGGCAACTCCTGCGTGACACTGGCCTGCAAAAGCGACACCGCCGGGCGCGTGCCCAACCCCAGCAATGCCGTCCGTTGCTGTTGCCAGGCCGCATGCTCGGCCAAGCCGATGGCCAATGCCGCGGGGTCTTCGGAGAAGATCTCCTGTTGGCGCTTGCCGAAGTGCTCCTCCTGGCTGGCCGGCAATACCGACACATCCCACAGCATGGCATTGCCCGGGCCCACGGCTTTGTGCAGCGGCCCTATCCAACTCTTGCCGCGATCGCCCTCGGCGACAGGAACAATCAACACATCGCGGGCGCGCGTGGCCGCTACATACGCCACCCGCACGCCCTCTGCCTGTTCCTTGGCCTTCTCCGAAGCTTCGTTCTCAATCAACTCCAAGGGGGAACACTGCACCAGGCGCATGGCACACAGACCCGACGAGGACTCCACATAGCGGTCGGCCTCTTCGCGCGTGAGGTTGGCCGTGATGTCGGCCAGAATCACAATGGGAAACTCCAGACCTTTCGCGGCATGTACGGTCATCAAACGAACGCCGTCGGCGCCTTCCTCCACCACCGCGGCTTCCATCGAATCGCCGCGCTCGGCCTGCGCCGCCAGTTCCTGCACGAAGCCGCGGAACGACAGGCCCACGGTGCTTTCGAACTGCCGCGCCATATCCACCACGCGGCGCACGTTGGCCAACACCTGGTTGCCGGCGGGCCGGAACGCGAACGCCGGCCATGCCCGCACGCTTTCGAGCAGCTTGTAGACCGTCTCTGCCACCGGACGCTCATTGCGCATGCGATGCAACTCGGCCAACAGCAGCAGGGCATCGCGCACCGGCTCGTAGTCCGGATGCAGATCTTCCGGCCATTGGCGAAAGGGATCAAGCGCGCCATGCTCATAGCGAAAGCGCAGCAGCACATGATCCGGAACGGCCAGCAATGCGCCTTTCAAGGTGGCAAAGACGGACAACTCATCATCGGGCCACTCGATGGCCGCCAGCGCGGCACGCATGGTCTCAATCTCTTCGCGCCAATGGAACGTCTTCGACCCCACCAGCAAATGCGGGATGCCGCGATCCTCCAACCCGCGCACGTAATTGCGCGTGACATCGGCCTTCCAGTTCGTCAGCCGCCGGAACAGCAGGCAGATGTCGCGGGGCTTCACGGGTCGCAGTGCGCCGCCCAACTCCGGATCCGCCACCTTCCAATCGCTCTCGCGCAGCAGCCACTCCACCATGCCCGTCACCACCGGAGGCAGTCCCTCATCGATGGTGCGGTTGATGTGCTTCGCTGCGCCTTCCGGTATGGGCACGGGCAGTGCCACCACGGCAGGCTGCCCTTCGATATCGCCGCGATGCTCTTCGAGAGGCACATAGTCCGCCTGCGCCGATTCGGCGCTGCCGGTCATTTCCGGCGCGAAGGCTGCGTTGACCACCTGCTGGATACCAAGAACGGAGCGAAAGCTCTTCGACAGGTGCAACGTGACGACGCCACGTGAGGCAAGGTTGGCCTGCAGGACCTGGTACAGGCTGACATCGGCGCGGCGGAACTTATAGATGGACTGCTTCGGATCGCCGACCAGGAACAGCTTGCCCGGCACCGGCGTGACGTTCATCCAGTTGGCCTGCGCCTCATCTTCGGCCGACAGCAACAGCAGGATCTCGGCCTGCAGCGGATCGGTATCCTGGAACTCATCCACAAACAAATGCGTGTACTTCTGTTGCAGGTACAAACGCACGTCTTGGGTATCGCGCACCAGGTTGCGGACCTTCAGCAGCAGGTCGACGAAGTCCAACTGCCCGCCGCGGCGCTTGGCCTCATCGTAGAGGCTTACCAACTCCCACAGCTCTTCACGCAGGCGGGAAGCGAGATCCGCATTGGCCACCGGACGGAAGTCTTCGAGCACGGCCAGCAATTGCCGCATCCCTTCTCCGGGCAGCTTGGTCTGGCTGCGCCAGCGTCGCCAGATGCGGAACAGCACGCCTTCGAGCATGTCGTAGTCGCGCGGCTTGCGTTCCACCCAGGGCAGCGCATCCAGCACGGGCTCTTTCAACCACTGGTCGCGGATCTCCTTGAGCTTCGGCCGCAGGCTTTCGACAAAGCCAGCCACCTGATCCAGGACCTCCTGGCGGTCGAAAGGCGGGCGCTCCCAGGGGCGCGGGAAGTCACGCCATTCCAGCAGGGTCCAGCCGGCGTTCTGCAGCGCTTCCATGGGCGTGGCGTCGCGGTCTTTCTCGGCGGCGAGGCGGCCGAGGGCGCGACGGACGCCGGGGGAATCCTCGTTCAGCTTGCGCTGCATCCAGCGCCGGAACACACCCGCATAGACGCGCCGAGCGCCGGCTTCATCCAACTCTTCAAAGTCCGGATCGACCTGGGCTTCCACAGGCCGTTCGCGAAGGATCTGCGCGCAGAAGGCGTGGATGGTGCCGATGGCGGCCTCTTCCAGATGCGCCAGCGCATGCTCCAGGTAGCGGCGTTCGTCCGGATCGGCGCTGGTGCCCCGGCAGCGATCCAACTCCTGCCGCAGACGGAGCTTCAACTCGCCGGCAGCCTTGGTAGTAAACGTGACGGCGACGATGCGGTCGATAGTCGTGCGGCCGGAGCGCAGCACGTTCACGATGCGCTGCACCAGTTCGGTGGTCTTGCCCGTGCCGGCGCTGGCTTCGATGATCAGGCTCTCATCCAGCGACGTACGAATGCGCTCGCGAGCCTGCGCGTCGGAAACGACTCCGGCTGCCCTCATGGCCGTGACCTCAGATCCTGCAACTGTACCAGCGCGGGCTTGCGCCGCACGCGCTCTTCTTCCCTTGGGCCGCAGACGCTGGTGTAGTCGCACCACTCGCATTGCTTGGGAGCCGGCGAAGCCGGCAGCATGCCGTTCGCCATATGCCAGTCAATCAAGTCCAACACCTCATTCAGGTAGCGCTGGCCGCGTTCGTTGACGAGGATCTCGCACTTGTCGTAACCGCCGCGCTGCGTGCAGAAGTAGAGCCGGCTGAACTTCACCGGGCGTCCGAGCAACTGCTGGACGGCGGCGGCATAGAGCAGCGGCTGCAGGTACTGGCCGCGGCCGACATGCTGCGGCCGGTCCTTCTGCGCAGGGGCGCGGCCGGTCTTGTGATCGGTGATGCGGAGGTCGCCGCTGGTGCGGTGCTGCTCGATCCAATCGACGGAACCGCGCAGCAGAATGCCGTCGCTCAATTCGGCCGGTTGCGCGGTGCTGGCCGGGTCGCGCTCGCCGCCGAAAGGCATGCCGAAGGCGTACTCGGAGTGGAGCACGTCCCAGTTAGCGGCATCGTCCTTCAAGCGGCGCAGCCAGCCATGCAGATCGGCACGAAGGTCTTCCAACTCGGTCTTCCAGACTCGCGGGATGGCCGGGGCCAACTGGTCTTCGTACTTAGCGGCGACACGGTCCAGCACCTCGTCGGCAACGTCTTCGAAGATCTCCCAATTGCGGGCCTGCTGGAAGAGTTCGAACTGGACTTCGTGAAAGAGTGAGCCGCGGGTAAGCGGGTCCATGGCTTCGAGCGGAACCATCTCGTCGCGCGGGCGAAGGTGAAACAGCCCGTGCAGCGCGAAGCGGTAGGGGCAGGCAGCCATCAGTTGCAGGGTCGACGCCGACCAGGGCTTGCGGCGCAGACGCAGGTTCTCGAGGACCGCCATGGCGTCGGGGTGGTTGGTGGCGATGAGGCCATCGGCGGGCCACCACTTATTGCTCCAACGGGCGAAGCGGGCGCGGAGGGCGCGGGCCAGGTGGACGTTGGTTTCGAGCAGATAGCGGCCGTGTCCCTTGGCCTGGCCACGCGGCAACAGCAAGGCGCGCTGGAGAACGGAGAGGTCGAACTCCAAAGCATCGACGGCTTCTTTTGTTTCCGTGGGAAATGGCCAGCCGAGGCGGGTGGAAGCCGCGGCGGCGGAGCGGCGCTCCAACTCCTTTAACTCGGGCAGGCGCCCTTCGGCGGCGCGGACCACTTCCATGGCATAGAAGGACGGCACGCGGGAGCGGCTCTGGGCCACGTCCATGCGCGGGTAGGAGACGATGAACTGCGTGCGTGCGGCAGCGGCGGCGATATGCAGACGCAGACGCTCTTCGGCGACACGGGATTCGCGGAGCGGCAGGCCGGCCTGGAGCTTGCGCCGGTGCGTATCGAGCAGCAGCGGATCTTCGAGCGCCTTGCGCGGGAAGATGCCCTCGGCCAGACCGGGCACGAAGACCACGGAGAACGACTGCCCGCGTGCCTCATCAATGGAGCCTATCCACACGCCGCCATAGCGGCTCTTCACAGGCGGCCGGCGCAGGAACCGGAGGCGCTCTTCGAGCACCAGCAGCACCTCTTCCAACGTGACCGGGCCGGCGTCGCCCATGGACCAGAGCTCATGCAGCGCCGTCTGGACGGACTCCGGATAACGCAGCGTGGTCTGCGCCAGGGCTTCCAATTGATCGATCCACTCGCGCCAGGTGCCGGACTTCGGGAGCCCGGCCAGTTGTTCGATTACGGGTAGGGCGAGGCCCTTGAGTTCGGCCAGTTGGGAGAGCTGGCGTTCGACGTGCGCGCGTTCGGCGACGTCGCCTTCGTCGAGCTTGGCCAGTTTGAAGCGGAACTCGTTCTCCAGTCCGTCGAGGCGCCGGGCCCAGCGGTCGCGGCCGCCGATGACAGCAGCATCTACGAGCAACTGCTCCCATTTGGCGGGCGTGGAAGGCGGCGCGGCGGCCATGGGCGGCTCGGGCCTGGGACGGATCTCGGCTTCGGTATCGAGGAGTTCATCCTCCGTGCCGAAGGCGGTAGGCGCGCCGGCGGCCATCACCTTTTCTGCGGCGGTGACGGGCATCTGGCCGAGCGAGAGGTATTCGGCAAAACGCGTGGCCGGGAAGTTCTCGAAGGCGCAATAGAGCAGAGCGAGAAAGGCACGTCCGGCGGTATCGGGGCGAACGCTGCCGTGGGAGAAGTGGCAGGGGACGCCGGCGCGGTTGAGGGCCTCTTCGAGGAGCGGCTGGTAGCGGCCGGGATCGCGGAGCAGGATGGCCGTTTCATCAAAGCGCGTGCCGGCTTCGGCGAGGCGGTGCAGGCGGCGGGCGATCTCCGTGCATTCGAGGCCCTCGCCGGCGGCGGAGAAGAAGGCGACGGCTTCGGGTAGCGGTGCATCGTCGGAGAGGCCGCTGCGGAACAGTTGCGCGCGCAGGCGGTCGAGCGTGGAATGGAGGCGCGCGGCGGGTTCGGCGGCGTGGTCGATGAGAGGCTGGTAGAGATCGCGGCTGGCCTCATCTGCATCGAGCAGCGCGACGAGCGTCTGCGGCGCCTTGGCGGCAAGGGCCTGGACGAGTTGCCGGGGCAAGCCCGAATCCAGCGCGACATCGAGCAGCAGCAGCGGCAGGCCGACCCAGCGATGGCCGCCCTGTTCGGCGCGGGCGGCGGCAAGGCGGAGCAACTCCGGATAGTCGGCGTGGCGGCTTTCCGCCAGCAGTTCGACGTAGCGGGCCTGCAGTAGCGCGAGATCGCGGCCGGGCGCGCCGGTGGCAGCGACCTGCTCCGGGGTGACGCGGTGAACACGCAACTCGCGCAGGGTGCGGGCAACGGCACGGGCGAAGCCGGGACTGGAGGCGACCGGCTCAAAGTAGGCGAGGCGCGACTCGCGGCGAACCAGGTAGATGGCACGCACGACGAGTGCCTCGGCGCCGAGGGCGCTCATGGGGGCGAGGCCGCGTTCGGCGATATCCTCTTCGACGAGGTTGCGGGTAAGCAGGCCGAGGGTCACGCGGTGCACGCCGGCCGAATCGCCTAACCGCAGCCGGAGCAGGTCATCGGCGGCGGGGCGAGTGGGGGCGACGAGCAGCACCTCCTGCTCGCGGTGGGCGCGGAGGAAGTCGGCGGCCCGGTCGAGCAGTTGGGCGTAGGTAGCGGCGCGGACGAGGCGGCGCATGGCTACTCCAGGAAGCCGCAGGAGCGGGCGCGTTCGGCGAAAGCGCGGAGGCCGCGGATGGTGGCGGCATCGTCGAAGACGACGCCGATGCGGGTAGCCTGCTGCTGCTGGGTTTCGAAGTTCTCGAGGCGGGCGAGGGTGGAGGGCAGGTGCTCGCTGAAGTGTTGGTAGAGAGCGGCGTAGCGAATGGGGAACTGGGCGGGATGGAGGTCCCAGCCCTGGAAGAAGCCGGTGGCGAGGCTGTTCTGGACGTCGAGCCACTGGAGCTTCCAAGCCTGCCCCACTTCTTCTTCGCCTCCCAAAGGCAGGGTGCTGGTAGGCCCATCGGAGAGCCAGACGCCGGAGCCGGCAAAGCCGATGAGCATTTGCAGCCGGGCGTGGGTACAGAGCGCATGGCGGAGGGATTGGGAAGCCGACACCAGCCCGCACGACGACATCAGATCATAGGGGCCGAGGTGCGCTCCTCGACATTGGGGGCCGGCGGCGGCGTGGAAGGCCTTCATGTTGGCGAGGGCCTGGGGGGTTTCGATCATGAGCTCGATGGCGGGGTTGACGCCGAGGTCATCGAGGGCCATGCGGAGGGCTTCGATCTCTTCTTCGTGTTCGATCTTGGGGAGGGTGACGGCGAAGTTATCTGGGACGCGGTGGAGGGCGCCGAAGAAGGCACGCAGGGTGCGGAGGGCGCGGGTACGGGTGGCGGCATGGAAGGAGCGCGGGCGGATGCCGAGGAAGGCGGGGAGTGTGCCGTCCTTATAGCCTTCGTTGACCTCTTTGGCAGCGAAGACGGCGTGTTCGGTCTCCTCTTCGTCGGCGCGGACGCCGTAGCCGTCCTCGAAGTCGATGCGGAGGTCTTCGACGGCGTTGTGGTCGAGCTTGGCGGCGATGCGGTCTTTGACCGGATCGGTGACGGGCAGCAGGTGGTGGTAGGTGTCGAAGGCTTTGCGGGCGATGCGGGCGAGCTTCGGCGCGGTGTCGCGGCGAAACAGGTGGGCGCCACCGTAGACGGTATGGATCGGCTGCATTCCCGCCCAGAGTAGCGAACTATGGGTGGGTGTGGGGGATAGCTTTTAGCTCTTAGCTATTAGCTTAGAAGTGAGCGACGTGGAATTCTTCTCGGGTGATGAGACCGCCGTCCATGGTGTAGATGCCGACTTCGCGCACGTGCTTGCGGTTACCGCTGGCTTTGTGGGTGATCTCGAAGTTGAAGATGACGGAGAACTTGTCTACTCCGACGTAGGGGCCCTCTACGCTGGCGGCGTGGATTTCATGGGCCTGGGCCCAATTGGCGCTCTTCTGGATGACGGCGGCTTTGCCGTTGGTTTCGAAGGAGCCATCCGGGCCGGGAAAGGGTTCGACGCTGACGATGTCGGGCTCGTAGAGCGTCTCCATCGCTTCGAAATTCTTGAACTCCTTGCACAGGGCAACGAGTCGGTTAGCAACCTCAGCGGTGGTCATGACTAACGATAGCGCAGGGCGTCGAGAACGGCGGGGACGCGGGCGGTGCGGGCGTCTTTATCGAGGCGTTTCCATTCGACGATGGGGCCATCGCCATTGGCGGCGGCGGTGAGTGGGACGGACAGCTTGCGGGGCTGATCGTAGTCGTGGAGGTATTCGACGTTGTGGACGAAGGTGGGGTCGGCTCCGTGTTGGAGGAGGGTGCGGACGAGGTTGGGTTCGGCGATGCGGACGGCGAGGTAGAGAGGGCTGGCGCCGATTAACGCGGGGGTGAAGTGATAGTCGCGGGAGGAGCGGCGGGTGGGGGTCCAGTTGGTGACGGGGAGGTTGGGGTTGGCGCCGGCCTTGAGGATCGCTTCCACCATGGTGGCGTCGCGGTGGAGGATGGCGGCGTGGAGGGCGGTGAAGCCGGGCTCTTTGGCGGCGACGGTGGCGGGCTTGGCGAGTGGCGCTAGGAGCAGGACGAGGTCTCGGTGGTTGGCTTCGGCGGCGTGGGTGAGGGCGTCGAGGCCCCAGGCGTCGCGGTCATTGGGATCGGCGCCGGCGTTGAGGAGGAGTTGGGCGGAGCGGAGGTCGCCGGAGCGGGCGGCGAAGAGCAGGGCGGTCATGTGGCCGTGCGGGATCTGGCGGTTGTAGGGCGGGTGGCCATGCGGGGGGACAGCCATCATCTGGGACCAGGTGGCGCTGCGGGCTTGGGGGTCGGCCTTATAGCGGAGCAGGATCTGGACGACGTCGGGATGGCGGCGGGAGGCAGCGATCATGAGGGCAGTCTGGTCACGGGTGGCCTTGGCGTTGGGGTTGGCGTCCTTGTTGAGAAGGAGTTCGGCGACGTCGGAGAAGCCGCCGCGGGCCGCGGCCATGAGCGGGGTTTCACCATCGAGGAGCGCGGCGTTGGGATTAGCGCCGGCATCGAGCAGGAGTTTGACCATGGGCGTGCTGCCGTTCTCGGCTGCGAGCCAGAGCGGAGTGACGCCGAGGTCGGTAGCGGCCTTGACGTCGGCGCCTTTAGCGATGAGTTGGCGGGCTTCGGCGAGGTCGTCTTTGTAGGCGGCGTCGTGGAGGGCGAGCGAGGCCGCGAGCAGTGCGAAGAGCATGGCTTAGAGGCTGAGCCCTTCCAAGGGGAGTTTGCCGGTGCTGCCGCCAACCTTGTCGACCGGGACGCCGAACTTATCGAGGAGGGTGAGGAGGAGGTTGGCGATGGGCGGCGAGTTGGGGTAGGAGATATGGCGGCCGCCTTTCCAGGTCCCGTTGCCGCCGCCGGCGAGCAGGAGGGGGAGGTTGTCACCGGAGTGGCGTGTGCTGTTGGAGATGCCGCTGCCGTAGAGGATGGTCATGTGGTCGAGCAGCGAGCCGTCGCCATCGGGCGTGGCGTGGAGGCGGGCGAGGTATTTGGAGAAGAGTTCGGCGTGGTAGCGATTGATCTTCGACATCTGGGCGATGAGTTCGGGCTGGTCGTTGTGGTGCGACAGCGGGTGGTGGGCTTCGGGGACGCCGATTTGGGGGTAGGGGCGAGCGCTCTGCTCCTTGCTGAGCATGAAGGAGATGACGCGGGTGAGGCCGGACTGGAAGGCGAGGATCTGGAGGTCGAGCATGAGGGCGAGGTGGTCTTCGAAGACGGGCGGGGCGCCGAGGGGTTGGGCCATGGCGGGGAGTTCGAGATCCTTCTGCTCTTCGGCTTTCTGGATGCGGCGTTCGACGTCGCGAACGGCTTCGGTGTATTCGTCGAGCTTGGTGCGGTCGGCGGGGGCGAGGTCGCGCTTGAGGGAGGCGAGCTTGTCGTTGACGGAGTCGAGGAGGCTTTTGTGCTGTTGGAGGCGGGTTTGGCGGGTGGCGGGGTCGGTGCTGCCGGAATCGCCGAAGAGGCGTTCGAAGACGGCGCGGGGGTTCCACTCCATGGGGAGGGGTTGGGTGGGGCTGCGCCAGGAGAGGGTGTGGGTGTAGGCGCAACTGAGGTTGCCGGTGCAGGCGCCGGCGTTGGCGGGGAGATCCATGGACAGTTCAAGGGAGGGGACCTGGGTTTCACGGGCGAAATGGCGGGCGAGGAGTTGGTCCATGGAGACGGCGGCGATGATCTCGATCTCATTGCGGCCGCCGCGCGGGGTGCCGGTGAGGAAGGAGCCGGAGGCGCCGGCATGAATGTAGTTCCAGTTGGCTTTGATGCCGGAAAGGAGGAGGGTTTGGGGGCGGTAGGGGGTTAACGGGTCGAGGATGGGGTTGGGCCAGTATTCCATGGCCATGCCGTTGGGGACGTAGAAGGCGAGGAAACGATGGGGGGAGGGGACGGCGCCGCGGAGGCGCGGGAGCATGGCGTCGAGGAAGGGGAGGGCGAGGGCTCCGGCGGTGGATTTTAGGAGTGTGCGGCGAGGGAGTCTGGTCATGGGGCTGTGGCTCCTTGGAACTGCGGGCTTTCTAAGATGCCTTGGATGAGGGCGGACCAGCGGTAGTTGTTGGGGGCGGCCTGGCGGACGATGGCTCGGACGGTGGGCTGGTCCTGCCAGGTGAGGGGGCGGCTGAGGGCGTAGGCCATGAGCTTCTCGGTGACCGTTCGGGGAAAGGATTCGGGGTCGGCGAGGAGGAATCGGTTGAGGCCCTGAAGACCGTTGAGGATGTCGCCGTTGGCGGTTTCGCCGCGGGCGTCGATGGGGAGGGCGGAGTCGTCTTGGGTGCGGAAGGCGCCGATACTGTCGTAGTGTTCGAGGGCGAAGCCGAGCGGGTCAATGGCGGTGTGGCAACTGTTGCAGGCGGGGTTCTTGCGGTGCTCGGCGAGGCGCTGGCGGATGGAAGATGGGCGGCCGGGCTTGGAGGCGAGGGTGGTATCGACGCCTTCGGGCGGGTTGGGGACGTGGAGGCCGAGGATGTTGTTGAGGAGCCATTTGCCGCGGAGGACGGGGGAAGTGCGGTCGGGGTAGGAGGTGGTGGCAAGGATGGAGCCGTGGGAGAGGAGGCCGGTGCGTTGGGCGGGGTTGGGGTAGTGGACGAGGCGGAAGCGGGAGCCCTGGACGCCGGGGATGCCGTAGTGGCGGGCGAGGCGCTCGTTGACGAAGGTGTAGTTGGCGGTGAGGAGTTCGGAGACGGGGCGGTCGTGGCGGAGGTTGTGGGCGAAGAAGAGGCGGGTTTCCTGATCGAAGGATTGGAGGAGGGTATCGTCGTAGTTGGGGTAGCGGTCGGGGTCGACAACGACTTCGGGGATGCGGCGGAGGTTGAGCCATTGGGCGGCGAAGTTGTCGGTGAGGGCGGCTATGGTTTTGGGGTGGGTGAGGTTGGGGAGGGTGTCTGTGGCCAGGGTGCTTTGGAGGAAGGTGGCTCGGCGGGAGGCGGGGGATGCAGTGGGGAGGAGGAAGAGGAATTCGGGGTCGAGGAGGAGGCGTTCTAGGGCGAATTGGATGCGGTGTTCAAACGATGGGCTTGGAGTGTTAAAGAAGGAGAGGAGGGTTTCGAGGTCTTGGGGGGTGGCGTGGCGTTGGTAGGCTTTGGTGGCCAGGGCGGTTAGGATTTGGCGGGCGCAGGGGAGTTCTTCGGCCGGGGTTTTGGGGTAGCAGGGGAAGATGGCCTGGCGGCTGGGGGTGTTGGCCGCGATGGTGGTGGGGCCGTCGGGACCGGCGATGGTGAGGCTGGCGACGTTGGCGTGGTCCATGTAGACCTGATCGTTGGCGATGACGCGGCCGCGTTGTAGGGGTTGGAAGAGGCCTTCGGGCTCGTAGGAGAGGCGGGGGAAGGCGATCGAGACTGTGCGGGGTCCGGCTTCGACGCGGACCTTGTATTCGAGGTAGGCGTCGCCTTCGACTTGCATGTAGCGTTCCCATTCGGGGGAGCCGGCGAACCCGGGCTCGCCGTCACCGGCATAGCTGGCTCCGGCGGGGCGACCCTTGGCCTGCCCGCCGACGGTCCAACGTTGGAGGAGGGTGTTGTCGATGCGGAGGTCGAGGGGTTGGGGCCAGCCCATGCCTTTGAGGTAGTCCTGGTATTGACGCTGGAGTTGGACTTTGAACGAGTATTGGCCGGTGACGGGGAACCAGTAAGAGACGGCGAGGCCGCCGCGGGTGCCGTAGGGCTGGAGGTCGGACTGGCGGTCGGATTGGAGGACGTGGAGGGGGATAGAGAAGGTCTCGGCGCGGGGTTGGGTGGGGGGCAGGCCGACGGCGAGACGGGTGACCTGGCGGGCGACCGAGAGGTAACGTTCGAGGTGGGCGGTGGAGAGGGTAAGGGCAGCGGCGTAGTTGTCGAAGCTGCCGTCGGCGGTTTCGTCGCCGGGGAGCTGGCTGCGGATATCGACGTTGAGGCCGAGCAGGTCATTGATGGCGTTGTTGTACTCGGCACGGTTGCGGCGGCGGAGGCGGGGGCCTGGTTGGTTGATGTTGGGTTTCGCGGCGGCAGCTTCGGTGTCGGCGGCGGTTTCGAGTTGGGCGATGGTGGCAGCGTAGAGGTCGCGGGCGGGGCGGGGACGGCCGGGCGGGGGCATGGCGCCGGAGCGCAGCTTGGCGATGATGGCTTCGCGGGTTTGGGGGTCTTGGGGGTTGTGGTTATGGCAAGGCTGGCAGTATTGGCGCAGGACGGCCTGGGGATCGGCGGCGGAGGCGATCACGGCGGTGGCGAGCAGGAAGACGGCCCGTCGCATGGAGTTCACTATATCGTTTTCGGGGGGCACGGCGGCACGGGTTGGGGACGACGTCCCTTTATTGCGGTTGCGAGAGCCAGGAGCGCAGTCCGTGGGATGAGTCCGGCAATCCCCAGGCTTGCCAGATGTTGGTCTCGCGCTGCCAGACGGCGGGGGGGGCGGCGATCGCCTTCAGTGTTCGTAGCTGCAGGTCGCTCAGCGGCTCGCGAGTGATCGCGGGGGCCGGCTGCTGAAGTGACACAGGGTAAAGTTGCCGTGATAGGTCCACCGGATCGCCGACAAGTAAGGATCGAATGCCGCGCACAGCATTCCCAGGTAGTGTCCGGGAATCTGTGTAAACGGCTCCCGAGTAGTGCGGTTTGGTCCGGTACTGGCGAAGACGAAAGCTTCTAAGCTCATCCCGCCGGAGCCGCCCGTCGCAGAACTATGCTGGCAGAACGGCGCGCAGTGCGCA
>JAEUQF010000375.1 GCA_016789745.1 Bryobacterales bacterium
CGGACGCGTTGTCGATCGCCTTCGACCACGTGAAGCTGTTCAACAGGTAAACACCAGCGGCGTACCGCTTTTCGATCTTGGTTTGCAGAGCCTGATACGTCGCGAAGCCGCCGCCCCACGAGATCTGGATGTAGTCGAAGTTCTGGATCGGACGCCGCTGCAGGATGGTCAGGTTCTCCCCAATCGCATTCGGCCGAGACTGGTTGTAGTCCCCCAGCGTCATCAGCCCGTTCGACCGGTTCCCCACATATGCCACGTCCACCACCAGGTCCTTCTTGATCTCGCGTTGCACCGTCAGGTGCCAGCTCTGCACATACGACGTCCGGTAGTCCGCCGGCGTATAGTTGGTGCGCGTCGTCGCCGTGGAGAAGTTCGACGGATCCACCAGCCCCGACGGGAAACCCTGTTCCATCAGCCGGAAACAGTTGCGGTAATTCTGCCCCGTGCACAGCGGCTGCGACGACAACTGGTTGATCGTCAGATTGACGATCGACGGGCCGTTGTAGCCCAGCAGGTTCTCCCCGCCCAGACGATTGAAATGAATGTAGCTGATCCCATACCCCGAACGGACCACCGTCCGCCCCGTCAGCTTGTACGCCAACCCGAATCGCGGCGCCCAATTGTTCCGGTCCGGCTGCACCAGCGACCGGTTGTAAATGCTCCCCGAACTCGCCTGGATCAGCCGGTTCGATACCGGATCGAAGTTCGAGATGCGGTTCTGGTCGTCCCACTGCGGCGTCGCATACTCGTACCGCGCGCCGATGTTCAGTGTCAGCTTGTCATTCACCTTCCAGTCGTCCTGCAGATACAGAAAGTGCATCCGCTGCCGGTAATTCAGCACAATCTGGTTGTTCAGGCTGTAGGCGGAACGGGCGCCGAACAGGAAGTCCGCCATGTTGTACAGGTTGTTGTTGCCCGTTACCGTGGCCGGCCGCGAGAACTGGCCGGCGTAGTTGCTCTGGCCATACTGCGGATTGAAGTCGAAGATGTCGGTATTGATCGCCTGGTACTCGTAACCCGCCTTCAACGAATGGCGGTTCACGATCCGCGAATAGTTCACTTTGGGGTTGATCGTCGTCGGATCCTGGAACTGCGGATTGGACGACTGCCGGCCCATCGTTGTAAAGCCGCTCACCGACTGCGTACTCAGACCGCCGCCGATCGTCGGATTGTCCGGTAGACCTGGCACCCCGTACTCCTGGGCCATGTTCGGCCGCTCCGAACCAAGCGCGAACTTGCCCCCTTCAAACACCGAGTACGCAAATCGGAAGTCAATCATCGACAGCGGCGACAGACTGTAGTTGAATCCCCCCGCGATCTGCTGGTTGAACACCCGCACGTTGCCGTTCGCATCCCCCCCCGACGGGCCCGGGATCACGTGGTTCTCCGTGCGGTTCAACAGCCGGTGGCTATAGCGCCCAAATGCATTCAGCTTCGAGTTGAAATAGTGGTCGATGCGGCCGTCACCCTTGTTGTCCACCGAAGGCGTCGGCGTCAGAAAGTCCCAGTTGTTCGAAGGCAGCACGCCAGGATTCGTCGGACGGATCGGCGCGGGCAGATCCGCCAGAACGCGGCGCGCGAACGGGGTGATCTGGCTGGCCGGAATCACGCCGTCAGCGAAGACTTCACCGGTCAGCGGATTCCGCACCGGAACGCCAAAGCGACCCGCCCGCTGGTCCATCGTCGGGAGCGTCGCGAACTGCAGGTTCCGCTCCACACGCCGCAAACCTTCGTAATTGGCAAAGAAGAACGTCTTGTCCTTCCGGATCGGCCCGCCGAACGATGCGCCGAACTGGTTCTGCACCAGCACCGGCTTCACCCCGGTCGACGGCCGGAAAAAGCCCACCGCATTCAACTTCGTGTTGCGGAGAAACTCCCATGCCGACCCGTGAAACTGATTGGTGCCGCTGCGCAGACTGGCGTTGATCACCGCACCGCCAGCCCGGCCATACTCGGCCGAGAAGTTGTTCGTCACCACTCGGAACTCTTCCACCGCATCCGGATTCAACTGCACGATCTGGTTGGAAAAGCCCTGGTTCGACGTGCCGTACGCGTTGTTGTCCACGCCGTCCACCATGAAGTTGTTCAGCGAACTCCGCAAACCGTTCACATTGAACGACGCGTCGCGGTTGGTGATGTTGGACTTGCGAACACCTGGCGACAGCAGCGCCAGGTCCGCATACGCCCGGCCGTTCAGCGGCAGGTTTACGATTGCCGCCCGCTGGATCACCTGCCCGCGGTCGCTCGACTCGGTCTCCAGCGCTTCTGCCGCGCCGGTCACCGCGATGCTCTGTGTCACTTCCCCAACCTGCAGCGACAGGTTCACTCTCTGCCGCGCATTCACGGTCAGCACGAAGGCGTCTGAAGACACCTGCTTGAACCCCTGCAATTCCGCGCTAACCCTGTATTCACCAATGCGCTGGCTCAGGAACGAGTAGTTCCCATTCTCATCCGTATTGGTGGTTTGTTTCACGCCGGTGCGTGTGTTTTCCAGCGTGACTTTCACTCCAGCAATGACGCCGCCGCTCGGATCGGTAACCGTACCGAGAATGGCGCCGGAATCGTACTGCCCAAACGCGCAGAGAACTGCGATAAGCCCCAGAAGCAATATGCGAGACATGAATTTCCTAACCTCAGAAGGTTGTCAACTACAGCAAATCAGGATTCGGCAGCATGATGTCGCGGACCACCACGGATAGATCCGTGCATGCCCCCAAGAACTGCCGCAACGTTCGTGATGTACAGCCAAATGTATCGAACTCGTCAATCGCGAGTCCATCCTCGTGGTACGCACGGCGGAAGTCGGTGAATCGCTTCAGCAGGTCCTGGACAATCTGATCGTCGACGGGTTTGCCAATGCGCGGCACCACCTCAATATCGCTGGCGTTGTAGCGTTTCTGCCACGAGCACGGCGGGGAAATCACCACGTCCCCGCCGATGAACTCACTCCAGTGCATGTGATTGCGGAAGGCCGCCGACAACAGCCGCAGCCGGTAGCCGCGTTCCTGATAGATCGCGTACGCCTTCTTGAACGCCGCTACCCCGGCCCATTCCAGGTATCCCGGATCCGTGCTGATGTTCTCCTTGTCCAGAACAACTTTCAACCAGTCGTCCAGGCGCCCCACCATGATCGTGCACACCGGGCCCATGGTCGAGATATCCTTGCCCTCGCGTTCCCGGCGCCGCAGTCCGCGCTCCACAGCCTCGGCAACCGCAATGCATTGCGGAACGGTGAACGAGACCGTGGCGTTGATGCTCACGCCTTGGTAGGTGGCCTCCTCGATGGCCGGTATACCCGCCCGTGTTGCCGGGATTTTCACGATGATGTTCGGTGCCAGTTGGCTGAAGTGCACCGCCTGCCTCACGATCGCTTCCGTGTTGCGGTAGAAGCGCGGATCCGTCTGGATGGACAGGCGCCCGTTGCGGCCCTTGTGAGCTTCGAACACCGGCAGCAGCAGGGCGGCCGCCTGTGCCGACATCTCCTCAATCACCCGCCACCCGATCTCATCCTCGGTGGCGTTCGGCATCTCCCGCGCAAGTTCGACGATGCGCGGCCGCCAGCGCTTGATCTCGGACTTCAACACCGTCAGAGCAATCACCGGATTGCAGGTGGCACCGACGGCCCCATGATCGATCGAATACGCCAACTCCTCCAGCGACGCCGAGTCATTCCACAGGCATGTGGGCGTGGTCTGCGTCATCTGATGAAGGGGGCTCTTGAAGGAAACAGACGAGGTTGCGTGTGACATAGCGGCTTCGTGGCGCGTGCTGAACACGTGTGCACCAATCGTAAC
Source organism: Bryobacterales bacterium (assembly GCA_016789745.1). Taxonomy (GTDB): domain Bacteria; phylum Acidobacteriota; class Terriglobia; order Bryobacterales; family Bryobacteraceae; genus CADEFT01. The sequence goes on from JAEUQF010000375.1 coordinate 3,795, forward strand.
CGCATTGAAACTGCTCGTCAAGGCTCCAGCTTCCCACATTTCTGTAGATATCTCTTTACAGGAATGTTTCTGCTGAGTAAAATTTGGTTGCACACGTGTTCAGTGAGACCCCGCCGTCCATCAAACCGAGTGGTGCGCCTTCCGTTGCCAAACGGGTGTCCATCAAAGACATCGCCCGCTTGGCCTGCGTCTCCCACTCTACGGTCTCCCGTGCCCTTCGCGAAAGCCCTCTCGTTAACCCCGACACCGCTGAGAAGATCCGCCGCATCGCCGCCGACAATGGTTTCCGCGCCAGCGCCGTTGCCCGCAGCCTGGCCACCTCGCGCACCAATACGATCGGCGTGGTGGTGACCAGCATTGAGGACCCCTTTGTCGCCGAAGTGGTCAGCGGCATTGAAGACGAGGCTATCGCCCATGACTACTCCGTCTTCCTCGCCAACTGCCATGCCGATCCGCAGCGCGAGATGAAGGTGGTTCAGTCCTTCGAAGACCGCCGCGTCGACGGCATCGTCGTCACCGCTTCGCGGGTGGGCGCGCTCTATGCTTCGGTGCTCGAGCAGATGCACATCCCCATCGTGCTCCTCAATAACCAGCACCCCAGCCAGTTCGCCCATTCCATCCTCATCGAGAACTTCGAAGCGAGCCGCGCCGCGGTCGCACACCTGATCCGCCTGGGGCACTCGCGCATCGCCTACATCGGCGACCGCTTCGGCTATGGCTCCGACTCCGAGCGCTTCAGCGGCTATCGCTCCGCGCTCGACGAGGCCGATATCGCCTTCCGTCCCAACTACGTGCTGCATGGCGATGGCAAGGCCGAAGCCGGACGCGTGGCGATGGAGAAGTTGCTTGCCGTGCGGCCCGCGCCGACTGCCGTGTTCTGCTACAACGACATGACCGCGCTCGGCGCCCGCCAGGCCATCCGTGCCCGCGGCCTCGGCGTCCCTGACGATATCTCGCTGGTTGGCTTCGATGACCTGGCACTTGCCTGCTACATGGATCCGCCGTTGACCACCGTGCGCCAGCCCAAACACCGCATGGGCCAGATGGCCATGCAGGTTCTGCTCAAACTGATCGCGGGCGAGGATGCCGAACAGAACGTTCGCGTGGCCGGCGAACTTATCGTCCGGGAATCGACCGCCCCGCCCAAGGAGAACAGCGAATGCAACTACTCATCCGCCCGCAAGACGCGAAGCCGGAAATCGATGGTTTCCAGTTCCTCTCGCTCGTGAACCACAAACTCGCCGCCGGCGAGAGCGTCAGCGGCAGCACCGCGAATCGGGAACTCGGCTTGGTGATCCTTGGCGGACGCTGCTCTGTTACCTCCTCGCGCGGCGAGTGGACAGGCGTCGGCCGTCGCCCGAACGTGTTTGCAGGGATGCCCTACGCGCTCTACCTGCCCATCGACACCACGTACAGCGTGACGGCGGAAACCGATTGCGACCTGGCCCTCTGCTTCTGCCGGGCCGAGGAAGCGTACCCGGCGAAGCTCATCACGCCGGCCGATATCGAAGTGGAGATCCGCGGCGGCGCCAACGCCACGCGCCAGATCAACAAGATCATCCGGCCGGAGTTTGCCGCGCACCGGCTGCTGGTGGTCGAGGTCTACACGCCCAGCGGCAACTGGTCCAGCTACCCGCCGCACAAGCACGACGTCCATGATCCGCCTGGCGAGGTGGACCTGGAAGAGATCTACTACTACCGCATCGACCGGCCCGAAGGTTACGCGATCCAGCGCGTCTACACACCGGACCGGCGGCTGGATGAAACGATGACCGTCCGCGATGGCGAGATGGTGCTGGTGCCGGAGGGCTATCACCCGGTGGTCGCCGCGCACGGCTACAACGTGTACTACTTGAATTCACTGGCCGGCTCGGCGCGGTCCATGGCTGCCTCCGATGACCCCGACTATCAATGGGTGAAGCAGACGTGGCATGACAAGGACCCGCGCGTCCCGGTGGTCACGATGGAGATGGAGAACTAACATGCGAACGAAACGTACGACGATGGCGCAAGCTCTCATCGGCTTTCTGAAGAATCAGTACGTGGAGCGCGATGGCGTGGAACACAAGTTCTTCCACGGGGCCTGGGGCATCTTCGGGCATGGCTGCATAGCCGGCATCGGACAGGCGCTGCAGGAGAACCCCGACTTCCGCTACTACCAGAGCAAGAACGAGCAGGCGTCGGTGCTGCTGGCAACGGCGTTCGCCAAGACAAAGAACCGGCTGGGCACGTTCGCCTGTATCTCCTCCATAGGGCCGGGGGCCACGAACATGATCACCGGCGCCGCGACGGCCACTATCAACCGCATTCCGGTGCTGCTGCTGCCCGGCGATATCTTCGCGCGGCGCAACGTGGCGCCGGTGCTGCAGCAGTTGGAATCGGAACAGGGGCAGGACGTTTCGGTGAACGATTGCTTCAAGCCAGTGTCGCGCTATTGGGATCGCATCAACCGGCCCGATCAGCTGATCTGCTCCGTTGTGGAGGCCATGCGTGTACTGGCGTCGCCGGCGCAGACTGGTGCCGTCACGCTCGCGCTGCCGCAGGACGTGCAGGCCGAAGCCTGGGACTACCCCGAAGAGTTGTTTGAGAAGCGGGTGTGGCACATCGCGCGGCCGGAACCGGAGCGTGCAATGTTGGCTCGGGCGGCGGAGATGATTCGGAATGCCAAGCGCCCGGTCATCATCGCCGGCGGCGGCGTGCTGTTCAGCGAAGCCACGGCTGCGCTGTCGCGATTCGTGGAGCAGACGGGCATTCCCGTTGGCGAGACGCAGGCCGGCAAGAGTTCGCTACCGTTCGACCATCCGCAGAACCTCGGCGCCATCGGCGTGACCGGCACGCCCGGAGCCAATATCGCGGCGCGCGAAGCGGATCTGGTCATCGCCATCGGCACACGCCTGAGCGACTTCACTACCGCTTCGAAGACGGCGTTTCAGAATCCGGCGGTGCGCTTCCTCAACATCAACGTCGCCGAAATGGATGCCTACAAGCACGGCGGCCTGCCGTTGCTGGCCGATGCGCGCGAGGCTCTGGAGCAACTGGCGGCTTCGGTGAACGGCTATCGCGTGGCGGCGGAGTACGAGGAGCGGGTCAAGGAATGGAAGCAATGGTGGGAGCAGGAAACCGATCGGATCCACGGGCTGCGGCACGGGCCGCCGATCAGCCAGGGGGAGGTGGTTGGCGTTGTGAATAAGGCCGCGCGGCCGCAGGACATCGTGGTGTGCGCCGCGGGCAGCCTGCCCGGCGACCTGCACAAGCTATGGCGGGCACAGCGGCCGAACGGCTATAACCTGGAGTACGGCTATTCGTGCATGGGCTATGAGATCGCCGGCGGGCTGGGCGTGAAGATGGCCGATCCCTCGCGCGATGTGTACGTGATGGTGGGCGATGGATCCTTCCTGATGATGTCGTCTGAAATTGCGACGTCGGTGCAGGAAGGCTACAAGCTGAATCTGATTGTGTTGGATAACCACGGGTTTTCGAGTATCGGCGGGCTATCGAAGCACATCGGCTCGGGAGGATTTGGGACCGACTACAAGTTGCGGACCGCGTTGGGCCAACTGGATGGAAGCAACGTGCCGATTGACTTCGCGGCACTGTGCGAAGGGCTGGGCGCCAAGACGGTGCGGGTGCGCACGAGGGAAGACCTGGCGGCGGCGGTGGAGCAGATGCGTACCGCGGACCGGACGTGCGCGGTGGTGATCGAGGTGGACAAAGAACAGCGGGTGCCTGGGTATGAGTCGTGGTGGGACGTGCCGATTTCCGAGGTCTCACAGTTGGAGACGATTCGGACGGCGCGTGCGCAGTACGAACAGGGCGTGCGCCACGAGCGGCGCCTGGAACTGACAACACCGGTAACCGTGAAGAAATGAAAGCCGGAGAATGCCAATGGCAACCGTAGTGGACAGTAGGACGGCGACCTTGCGGGTCGGCAATGCCCCTTGTTCCTGGGGCACGCTGGAGTTCGCCGATACCAAGGGCGAACAGATCCCGTTTGATCGCATGTTGGATGAGTTGGTGGAGGCGGGCTATACAGGCACCGAACTCGGTGACTGGGGCTACATGCCAACCGATCCGCCGACGTTGCGGGCGCAACTGGACAAGCGCGGTCTGGTGATGCTGGGCGCGTTTGTACCGGTGGCCTTGAAGGACGCCGCGGCGCATGCGGCGGGCATCGAGACGGCGGTGAAGACCGCAAGACTGCTGGCGGCGGTGGCTTCTGAGCCGAAGCCGTACCTGGTGCTGGCGGACAACAACGGGTCAGTGCCGGAGCGCACGCAGAACGCCGGCCGAGTTACGCCCGCGATGGGGTTGAGCGATGCCGAGTGGCGTGTGTTCGCCGATGGTGCCAACAAGGTGGGACGCGCGGTGATGGCCGAGACCGGACTGCGCACGGTGTTCCATCACCACTGCGCGGGCTACGTGGAGACGCCCGAGGAGATCGCTACGTTTCTGAACCTGACCGATCCCGACGCGATCAGCCTCGTCTTCGACACCGGGCACTTTGCATATGGCGCAGGGCACTTCCGGGTGGTAGAAGCGCTGGAGCGATTCAAGAGCCGTATCGCGTACATCCACTTGAAGGACTGCGATCCGGCGGTGGCCGAACAGGCGCGAGCCGGGCAGTGGGACTACTTTCAGGCGCTACGGCACGGCGTGTTCAGCGAACTCGGCAAGGGAGGCGTGGACTTCGCGGGCGTGCTGCGGTGGCTGCGGCAGAGCGGGTATGTCGGGTATGTTCTGGTGGAACAGGATGTACTGCCGGGCATGGGTGCGCCAAAGGAAAGCGCGCAACGCAACCGTGCGTACCTGCGGTTGATTGAGGAGGCATTGTGAGCAGCAAACTCCAGGTGGGAGTAATCGGCGCCGGCCGAATCGGAAAAGTGCATGCGGAGACGATCACGTTCCGCATCCCAGATGCTACCGTGGCGGCGGTGACCGATCCGAATGGCACGGTGGCCGAGGTGCTGGCGCAGCGCTGCGGGATTCCGAAAGTCTACGCGCGGACAGAGGAAGTCTTCGCGGATCCGGCCATTGACGCGGTATTGATCTGCTCGTCTACCAATACGCATGCCGACCTGATTACGCAGGCAGCGAAGGCGGGCAAGCACATCTTCTGCGAGAAGCCGGTGGACCACACGCTGGAGAAGATCGACGCGGCGTTGGAAGCCGTGGCGCAGGTCGGCGTGAAGTTGCAGGTGGGCTTCAATCGGCGGTTCGACAGCAACTTTGCCCGCGTGCGGGAGGCGATCCGTAGTGGCGAGATCGGCACGCCGCATCTGCTGCACATCATCAGCCGCGATCCGGGGCCGCCGCCGATCTCCTATGTGAAGGTGTCGGGTGGCATGTTCCTGGACATGACCATCCATGACTTCGACATGGCGCGCTTTCTGATGGGCGAGGAAGTGACTGAAATCTACGCATCGGCCGCGGTGCGCGTGGATCCGGAGATCGGCAAGGCGGGTGATGTGGATACGGCGCTGCTGGTGTTGCGGTTCGCCAACGGCACGATTGGCACCATCGACAACTGCCGCCAGGCTCCGTATGGCTACGACCAGCGGGTAGAGGTGCTGGGGAGCAAGGGCTCGATTGCGACGGACAATGTGTATCCCAATCGTGCGGTTATCAGCACGGCGGAATCGGTACGGCGCGACCTGCCGTTGCACTTCTTCATGGACCGGTATCTCGATAGCTTCGAGCGGGAAGTGCGGGAGTTTGTCGAAGCGGTAACGCACGACCGGCCGACGCCGGTGAACGGCGCCGATGGGCGGGTGCCCGTGGTGATGGCACTGGCGGCTCGCAAGTCGTATCTGGAAGGGCGGCCAGTGCGGTTGTCGGAAGTTTCACAGGAAGCACACGAAGCCATGGCACGGTAGGTGCCGCGCTGCCGATGTGTGGTGGACGCGGCCCCGTTTCGCGCCGTCCGTTATTCTATTCCTTGCCTTTTCCGGCGATTTGGCATTTAATTTAGCGAAGTGTCCGTTCGCCGTTAAAGGAGGGTTATGCTTTCGCGACCCTGGGCCACTCGTGCTCAACATTACAACTTCGTCGTCGTGGGTTCGGGCTATGGAGGGGCGATCACTGCGGCCCGCATTGCCACCGCTGACGTCAATCCCAAACCATCGGTGTGCATCCTGGAGCGGGGCAGGGAATGGCCTGTGGGAACGTTCCCGGATACGTTCGACGGCCTGGTGCGAAACCAACGGAATCGAGCCAATCCGCTGGGTCTGTATGAGATCCTGAATTACCGCGATATCTCGGTGATTAAGGGTTCCGGGCTGGGTGGCACCTCACTGGTGAATGCGAATGTGGCCATCCTGCCGGAGGAGGATGTGTTCCGTCTTTCCGGGTGGCCAGAATCGCTGAGTCTGGAGACCCTGCGGCCGTTCTACCAGGACGCGATCAAGGTTCTAGCAGCCAAGCCGCACCCGCGGGCCGATCAGTTGGCGAAGGTGCAGCGGCTGGACGCGCGCGCGCAACAGTTAGGCGGGCGTGCCGTTCCGCTGAACATCGCGGTGAACTTCGATATCAATGGCAAGAACGTCCATGGTGTGGAGCAGCAGCCCTGCATCGATTGTGGCGACTGCGTCACCGGCTGCAATGTGGGCGCGAAGAACACGCTTTACATGAACTATCTGCCGATGGCGGCCAACGCCGGGGCGCAGATCTTCACCCAGACCAAGGTGGAGTGGGTGGAAAAGGTCGGGACGGGGTGGCGCATTCATGGGCGGCACTACACCTCGGCGCTGGCCAGCGAAGCATTCACTCTTACAGCCGATAACGTGATTCTGGCGGCGGGGTCGATCAACTCCACCGAAATCCTGATGCGGTCCGAGATGCACGGGCTGAGTGTGTCGCCGCGGGTGGGCTCGAACTTTAGTGGCAATGGCGACTTCTTCGGGTTGGCGTATAACGGCGATTCGCGGGCGGAGGTGCTGGGCTTCGGCAATCAACCGAATTCGCCCTGGCGGCCCCATGCGCCGGGGCCGACGATTGTGGCGGGGATTCGATACAACGGGCACGCGGGGACACCGCAGCGGATGTACGTGGAAGACCTGTCGTTCCCGAAGGGGTATGTGGATGCGGCGCGGGCGGCCTTTGCGCTGCTCCGCGGCGAGGACACCGATGTGGGCGATGAGCGCGCGGAGTTGCAACGGCTGCAGCGGGACATCGCGCTGGGCGCGCCGCGAAGCGCTGACGGTGCACTCAACCATACGATGTTCTATCTCTGCATGGGCTTTGATGATGCGCGCGGCAGCATGAGTTTTGAAGCGCCGTGGTTTGAGCCGGACGGGCGGCTGAGTATCCGCTGGGCCGATGCGGGCACGCAGGTAGTGTTCACGCGAATTAACGAAGAGCTGCGGCGGCACGCGCGCGCACAAGGGGCGAAGTTCATCCAGAACCCGACGTGGGAGATGTTCAATCTCCGGCACCTGATCACGGCCCATCCGCTGGGCGGATGCCCGGTGGGCGAGGACTACCTGCATGGCGCGGTGGATCAGTACGGGCGCGTGTTCAGCGGCACGGGCGATATCCAGAACGGGTTGTATGTGGCCGATGGCGCGCTGATTCCATCGGCGCTGGGCGTGAACCCGTTCCTTACGATCTGCGCGCTGGCGGAACGAATTGCGAAGAGCATTGTGGAGCAGTGGGAGGGAGTCGACCTGCCAAGCCCGCCGCGGATGGTGTCGGTGGGCGCTATTGATCCGCGTGAGGTGGCGAAGTATAGCGAGTCGGAGTTGGAGCGGCTGTTCCGGCGTGTGGAGTCAAAACCGCTTTCGTGGATGATGAACAAGGGGCCGCGGAGGGTGGATGAGGCGACAGGGCTGATTCATGCCGACGCGTGGAAAGGCTTCTTCCCGAAGGGCCACATTTTGAACGCGATGTCGGCGGCGCTGTTCACGGGCTTTCAGAAGCGCTTCTTTGAACAGAACGGGCAGCCGGCGGGGATCACCAGCGATACGGACGGCATCATCCACGCGCGCAACACGCTGGAGGAGATCCACATCGCCGAGCGCAGTGGGCCGCTGGAGCCGGGCCGCTACATTGTGCTGCGGTATGTGGATCCGCCGTGGCAGGGCTACTACGACATCTTCAAGGTGGTGAACGAGAACCTGCTGATCGGGCGGGTGTACCTGGGGACTTATCCGAACGGGTTGCGCCTGTTCACCTTCCCGATGACCACGCTCTACGGCTTTGACGAAATGACGGTGAAAGATCACCGGCTGCTGTGGCAATCGGCGGAGGTGCCGGCGAAGGAGGAACTCTCCGGTGTTTGGCGTATGGATGCGGTATCGAATGCGAATCGGGCGGCGGGCATTTCACGGCTGACTTTCGATGTGAAGCCGGATGGGCGGGTGGAGGCGCGGTACCGGCTGCTGGGGCTCATCGAAGGGCTGTCGATTCCTTCCTTCGTGGCGGACCATTTCCGCATGGATGACTTCACGCCATTCCACGATGAGATTCGCCTGCTGGGCCCTGACCTGATGATTGGCAAGTACGTGGTGGAGGTTCCGGAGCCGCTGGCCACGGCGTTGCCGGCCGCATCGCTGGGCTTGCTGCATGCAGAAGAGGGCGGGAGCGGCAGACGATTCGGGCTGTATTACCTGCTGACGCGGGCAGAAGCGGCGGGCGGTGTCACGGAGCCCAACACGTTAGCGCAGGCGCTGATCGAGACGCGGCTGCCCGATGGCATCGGCATGACGTTCGATGAAGAGATGGTGGGCTGGTATCAGCCGGGCATGCGCGGTACCACCAGCGCACAGGCTCCCGACGGTGCCGTGGATTGCCGCTTCCGGCTGCGCATGACGGTGAAGGATGTCAACGAGTTTGTGGAGGGCGTCGCGCATGAAGCGGCGGCTTCGGGCGAGATTGAGTTCCACGCCTTTGACGGTTTTTCTCCGGCGATCTTCGTGGTGCATCCGGGGCGCAGCCGCTTCAACTATCTGCGCGTGAATGCGGATACCGCGGAGGCCGAGATGCGGTATCACCTGGAGTTCGGCTCTCCGGGTGGTGATCAGTACGTGTTTGAAGGGCGCAAGTTCATGCAGGGGGATGCGAACGGCCCCTCGACCGCGGGCGAAGTGCTTGCGGACTACACGACCCTCTATTACACGGTGACGAAGAATGGGAATCCGCTGGGGGCGGGGTCGCTGCGGTTCCGGACGTTTGAGGATGTGGCGGCGCTGGGCAATCTGGCGGGTTTCCTGCGGTCGTTCGATGTTACGGGGACGGCGGATCCGGCGGTGCGGTTGCGCGCGCAGATGCGGTTCCTGGCCTTCACGGCTGAGTTTGTGCAACGTGAGTATGACCCGGTGGCGACGCTGCTGGCGGCCGGAGGAGGTGTGTAGATGCAACGCGATGCACGGCTGCGATTGGAATTGGTGGATGTGTACGGCAAGAAGCTGCAGGAGAACGTGGATGTGATTCTGCGGCACACGGAGTTGAGCGATGTGGTGGGCGCTCGTAATGTGAGTGCGCGAAGCCGGTTTACGATCAAGAACCTGTATGGGCCGCCGCGAGGGCTGTACCGCGCCTTCATTGATCCGCCTTCGTACCTGCCGGTGACCAGCATGATCAACCTGAGTAAGTCCGGCGACAACGAGCGGGTGTTTGTGTTCGCGGTGGACTCGGAGAAGGTGCTGCGGGTGCAGTTTCCGAACTGGGTGGAGTTGAAGGACGGGCAGAAGCTGCTGGACGACAGCAAGAAGGTGTTGGGCTTTGAAGGTAAGTCCGGGCGGGAGTTGTATGAGGGCCTTGACGATATTCGGCGGGCGGGACTGCTGAATATTCTGGCGAAGGCGCGCCGCGTAGGGCTTGGCGAGGTAGGGCGGGTGATTGATTTCCTGCGGGAGTTGCGGGAGATTCGGGGAGACCGGTTCTATGTGTCGGTGCCGCATG
>JAEUQF010000407.1 GCA_016789745.1 Bryobacterales bacterium
CCCCAGCCGCGTACCGCTGGCTTAGAAATCCCTCTCCATCGAAAAACCACTCCCCCTGCACCGCCGGTCCCACCACCCTCCCCTGCTCTAACCGCAACCGCTGCCGGAAACGTCCGGAATTCGCCCGCGTCTCCCGCACGAAATACTCCACCAGCGTCCGCGCCGCCAGTTTCGCCGTCTCGCTCCGCACCAGCGTCACCTCACCCCCGCCGAAGCCGCGATGCACGTCCCGGAGCTCATCGACGCTATCCTCTTCCTTGCCATAGTAGTAGCCTGAGAGCAGCGCCAACCGCGGCGCTACCCCCCGTCGCAGGATTGCCCCCGTCCGCCCCTGCTGCAGTTCGCCCTCCCGCGTACGCAACCGGCTGTGGACCGTTACCTCCCAACCCGCCTTTCTGAGCGCCACCAGGTCAAAGCCGTGCCACGACCAGAAGCTTTCGGCCCCAGCCACCGGGCCGCTCAGCAGGAGCAGCAATACAGCGTTCACAGCAGAATAAGCCATTCTTATATAACACGCCCTTCGATTTTCAGTAGACTAATGATAAGCCGATCGGTATACTAATCTCTATTCCCTGGGAACACGTCACGCACTTCGTGTTTCCACACGGCCCCCGGCCCAGACACTTTTTCTTCCTTAGAGGTGTTCACCATGTCGCACGACAGTCTCACTCGCGGTCTACCCCAGCAGCAGGGCTTGTACAACCCGGCTAACGAAAAAGATGCCTGTGGAATCGGCCTTATCGCAAATCTGAAGGGCGTTGCTTCGCACGACATCATCCAAAAAGGCATTCAGATCCTCATCAATCTGACGCACCGCGGCGCCTGTGGATGCGACCCGGAAACGGGCGACGGCGCCGGGCTCACCATCCAGATCCCCCACAAATTCTTCCAGAAGGTGTGTTCAAAGCTTGGCTTCACGCTGCCCGCGCCCGGGGAATATGGCGTCGGCATGGTGTTCCTGCCGGTGGAGTCGAACTCGCGCCTGCGCTGCGAAGGCATCCTGGAACGCATTGCCCGCGAAGAGGGCTTGGAAGTGCTGGGCTGGCGCGACACGCCGGTGGATGGCGACACGATCGGCCGTCAGGCACGCTCCTCCCAGCCCTATATCGAGCAGATCTTCCTTGGCCGCGGCGAATCGGGCCTCGACCAGGATGAACTGGAGCGCAAGCTGTACGTGGTCCGCAAGCGCGCAGAAGTGGAAATCGCCTCGCTCGACATCAAGGAAGGCGACTTCTTCTACATCCCATCCATGTCGACGCGCACCATCGTCTACAAGGGCCTGCTGCTGGCGCCGCAGATTCCGCAGTTCTACGGCGAACTGAATGACCCGGACCTGGTGAGCGCGCTCTGCATGGTGCACCAGCGTTTCTCCACCAACACGTTCCCCACCTGGCAGTTGGCGCATCCGTTCCGCTACGTCTGCCACAACGGCGAGATCAACACCGTCAAGGGCAACGTCAACTGGATGACCGCGCGGCAAAGCGTGCTGCGCAGCGAACTGTTCCAGGACGATATCAAGAAGCTGTTCCCCGTCTGCATGCCGGGCGGCTCGGACTCGGCCATGATCGACAACGCCGTGGAGCTGCTCACGCTCTCCGGCCGCGAACTGCCGCACGTAATGGCGATGCTGATTCCCGAAGCCTGGGATCACGACACCACCATGACGGCGGAAAAGCGCGCCTTCTACGAATACCACGCGTCGCTCATGGAGCCCTGGGACGGCCCTGCCGCGATCGCCTTCACCGATGGCCGCATCATCGGGGCCACGCTCGACCGCAACGGCCTGCGCCCGGCGCGCTGGATGGTCACCACCGACGACGTGCTCATCATGGCCTCGGAAGCCGGCGTGCTCCCGGTCAAGCCGGAAAAGGTGAAGTGCAAGGGCCGCCTGCAACCCGGCAAGATGCTGCTGGCCGATCTCGAACAAGGCCGCCTCATCCCCGACGAAGAGATCAAGGAGCGGCTGGCCGCCCGCAACCCCTACCGCGAGTGGCTGGACAAGAACCAGATCCACGTGGAGGACCTGCCCGCTCCGGCGCGCTGGCATCCCACCGATTACGACACGCTGCTCGAACGTCAGCGCTGCTTCGGCTACACCGACGAGGATGTGCGCATGATCCTGAGCGCGATGGCCGCTGGCGCCGAAGAGCCCATCGGTTCCATGGGCACCGACACGCCGCTGGCCTGCCTGTCGGACAAGCCGCAGCCGCTGTTCCACTACTTCAAACAGCTCTTCGCCCAGGTGACCAACCCGGCCATCGACCCCATCCGCGAAGAGATGGTCATGTCGCTCACCAGCTACATCGGCACCGAGCGCAACATCCTGGCCGAAACGCCGGAGCATTGCCACACGCTGAAGCTGAAGGAGCCCATCCTCACCAACCATGACCTGGAAAAGCTGCGCCGCGTCCAACAGGGCGAGTTCCTGGCCGCCACTCTGACCACCACCTTCCGCATCGATGGCGGCGCCCGTGAATTGGAACGCGCCATCGAAGGCATGTGCCGCCGCGCCTCGCTGGCCATCAAGAACGGCTACAACGTGCTGGTGCTGTCGGACCGCGGCGTCGACCGCGACTACGCGCCCATCCCGTCGCTGCTGGCGCTGTCGGCCGTGCACCATCACCTCATCCGCGAAGGCTCGCGCACGCAGGTGGCCCTGATCGTCGAATCCGGCGAACCGCGCGAGGTGATGCACTTTGCGCTCCTGATCGGATACGGCGCCTCCGCCATCAACCCCTATCTGGCCATCGAGACCTTCGAAGACCTGCAGCGCAACGGCCAACTGCCGGAAGGCGTCAGCTTCGAAACGGCACTGAAGAACTTCAAGAAGGCCATCAACAAGGGTTTGCTCAAGGTCTTCTCCAAGATGGGCATCTCCACGCTGCAAAGCTATCGCGGCGCGCAGATCTTCGAAGCCATCGGCCTCAATAGCGACCTGGTGGAGAAGTACTTCACCGGCACGCCGTCGCGCATCGACGGCATCGGCCTGGAAGTGCTGGCCAAGGAAGTCAAAATGAAGCATGACCTGGCGTTCGGGGTCATGAAGGATGCCGATACGGACTTGCCGGTGGGCGGCAACTACCATTACCGCGTGCGCGGCGAATATCACCTGCTGAATCCCACCACCATCAGCAAGCTGCAGCATGCCGCCACCACCAACAGCTACGCCACTTACGAAGAGTTCGCCCAGGCTATCGACGAACAGAACCGCCAACTCTGTACCATCCGCGGCCTGATGGACTTCAAGTGGGCCAAGAAGCCGCTCTCGCTCGACGATGTGGAACCCGCCTCCGAGATCGTCAAGCGTTTCGCAACCGGGGCCATGTCGTTCGGCTCCATCTCTGCCGAAGCACACGAGACGATCGCGGTGGCCATGAACCGCATCGGCGCCAAGTCGAACACAGGTGAAGGCGGCGAGGACGACGCACGCTACATTCCGCTTGAGAATGGCGATTCGAAGCGCTCCGCCGTCAAGCAGGTGGCCAGCGGCCGCTTCGGCGTCACCATCAACTACCTGGTGAATGCCGACGACCTGCAGATCAAGGTCGCGCAGGGCGCCAAGCCGGGCGAAGGCGGCCAGTTGCCGGGCCACAAGGTGGACGAGAACATCGCCCGCGTGCGGCACTCGACGCCGGGCGTCGGCCTCATCTCGCCGCCACCGCATCACGACATCTATTCGATTGAAGACCTGGCGCAGCTCATCTACGACCTCAAGAACGCCAACCCCAAGGCTCGCATCCATGTGAAGCTGGTGGCCGAAGTGGGCGTGGGTGTCGTCGCGGCGGGCGTCGCCAAAGCCCATGCCGACGTGGTGCTGATCAGCGGCGACACGGGCGGCACCGGCGCCAGCCCGCTCACTTCCATCAAGCACGCGGGCATCCCCTGGGAACTGGGCTTGGCCGAAACGCAGCAGATCCTCGTACTCAACGATCTGCGCAGCCGCATCGTCGTGCAGACCGACGGCAAGCTCTGCACGGGCCGCGACGTGGCCATCGCCGCCTTGCTGGGCGCCGAAGAGTACGGCTTCTCCACCACACCGCTCATCACGCAGGGCTGCATCATGATGCGCAAGTGCCATCTGAACACCTGCCCCGTCGGCATCGCCACCCAGGACCCGCGCCTGCGCGCCAAGTTCACCGGCCAGCCCGAACACGTCATCAACTACTTCTTCTTCGTGGCCGAGCACCTGCGCCGCATCATGGCGCAACTGGGCTTCCGCACGATGAATGAAATGATCGGCCGCGCCGACAAGCTGAAAATGCGCGAGGATATCGACCATTGGAAGGCCAAGGGCGTCAAGCTGGATCAGATCCTCTATAACCCCGATGCGCCGAAGCGCGTCGGCCGCCGCTGCATGATTTCCCAGGAGCATGGACTGGAACAGTCGCTCGACCACAAGCTCATCGAACATGCTCAGGAAGCACTGGAATCGCAGACGCCGGTGGAGTTCAAGTTGCCGATTCGCAACGTGCACCGCACCGTCGGCACCATGCTCAGCGGCGAGATCGCACGGCGCTACGGCTCGGCCGGCCTGCCGGAAGACACCATCAAGTTCCACTTCACGGGCTCGGCCGGACAGAGCTTCGGCGCGTTCCTCGCCAACGGCGTTTCGCTCACGCTGGAAGGCGATGCCAACGACTACTGCGGCAAGGGCCTCTCGGGCGGCCGCATCGTGGTCTTCCCGCCGAAGACATCCAAGTTCCAGCCGGAGGAGAACATCATCGTCGGCAACGTGACGCTGTACGGCGCCACCAGCGGCGAGGCGTTCTTCAACGGCATGGCCGGCGAACGCTTCGCCGTTCGCAACTCCGGCGCAACGGCCGTAGCGGAAGCTTGCGGTGATCACGGCTGCGAGTACATGACCAAGGGTCTGGCCGTTATCCTCGGCCGCACGGGCCGCAACTTCGCGGCCGGCATGAGCGGCGGACTCGCCTACGTTCTCGATGAGGACGGCGACTTTGCCCGGCTCCGCTGCAACAAGAGCATGGTGGATCTGGATCCGGTGGATTCGATGGAAGACATCAATCTGCTGAAGAACCTCATCGAACGCCATGCTTCGTTGACCGGCAGCCCACGCGCGGCGTGGATTCTGGATAACTTCGCAACACTGCTTCCGAAGTTCGTGAAGGTGTTCCCGCTGGAGTACAAGCGCGTGCTGGGTATCAAACGCAAAGAGCAGGTGGCTGCGGTTTCGGCAGCGACCGTTCCTTCTTCTTCGGTGCAGCAGGAGGTGGTTCGTGGGTAAGGTTACGGGATTCCTGGAGTACCAGCGCGAGACGATCGGCACCCGTCCGGTCTCGGTGCGCGTGAATGACTATTTCGAAGTCTACCAGCCGCTGCCGGCCGAAAAGGTGCGCGTGCAGGGTGCCCGCTGCATGGATTGCGGCGTGCCCTTCTGCCACACCGGCTGCCCGGTGAACAACATCATTCCCGATTGGAATGACTTCGTCTATCGCAACCGCTGGAAGGAAGCCATTCGCACGCTACATGCGACGAACAACTTCCCCGAGTTCACCGGCCGCATCTGCCCTGCCCCGTGCGAAGCCTCCTGCGTGCTCGGCATCAATGAGCCGCCGGTGGCCATCAAGCTCATCGAACGCAGCATTGTCGACCATGCCTGGGCAGAAGGCTGGATCACGCCCGAAATCGCTCCGGTGAAGACCGGCAAGCGCGTGGCCGTGATTGGCTCCGGACCCGCGGGCATGGCCGCCGCCCAGCAACTGGCGCGCGCCGGCCACTACGTGGAACTGTTCGAAAAGGCGGATCGTATCGGCGGCCTGCTGCGCTATGGCATCCCCGACTTCAAGATGGAGAAGCACCACATCGACCGCCGCATGGAACAGATGGCGGCCGAAGGCGTGGTGTTCAAGACGAAGGCGCATGTCGGCACGGACATTGCGATCGCCGACCTGCGCAAGGAGTTCGACGCCGTGCTCATCGCCATTGGCGCCGAAGCCCCGCGCGGTCTCAACGTGCCCGGCAGCGACCTCAAGGGCATCCACTACGCCATGGACTTCCTGCCGCAGCAGAACAAGCGCAACGCCGGCGACAGCGATATCGTGGCAGATGCAACGCGCCTGGCCGAGCCCATCCTGGCCACTGGCAAGAACGTCGTGATCATTGGCGGCGGCGACACCGGTGCCGACTGCCTGGGCACCAGCCATCGCCACAAGGCCGCCAAGATCCACCAGTTCGAAATCATGCCAATGCCGCCGGCCGACCGCGCGTCCACCACACCGTGGCCGCTCTGGCCGTTGAAGCTGCGCAGCGAATCGTCGCACGAAGAGGGCGGCGTTCGCGATTGGAGCATCAACACCACGCACTTCTCCGGCGACGAACAGGGCAACGTGAAGAAGCTGCATGCGGTACGCGTCGGGCCCCCGCCGAACTTCGAAGCGATTCCGGGTTCGGAGTTCACCATCCATGCCGACCTGGTGCTGCTCGCCATGGGCTTTACGGGGCCGCGTAAGGAAGGGCTCATCGAGTCGCTGGTGGCCGAAGGCATGAAGCTGGATCAGCGCGGCAACGTCGCGTCCGACGCGGCGTACCAGACGTCGCTGCCGGGTGTGTTCGCCGCCGGTGATGCGCGCCGCGGGCAGAGCCTGGTGGTGTGGGCGATTGCCGAAGGCCGCAAAGCCGCTCGCGCGATTGACGAACACCTGATGGGCTCTTCGGACCTGCCGGCGTAAGCCCTGCGCCGTGCGCCTCTGGCTGCTGTTCTCCATCGCGTACCCTCTGCTGGTGGCCGCGGCCATCGGATTGGGGTCGGTGTTTCCGGGCGATGAAGGACACTTCCTGGAGACGTCCAGACTGTTCGCCCAGAAGTTGAGTTGGGAGTGGATACGGACTTATCCCGAAATGTCCGGTCCACTCCCTTTTCTTGTTTTTGCGGGCTGGGGATCGGTGTTCGGCTGGTCGCTGCCGGTGATGCGCACGTGCAGCCTGCTCATCGGTGCGGTTGCAATGTTCGTGGCGGGGCTGGTGTTCCGGGACGCCAAGCAGCCGCTGTGGGCGGCGGGCTTGCTGGGCCTTAATCCTTACTGGGCGGCGATGACCGTCTTCGTCTACACCGACATGCTCACCGTGCTGTGCGCGCTGCTGGCGTATCGTATGGCGGTACAGCAGCGGGCCGTGCTCTATGCGCTGGCAATGGCGGGCGCGCTGGTCAGCCGGCAGTATCTGGTCTATATGGCGCTGGCCGTAGCACTGTGGTTCGCCTGGCGCCGCGCCTGGCCTATGGTGGCGGCCACCCTCGCGGCCATGCTGCCGTTAGGAGCGCTGGTGCTGCTCTGGGGCGCCCTGGCGCCAGCAAGCAACGTACGCGGCATGTACCTGGCCGGCGGCTTTCAGTTTCACACGGGAGCCCTGGTGGGTTACATCGGCGTGCTGTTCGTGTTCCTCATGCCATGGCTCATCTGGCGCAAGCCAACGTGGTCGTGGTGGCCGCTGGCATTGGGCTTTGCCATCTACTGGATCTCGCCGGTCCGCACTTCCCCTCCCTCGCTTGCCGCAGGCATCCTGACCACCGGCCTGCTGGACCGCGCGCTCCACCTCATCATGCCCGCACAATTCGGACGCGATTTGTTTTGGGCCGTCTGTTTCGGCGCCGGCCTTTCGCTGCTGTGGAGTTGGCGCCAGCGCCGCACGGAACTGGCGGTCATCACGGTACTCTGCTTCTTAGCCGTGATGCCGGTGTCCTATCTCTATTGGGAAAAGTACCTGCTCCCCGTACTGCCGCTAGCCGCCCTTGTGTGCAGCCGTCCTGTAGAATCGAGAGGATGAAGAGCCTCCGAGTCCTCCCCGCCCTGCTTGCGTGGTGTCTGCAAGGTGCCTCCCTCACGGAAACCCCGGCCGCCCAGGCAAACCTGCATCCCGATGCGCTGACCCGCGTTACCCGCGCCATGAACATCGCCGTCGAAAAGGGCGAGATCTCCGGCTACGTCGGCCTCATCGCCCGCCGCGGCAAGATCGGCTACTTCCATGCCAACGGCCAGGCCGGCGTCGGTTCCAACAAGCCTGTCGGCAAGGACTCCATCTTCCGCATATTCTCCATGACCAAGCCCGTCACCGGCGTCGCCGTCATGATGCTCTATGAGGAAGGCAAGTTCTTCCTCACCGACCCCGTTTCCAAGTACCTGCCTGAATACGCCAACATGCAGGTGAAAACCGGCGCCGCGGGCACCGTGCGAGCCGAGCGGCCCATCACCATCCGCGACCTCATGCGCCATACCGCCGGCTTCGACTATAGCGGCATGACTTTGGCCAAGCCCGGCATGAACCTCGCCGCATGGTCGCAGGCGCTGGCCAAGGAGCCGCTGCCGCACCATCCTGGCACGCGCTACCACTACGCCGTCGGCATCGACGTGCTCGGGCGCCTGGTGGAGGTCGCATCCGGACAAACGCTCGATCAGTTCTTCGATGAGCGTATCTTTCGCCCCCTCGGCATGAAGGACACCGCCTTCTGGCTGCCCGCCGACAAGGTGTCGCGCCTGGTCTCGCTTGACGACCCGGGCGAAGGCGGCAAGCCCAAAGTGAACACCAGCATGTGGCAGGACATGCAGAAGAAGAAGCCGGAGATCTTCTGGGGCGGCGCGGGGCTTGTCTCCACTGCCATCGACTACGCCCGCTTCGCGCAGATGCTGTTGAACAAAGGCGAACTCGATGGCAAGCGCATCCTCAGCCGGAAGTCGGTGGAACTGATGGCCACCGATCACCTGACGGACCTGCCGGTGGAACAGGCCATGGGCGCCGTCGCGCAGGGCTATGGCTTCGGCCTCACGATGGCCGTGAATCGCGGCCCTGGCAAGACTGCCAATGTCGGCTCGCAAGGCGAGTTCAACTGGTCTGGCGCCGCAGGCTCGCACTTCTGGGTCGACCCTAAGGAAGAACTCATCGGCGTGTTCATGGTGAACAACATGGGCTCTGTGGTTCGGAACCGCTTCAAACAGATGGCCTACCTGGCAGTGGACTAAAAAAGTCCGCTTTGTGACTTCAGTCATATTGTCCCAAGCCGCGGCCCTGCAAACTGAGCATGGAGGTTTTCTTCGTGGCTCAGCAATCTTCTTCCGGCCTTTGGAAACACGGCCTGCTTCTTACCTTCTTATTCGGATTTACGGTAATGCTGGTAGGAGGATTCTTCCTCTACCAGACGCGTGCGCCGATCCCGGAGAGCGTTCTCGCTCCCGACGGCAAGGTGCTGTTTACGGCGGCGGACATCCAAGCGGGGCAGGAACTGTTCCGCAAACGTGACCTGATGAACTACGGCTCCGTGCTGGGGCATGGCGCCTATCTCGGTCCGGACTACACAGCCGAATCGCTGCATTGGATGACTGAAACGATGCAGACGCAACGCACCAACGGGCAATACGACACACTCGGCATTGGCGCTAAGGCAGCAGTCGACGCGGAGATCGGCGCCGAGATGCGCGCCAACCGCTATGACAAGCTCTCGCGCACGCTCACCTTCACGCCCGGCCAGACGGCCGGTTGGAACGAAATCGTACGCCGCTACGGCAATCAGTTCCGCGCCGGCGATGAAGCTCGCGCACTGCCCAAGGGCGCGCTGCTGCCGGTCGAGGAGGGCGGCGACAATCCGGCGCAACATGCGCTTGCCACCAAGCAGTTCTCGGCCTTCGTGACATGGACGGCATGGCTCTCGGTTGCCAAGCGGCCCGAAGCCTCGCACTCCTATACCAATAACTGGCCGTATGATCCGCAGGCCGGCAATGGCCCCACCGGCGGCGCGATGTTATGGTCGGCGGTCAGCGTATCCATGCTCATCTTCTTCCTCAGCCTGATTCTCTTCTTCCATCATCGCTATCGGCTGGAGCCGGTCGACGTGGAAGGCGCGAACCTGAAGTTCGACCTCATGTCGATGCCACTCACCGCATCGCAGAAAGCCACCGCGAAGTTCTTCGTCATCGCCCTGCTGCTGTTCCTGGTGCAGACGATCCTCGGCGGCAAGATGGCGCATGACTACGCCGACGGCGCCACCTTCTACGGCTTCAACCTCAACGACATTCTTCCCTTCAACGTGGCTCGTACGTGGCACCTGCAGTTGGCCATCTTCTGGATCGCCACAGCCTGGCTAGGCATGGGCATCTTCACCGCACCGCTGGTCAATCCTAGAGAACCGAAGGGGCAGCGGCTGCTGATCAACGTCCTGTTCGTTGCGCTGGTCATCGTGGTGGTGGGCAGCCTCAGCGGCGAGTATCTCTCCGTTAAGGGCATGCTGGGCGACAACTGGTGGTGGCTGGGCACGCAGGGTTGGGAATACCTGGAACTGGGCCGGCTCTGGATGTACCTGCTCATCGCGGGCATGGGCATCTGGCTGTTCATCGTCTACCGCGGTCTGCGTGGTGCCCTCAAGCTCGAAACCGATAAGGGCGGCCTCACGCACCTGCTGCTGTACTCGGCCGCGGCCATCCCCGTGTTCTACTGCTTCGCGCTGATGATCGGCAAGGACAGCCACATCACCATGGCCGACTACTGGCGCTGGTGGCTGATTCACCTGTGGGTGGAAGGCATGTTCGAAGTGTTCGCGGTGGTGGTGATCGGCTTCCTGATGGTGCGCCTCGGACTGGTGACCGCCCACTCCACGCTGCGCGCCCTCTACTTCCAGTTGATCATCCTGCTGAGTTCGGGCATCATCGGCACGGGCCATCATTACTACTGGATCGGTGCACCGGAGTTCTGGATCGCGCTGGGCAGCGTGTTCTCCGCACTCGAAGTGATTCCGCTCTCGCTGCTGATGGTGGAAGCCTACGGGCAATACAAGGTCATCCGCGACGGCGGCATCGACTTCCCGTACAAAGCCGCGTTCTGGTTCCTCGTCGCGACGGCTTTCTGGAACCTGTTCGGCGCGGGCGTGCTGGGCTTCCTGATCAACCTGCCGTTCGTCAGCTACTTCCAGCATGGCTCGTTCCTCACGGCCGCACATGGCCACGGCGCGCTCATGGGCGTCTACGGCATGCTGGCCATCGCCCTGGCACTGTTCAGCCTGCGCAACATCATCAGCCCGGAACATTGGAAGGAACGGTGGGTGATGTGCGGCTTCTGGGGCCTGAACATTGGCCTCATGGGCATGATCATGATCACGCTGGTTCCGGTGGGCCTGATGCAGGCGCTGGCCAGCTTTGACCATGGCTTCTGGTGGGCGCGCTCGTTCGACTTCTACCAGCAGCCCATCGTGAACAAGCTGCTGTGGCTGCGCATGATCCCCGACACCATCTTCATCGTGGCTGGTGTGCTGCCGCTGGTGGGCGCGAGTGTGTATGGATTGTTCCACCTGCGTGGCGTTAAGACGGTCGAAAAGCCGAAGGTGTGGGTGCCTGCTGGCGGACAATTAGCAGGAGCCGGCGACTAACCGAAACGTAGACTGTACGGAACGGAACGATCACAGCGTCCGGCTGGCCTTTCACTTGCACATCCACCCCGCATGAGGCGCGTGGATCTGATGAGCGAAGACAAAGGCCGGACGCTGGTGGTCGTTTCGGCCGTTGTAGCACTGCTGATGATGGGTGCCGCTTGGCGCGTGCGGCGCGATGTCGATGCGACAGTGAAGGAGCGGCTGCAGGAAGTCCGGAGCGGACGAGTGATGTGGACCTGCCGGGATTGCCCGCATGGCTTCCTGGTTCCAGCTTCGGGCGAAGATGGGCCTCGTTCCTGGGTGCGGCTGGAAGAGATGCCGCAACCGCTGGTGAAAGGCGTGATCGCGGTGGAGGATCATCGCTTCTACCGGCACTCAGGCGTAGACGTCACGCGTACAATTGGGGCTTTCTTACACGGTGTGAAGAATTGGGAGACGCCGCGCGGAACGTCCACGCTAACGCAGCAAGTCTCGCGTACTTTGTTCCTATCGAGAGAACGAACGCTCAATCGAAAGTTCAAAGAAGCTTTGTACGCATTCGCACTGGAAAGCAGACTCGAAAAGCCACAAATCCTGGAGTTGTATTTGAATACAGTTCCACTGGGCGGCATCGGGCCATTCCAGTTGAATGGCTTCAACGACGCGGCTCGCGGATATCTGGGCAAGAATCTCAGCAGCCTGACGGTGAGCGAAGCGGCACTGCTGGTGGGCATGGTGCAGCGGCCGACCACGTTGAATCCGAAGACGCGACCGGAAGCAGCGCAGAAGCGGCGGAACCTGGTGCTGCGCGTGATGCACCAGCGTGGTGCGATTGATTACGGGCAGATGGAGAGCGGGCAGAAGGCGAAGATCGTCGCTGCCACGCTGGAAGATGCCGCACCCAACGTTCACTTCCTGCAATTGGCGGCACGGGAGTTCCGGCGCAGCTATTCCAAGCCCGCTCCCGTTGAGGCGGAGTTGACCTTGGACATTAAGCTGCAAAAGGCTGCCGCGGCCGCGGTGGAAAAAGGCTTGGCTCGTCTGAATCGCCGAAAGAAGGAAGGCCAGGCGCATGTTGAAGCGGCGCTGGTGGCAATCGACCCGCGGACGGGTGCCGTGCGGGCGCTGGTGGGCGGCCGCAGCTTTGCCGAAAGCCAGCTGAACCGAGCGCTGTCGCAGCGCCAGCCGGGCTCCGTGTTCAAGCCGTTCGTGTATGCGGCGGCGCTGGAGTATGGCTCGCGGTATGGCGCCTTGGGGCCCTATTCGGAAGTAAACGATTTCCCCCGGCAATTCCAGTTTGCCGGCAAGCGTTATGAGCCGCACAACTACGGGGGACGCCACGTGGGCCGCGTGACCCTGCAGGAGGCATTGAACCGTTCCCTGAACATCCCGGCGGTACGGCTGGCCGAGGCGGTGGGCTATGACAAGGTGGCGCATGTGGCCGAAGCCGCGGGCCTCACCGGCGTGGAGCCGACTCCCTCGGCGGCGTTGGGCAGCTACGAAGTGTCGCCGCTGATGCTCGCCGCCGCGTACACGGCGTTCGCCAACGGCGGTGTGGCCATGCGGCCTCACTTTGTCGAGAGCATTCGAAATCTGGACGGCCGGACGCTGGCCAGCGCGCAAAGCAGCGGCAAGCGGGTGATGCGGGGCGACACGGCAGCGCGCATGGCTGTGATGCTGAACGGCGTGAACACCAGCGGCACGGCGGCCGAGGCAAGGCGTCTGGGCTTCCCGACCGCGGGCAAGACCGGCACCGATGATGATGGCTGGTTCGCGGGCTTCTCGTCGAAGCTGGTGTGCGTGGTGTGGGTGGGCTATGACGACAATCGCGATTTGGGGCTGGAAGGTGCCAAGTCGGCCTTGCCGATCTGGATTGAGTTCATGGCCGCGGCACACCGACTGGCGGCGTACAAAGGTGCGGAGGCATTCCCTGACGCTCCGGCACAGAACGCCGTGTATCATGTGGACCCGCCGCCGACGCCGGAACAAGAAATGATGCTCTTGTTTGGAGTGAACGACGCCCAGGTGATACCGGCGAGCGCCGAGCGCTAGGGCTTGGCGGTGCAGTATACTTTCGCTCACGATGCAAAGCACTGCGAATACCGTGAGCGAATACCTGGCCGAACTGCCCGAAGACCGGCAGACCGCCATCAGGCAGATTCGAGCCGTGATTCGGAAGAACCTGCCGAAGGGCTATGCGGAGACCATGCAGTACGGCATGATCACCTACGTGGTGCCGCACAAGCTGTACCAGGCCGGGTATCACTGCAACCCTTCCGATGCCCTGCCCTATGCTTCTCTGGCGTCGCAGAAGAACCACATGGCGGTTTATCTGTCGAGTGTGTATATGATGCCGGCGCTGCAGCAGTGGCTGCGCGAGCAGTATGCCGAACGCGGATTGAAGCTGGACATGGGCAAGAGTTGCATCCGGTTCAGGAAGTTGGAGCAGTTGCCGCTGGATGTGATTGGTGAGGTTATCGCGAAGGTTCCGGTGGGGGATTTCATCATGGCTTACGAAGACGGCCTGAAGTTATCGCGGAGCAACAAAGCGCGGGCGGGTGCTTAGATAAAACCGAAGTATTGACAAAAAAGCAACGCGAATCGAGATCTTCTCCCATCTGTTGCTATGAAGCCCGCGGTGAGTGTGGGCTGAATACATTCCCCAGTAGGAGGAGAGAGTTACGATGCGATCCGTGTATCTGTTGGTTGCTTCCATGGCTATGTCTACCACGCTGTTGGCGGGGCCCGGCGCCGTTACGGTGATTCATGGCATTCCCGGTCTGCGCGTGAGCGCTTCGGTGGCGGGCGCGGGCTGCGCCATTCCCGATTTCAACTTCGGCGAGACGGCCGGCCCGCTGGCGCTGCCTGCCGGCACGTACATGGTCTCCCTGCATCCGGGTACAGGCTGCACGGGGGCAGCGATCCCCGGCTTCTCGATGCTGCCGATCCATGTGGGCGAGGATGAGAACGTGACTCTGGTGGCGCACCTGATGTCCGATGGTACTCCGTTCCTCTCGCGCTTCGGCAATGCGGTGAGCCCTGTCTACGCCGGCCGTTCCCGCGTGATCCTGCATCATACGGCGGCAGCTCCGGATGTGGACGTGAAACTGGAGCGCGCCAACGGTACGGCCGCGGTGGTGGTGGACCTGGCCAATGCTTCGACGGCGATGACGCCGGCGCTGCTGGAGTTGAAGCCGGGTACGTATGAAGCTTCTGTTTATGTCGCGGGGACGAACACGCGGGCGATTGGGCCGGCGTCCTTGAACCTGGAAGCGAACGTGACGTACCTGGTGTATGCGATCGGCACGGCAACCGGCGGGCCGCTGGAGTTGAAGGTGATCGCGGTGCCGGGCGGGCGGTAACTACGTCAGTGGGGGGTGCTGGTTGTGCCAGTTGGTGGCTTGTTCGAAAGCCAGGGCCACGCGCATCGGCGCCCCCTCGTCGTGCAGTCTGCCGGTGAAGGCCAAGCCCCGGGGCAAGCCTTCGACGAAGCCGCAGGGAACGACAATCTGCGGGTGCCCGGTGAGGTTGGTGACGGTGAGGAGATCGCCGGCATGAGGCGGGCTGACCAGCACGTCGTACTTGCTGAGGAAGGCCTCGAACTTCTTCTGCAGCAACGTGCGGGCGCGCTGGGCGCGAATGTACTCGACGGCCGGGATGAGGCGTGAACTGCGGAAGCTGTTCGGCCAGGCTCCTGGCCCTTGATCTTTGAGTTGACCGACGCGGCCATCGCGGGTGATGTCATCGAAGGCGGTGGCGCCTTCGGCACTGAGGATGGCGAGCAGCGGTGAGGTGTTGAACTCGGGGTAGGTGACGTTCTCTGCCTTCACGCCGGCTCGCTTGAGGTCGGCGAGCGCCTGGGCGAAGAGTTTGCCTTCATCACCCTTAGTTTCCTCGAACAGGTTCTTCAGGATGCCAATGCGGAGTTGCGAGAGCGGCTTGCGCGGCTGCCAGTGGAAAGGCACACTGGTGAGTTCGCGGAGCACGAGGGCACAGTCTTCGACGCCGCGGCAGATGGGCCCGACCTTGTCCATGGTCCACGACAGAGCCATCGCACCCTTGCGGCTGACCTTGTCGTAAGTTGGGCGCAGGCCGACAGCGCCGCACCGGACAGACGGGCTGATGATGGAGCCCAGCGTCTCTGTGCCGATGGCAAACCCAACACAGCCGGCGGCGGTGGCGGACGCGGAACCCGCACTGGATCCGGAAGAGGTGCGTTCCATGTTCCAAGGCGTCTTGGTCATGCCGCCGAACCATAGCCCGCCCATGGCCAGCGCGCCCATGCTGAGTTTCGCGACCAGCACAGCACCGGCGTTGTGGAGGCGGCTCACGATCTCGGCGTCGTAGTCGAAGACCTGGTTCTGGAAGGGCTCGGCACCCCAGGTGGTGGGAATGCCCTTGGTGGCGAACAGATCCTTGGCGCCCCAGGGGATGCCGTGGAGCGGGCCTTTGTATTTGCCGCGGCGGATCTCGGTGTCGGCGCGGCGGGCCTGATCTAGGGCGAGGTCACTGGTGATGGTGACGGCGAAGTTGAGCTTCGGGGAGAAGGTCTTCAGCCGGTCTATGTAGAGTTTGGTGAGATCGGTGGAGGTGACCTTCTTGGCCTTGACGAGCGCAGCGAGATCCGTGAGCGGGTAGAAGGCAAGGTCGTCGATCTTCTTCCAATCGCGGCGCGGCTTCGGCTTACTGGGCTGGAAGGAGGCTTTCTTGGGGAGCGCGACGGTACCGGGGTTGAAGTGGAAGGCGGGCTCGGTGTCGAGCGGCACATCGATCTTGCGCAGGCCTTCGAAGTTGCGCAGGCTGCGGTTGACGTTGGGCAGCATGAGATCGAGTTGTTCGGGAGTGAACTCGAGTCCCATGGCTTTCAACGAAGCCTGGAGGATGTCCTTGGTAATCGGCAGCGCTTCGGGGGCTGGCGCCTGCTGCTGGCAGCTGGCAGCATCGGCGGCGGTAAGAAGGGCGAGGAGCTGAACCCATTGGCGACGGTCCATCATGAAGTTGGGAGGAGTGCGGCGGAACCGCCGACCCATTGCATTCCTTTGTTGTGATCGACTCCCATCATCTTGCCACGGCCCATGCGGACGATGGTGGTGACGGGAGTCATGGGGCCGTCCTCGGGCCAGACGTACATGATACGGATCTCGGCCT
Organism: Bryobacterales bacterium; assembly: GCA_016789745.1. Lineage (GTDB taxonomy): Bacteria > Acidobacteriota > Terriglobia > Bryobacterales > Bryobacteraceae > CADEFT01. Next base: position 16,496 of record JAEUQF010000407.1, read on the forward strand.
TGGTCATGCCGTGGGGGGTATCGATGATGGGCTCGAAGTGGACGCGTTCCTGGAGAATGTAGTTGGGACGCTCGGCGGCGGGGATGGCGTCGAGTTGCGGCTGCGTTGGGCCGATGACGACGCCAAGTCCGGCAAAGGAGTAGAGCGGCTTGAGGACGTAGTTGTGCGGGTCCTCCGGGAGCTTGGCGACGTCGCTGAGGAAGGCCGTCTTCGGGACGGTGGCGTGGCGGAAGTACGGGATGGAGAACTTGCTCAGTTTGAAAAACCAGTCGGGGTGTCCGGCCCATTCGACGTCAAGGTCATCGCGCCAGTCGAAGGGCACGGCGATGTTGCGGCGTTCGAGTTCATCGACGATGGCGCGGTTGTAGATGCGGTGGATGGGGACGAGCTTGCCGTTGTTCTCGTAATAGAGCTTGTTGCCCTGTTTCTGGAGCGTGGTGATGCAGACGTACGGGATGCCGAGAGTCTGCTGGGTGGCGATGAAGTCCGGGAGAGTCTTCTGGCGTTGGGGGTCGACTTCGAGGAGGACGACGTTCTCCGGATCATGGGCACCGACGATGGCGCGGCGGAGTAAGTGGAAGTAAGTGTCGTCGGTAAGTCCGCTGAGCAGATAGGTGAGGTTGGCGTCGAGGCCGTAGGATTCCAGGTACTGCCGGCCGAGGCGGGGTTGGAAGCCGTAGAGCGAGGGGAAGCCCTGGATCTCGACGAGCCGCGGTTCGAGGTCTCCGGCGGGCGTGCGGACAACGCCGAAGTCGGCACAGACGAATAGGGGATGAGCCGCGCTGTGCGGCATGCGGTAGCGTTCGGGGATGGTGGCGGCGGCCGCGGCCAGATAGGTCGGGTCGTCGAGCAATTGGCGGACTAACTCCTCGCCGGCACGGGACATCTGTTCGAGCAGGACGGCGGGAAAGAAGCAGGGCGTTTCGCTCAGCGGGATTTCGATGCGGCGCCCGACACTGCGGTCGAGCGCCTCGAGGAAATGGCGATAGCGATCCGGGGTCCAACTGGTGTTAAAGCGAACGCGGTAGTCGGAGAGCATGGCGCGAACTACTGTTCCAGGCAGAACTGGCCGTGGCGCATGATCTGGCGGTCATCGGCCCAGATATCGAAGTTCCGGCCGACGACATCGATGTGGGTGGAGGAGTACCAGGTGGCGCCGGTATGTTCGCCGTAGGGATTGCCGAAGGCAATATGGACGCCGGGGATTTTCTCATCCTGAAGGATGTTGCCGATTACGTCATCGAGGGCGATGTTGGTGCCGATGGCGAACTCGCCGACGCGATCGCTGTTCTCGTCGGTATGGGTGTACTTCCAGAAGGTGTCGCGCAGTTCGGTGTTGGTGGAGTGCGCTTCGACGAGACGGTTGCCTTTGACGTGGATGGTGAGCGGCGTATCGCGGAGGTTGCCGAACTTGTCGCAAAGCCAATCGCCGACGACGCCATCGATGACGAAGGTGCCGTTCACTTCCTCCGGCGTAGTGAAGACTTCGCCACCGGGCAGATTGCCCCACTTGTTTCGAGAGATGATACCGCTGGTCTTGAGCCAGTTGTAATCGGGAGAGATGCGGGCGGTGATGTCGGTGCCGGCGGGAGTAGTGGCGCGGATCTGGCGCGCGTGCATGGCGATCTCGCGAACGCGGGTGGAGATCTCGTCGACCTTGTTGAAGTCGGCGCGCATGCCGAGCTTCATGATCTGTTTCGTGATGTTGACCATGTGGGCATGGCGGATGTGGCGGCGGTTGACGACCTCGCACATCTGCATGCGGGTCTTCAATTCATTGCGCTGCGCGTAGACGGTGTAGATGGAGACATCGGAGGTTTCGAGATCGGCGAGGATGGGCGCGGGCAGGTCCCCGAGGGGGCGCGGCGCGAGGGCTTCGAGCAGGAAGGCGTTATAGCTCACGCCGAGCGTGTCGAGTTCAGCGGTCATGGCGGCCGCAATCTCCTGGCAGGCATTGTCGGCGATGAGTGTGACCTTCTCTTCCGGTTGGATGCGAAGGCAAGTACGGACGGCATTCCGGGCTCCGGTAGAGAGTTCCGGGTCATAGGGGGTGTTACGTAAGACTTCTTTGTTCACAGTCCGGCCTCAGTTTCCTCGATGATATAGTCGACGACCTTTTTGAGGTCGCCGGTTTCACGAAAGACACGGAGCTGGCGGTCGGCGCCACTGCCGTGTTCCAGGATGCGGTGGATATAGTTGATCTCTTTGCGGGAGCCGAGTTCGTCGACGACGTCATCGATGAGGTGGAGGTATTCGTAGATGAGGTCGCGAATGGGGACTTCGATGCGTTTGCCGAAGTCGATGAGTTTGCCATCGAGGCCGTAGCGGGCGGCGCGCCACTTGTTCTCCATGATGAGCATGCGGCGGTAGAGCCGGAAGCCCTGGTTCTGGGAGTAGAGCTTGTAGAGTTTGGCGACGGTGGCCTGGATGAGGGCAGCGATGGCGATGGTCTCGTCGAGGCGCATGGGCAGGTCCATGACGCGGAACTCGAGAGTGGGGAAATTGGGATGCGGGCGGATGTCCCACCAGATCTTCTTGGCGTTGTCGATGCAGTTGGTCTGGATCAACAACTTGATCATGTTCTCGTATTCGGAGTAACTGCTGAAGTAATCAGGGATATTGGTGCGGGGGAACTTATCGAAGACCTTGCAGCGGTAGGATTTGAGGCCGGTATTGATGCCGAGCCAGAAGGGCGAGTTGGTGGAGAGGGTGAGGATATGGGGGACGAAGTAGCGGGCGGCATTCATGATGTGAATGGCGGTTTCGCGGTCCTCGATGCCCACATGCACATGGAGGCCGAAGATGAGGTTACTGCGGGCGACCGACTGCATGTCTTCGACGATGGCGTCGTAGCGGGGATCGGGGTAGATCTTCTGCGACTTCCAATCGGCGAAGGGGTGGGTGGAGGCGGCGGCGAGACGGAGGCCGTTCTGACGGGCGAGGCCGACCATGGACTGACGGAGTTCGAGCAGGTCGGCACGGGCTTCGGTGATGTTCTTACAGATGCCGGTGCCGACTTCGACGACGGACTGATGGAGTTCGGCTTTGACGCGCTCGCGCAGCTGGCGTTTGCCCTGTTCGAGGAGTTCGGTTTCGACGTGGGAACGGAGGTCGCGGGTTTCCGGATCGATGACCTGGTATTCCTCTTCGATGCCTAAAGAGAGAGACGGATGGCTCATGGGGTGACCTTAGCTCGCGGCGGAGAAAGATGGTTTGAGGAAGCCGGACCAATGGAAGTGGGAGCCGGGCTGTTCGTTCGAAATGGCACGCGAGATACACATCTCGGCGGCGTTCTGGACGATCCATTCGAAGTTGTCGGGGCCGACGGAGTTGACGTCGGCGTCGGGGGCGGGGTTGAGGAAGTCGATGGCGTAGGGGACGCCGTCCTTGCAGGCGAATTCGACGGTGTTGAGGTCGTAGCCGAGGGCGCGGCAGATGGTGAGGCAGTCGTTGGTGACGCGTTCGCGCATGGAGCCGGCGACGACGGCGTTCTTGAGGTAACGCTCGTGGTGGGGGCGGCGCGGGTCATAAGGCATGATGTGGACTTTCGATTGGTTGACGACGTAGCAGCGGTAGTAGTCGTCGAACTCGATGCCCTGTTGGAGAGTCATGCAGAGGTCTTCGGTGTCGTGATAGGCGGCGAAGAACTCTTCGGGGTTATGGACCTTGTAGACGGACTTCCAACCGCCGCCGCTGTAGGGTTTGAGGAAGGCAGGGAAGCCGATGTATTGGAAGACGGCATCCCAATCGAGGGGGTAGGTGAGGTTGCGGTAGGAGCGGTCGCTGGTGCCGGGGGTATGCTTGAAGTGGGGGAGAAGAACGGTGTTGGGGATGGCGATGCCCATGCGGGAGGCGAGGGCGTAGTTGAAGAACTTGTCGTCGGCGGTCCACCAGAAGGGGTTGTTGATGACGATGGTGCCGGAGAGGACGGCGTTCTTGAGCATGGCTCGATAGAAGGGGACGTCCTGGGAGATGCGGTCCAAGATGAGGCGGTAGCCGGTGGGCTCCGCCATACGGACCGCGTCGGTTCTGAGCGCTTCGGCGCGCACGTCCTCAACCGCGAGGGTATTGATGCGGTCGATGAGTGCCCAGGGGAAGGTATCCTCCATGCCGAACAGGATTCCGATTTTCTTCATGGGTGTTGGTTCTCTTTATCAGGGTACGGGAGTTCCGGTTGGAAAGGGTTAGAAGTAGTTTCTGACCATGCGTTGCCACAGGGGCCAGTCGTGTTTGGAGTTATCGCGCCAGATATCGAGCCAGTGCGGGATAGCTTTGTCCTGGAGAATGCCGGCGAGACGGAGGTTATCGGGGAGGCAGATATCCCAATCGCTGGTACCGAGGATGATCTGCATATCGCGCAGCTGGGAGAGGCTCGTATGGTCGGACAGTTGGGGGAGGAAGTCGACGGGGTTGTGGAAGTAAGCGTTCTGGTCGTAGTGGCCGCGGAGGAAGGAGCGAATATCGAAGGCGCCGCTCATGGAGATGCAGCGGGCGACCAGGTGGGGGTGGCGGAAGGAGAAGTTGGCGGCATGATAGCCGCCGAAGCTGCAGCCCATGGCGGTGAGGCGCTGGCCGCCGGAGCGATGGGCGATGAGCGGGAGGACTTCGTTCAGCAGGTAGTTCTCATATTGGATATGGCGGAGGACACGGTTGGCGGGGTGGGTGTCGCGGTTGTACCAGGACTCGGCGTCGACCGAATCGACGCAGAAGGCCTGGAGGTGGCCAGCTTCGTAGAGGGGTGCGTTGGCGGCGATCATGCCGCGGTCTTCGTACTCGAAGAAGCGGCCCTTGGAGGTGGGGAAGACGAGGAGCGGCGCGCCGGAGTGGCCGAAGACGAGCAATTCCATATCGCGGTGCAACGCGGGGCTGAACCACTTGAGATATTCGCGGTGCATGGGTTAGGAGTGTGGGGGAGTAAACCTTGATTTTAGCAGCTTAGATGCGGCCACGCAGGCGGGTGAGGAGGCGGCGGTCTTTCTTATTGGGGCGAGTTTCGAAGATGTCGGCGGGACCCAAGGTCTTGCGCATTTCGGCGGCGGCGGCGCGGGCGGCCTTGCTCGAATCGGTTTCGGCGTAGAGGGTTTGGGCGACGGCGGCGGGTCCGCGCATTTCGCTAAGGAGGAGGACATCGACTTCGAAGTCGCCGGAGTCATTCTTGATGGTGAGGCGATCACCGACTTTGACTTCGCGGGCGGGCTTGGCCTGGATGGAGTTGGAATGGATGCGGCCGAGTTCACAAGCTTTGGAAGCGAGGGCACGGGTTTTGAAGAAGCGGGCGGCCCAGAGCCACTTGTCGATGCGGACGCGGTTGTCCATGTTTTCTATTTTCGGGCCTTTTTCGTGGTTTTGCGAGCGGTGCGGGCGTTGGCTTTGAGGCGGAGGTTGTAGGCGGTGCGAAGGGCGCCGGTGAGGATATCCTCGTCGGCTTTGGCGAGGATGATGTGGGTCATGCCCATGCGTCCCCAGCCGCCGGCGATGGGGAGGAAAACATCGGGCATGTCGGCGAGGAAGCCGGCCTGGGTATCGGGGTCGAACATGAGGTTGCCATAGCCGAGTTTGACGGAGGCGAGGGTGGCGAAGATGCGGCCAGCGACGCGGAAATCGACGGCGCCCATGTGGGAGCCTTCGGCGGTGTCGGGGAAGGAGAGGGCGATGCGGCGGAAGTCTTCGGGAGTCATGAGGACTGCTGCGGGGTAGGATAGCAGGATGGCCCGGAAGATATTCGTGAACCTGCCGGTGAAGGATCTGGCGCGGACGGCGGAGTTTTGGAGTGCGTGCGGCTTCGAGTTTGATGAGCGCTGGGGAGGCGAGCATTCGCTGTGCGTGGTGCTGGGGGAGGGGTTGCACGCTATGCTGCTGAGTTATGAGCGGTTTTTGGACTTTACGTTGAAGCCGGTGGCGGACGCGGTTAAGGTGACCGAGGTGATGACGTGTGTCCATGTGGGGTCGCGGGAGGAGGTGGACGCGGTTGTGGACCGGGCGCTGGCGGCAGGGGGGACACAGTTCCGGCTGCCCATGGATTATGGGGTGATTTATGGGCGGAGTTTTGAGGATTTAGACGGACATATTTGGGAATGGATGTGGATGGAGGAATAGAGACACTTCGGGTGTGCCGCCGGGGAAGTATTCGGATATCAAAGAGCGCTACGAGGGAGAGGCTGGGCAGTCTGCGCCATTATTTCGCGCAGAGCCGCAGCGGTCGCAGAGAAAATACCGGACGATCAATCAGGCAACTTTCATAACTAACAGGTCGCCCATGGACATTGGCTCTGTTTGTCCAGGGATGTGTTCGGGGCCGGTCTTCTTCATGAAGTCGCCGGGCGTGGGGGCTTCCATGATGGCGCGGACCTGGTTTAGGGCGGCGTGCTGCAGTTTGGCCAGGTTGACGGCGACCTGCTTGTCGATGAGTTGCGTGTCGACGAGTGGGGAGGCGTCGGTATCGTTGGCGCGCTCTTCGGCACGGTAGTGCGCTTCGGTTTGGACGCGTCGGAGTTCCTTGGCGGCTTTGGCGAGGGAACGCTCGGCGCGGCTGGCGTAGAGAGCGATGAGGCGCAGCTTGGAGGCGTTGGCTTCGACGAGCAGCGGATCGACGTTCGGGTCGGCGGCTTCGGCGTGGAGTTGCGCTTCGGCGTTGTGGCAACGCTCCAGGTTCCAGGCGGCGTGGAGGATTTCGTTGAAAAGGATGCCCTGGTACATGCCTTCCGGTTGGAACTCGGCGCGGAGACCGGATTCAAAGTCAGCGAAGGCTTCTTCCTGGCCCGGGAGGATGACGAAGGACTTGCCGGAGAGGCCGTGTTTGCGGGCGTTCTGGGCGGCGGCTGCTTTGCCGGTTTCTGTTCTGGGACCCGTGGAGTGCTGGGCGTTGGCCTGGTTGGCGGCGATCTGGGCTGCGGTGGACATGGGGGATTCCTTTCGGGCTAGCGTGAAATCGGGACGGTGGTTTGTCCCGGCTCCACAGTAACAGGAGGAACTTGGGCTAACGGGAGGATATGGTTGTAAGCTATTGAAAAGGTGGGTAAGATTTTCTGGCTAGGGCTGTGAACGGCGTTTGGCAATGGAATTGCAAATTGCGCATGAGGAAGTGCGGTCGGGGTGGATTCGTGCTCACCCACCCGTCCGCCTCAAACGGCACGGCTTTGTAGCTTAGCGCTGCCGGTTGGGTTGATTGCTCAGGTAGTCCCAGCCAAACGGACGATCGTAGACTTCCGTGCTGGCCATGAACTCATCCCAGTTGAGTTGGCCATCTCCGTTTCTGTCAAGTTTGTGAAACAGGTCGGGCCGCGAGCGCCATTCGGTGGAGGATACGATGTTGTTTCGATCCTTATCCCAATCGCGGAAACGCTGGCGCCGCTGCCATTCGCCGCCCCGGTCGAAGTACTCGGCAGAGGAGATGGTGCCATTCCGGTCCTTGTCGAGGTCGTCGAACTGGGCGAAGCCGCCAGGCCATTCCTCGGGTTCGACGCGCTGATTATTGTTCTTGTCGAGGGTGATCATGGTGGCGTTTGAGATGTTGGCCAACTCGTCGCGTGAGAGGACACTGTTCCGGTCACGGTCCAAGTTGTGAAAGACGTTCTTGTTGTAGGGCCATTCATAGCCTTCGACGACGCCTGAGTTGTTGCGATCCAGTCTGTCGACACCGGTATTCTGCGAACGTGTATCCCGATCGCGATACGAGGATCTATCCCGTTCCCGCGCCGCCTGGTTTGTATCGCGTACGCGGTCACGGAGCGCGGGCGGCAGTTCGTTGCGTTCGAGATAACCGTCGGCGTTGCGGTCGAGGTTGGAGAAGCGCCGCGAGTTACCTGCCCACTCGCTCCGGCTAATCCGGCCATCGCCATCGTTATCCCAGGTCTCCGGTTGCGCGGCGGCCGGAGTAGCGGCCGCGAGCAAGGTAGCGCCAATCACAAGGACTGCCCGGTAATTCGATTGCATATTCTGGACCTCCGCTGTATTGGCTGCAGGCAGAGGGCCACGGTGCGAAAGATACCGATGGTGTCGAGGATCTCTCGCGGTGGTGCGATGGGGCACTGTGTCCCGCAGCCGTATGATGGAGAGGAGAGAGGAAAATGACTGACGAATTCGGTGAATTTATCAGCGGTGGGTACGACCGGTACGACCTGGTCCGTCCGGAAAAGCGCCCGGATTCTTTTTCCGCATTGCTGCCAGAGATGTTGATGTCGGTTTCACCGTGTATCGCCGAGGTTGGTCCGCGGTGCTTGTGGGAATCAGATTGGGGCCGCCTGAGTCTGGAGGCGGTAGAGCTATCCGATGCCTCTATCGACGCTATCGTGGAGCGGACAGCGCTTCCGGAAGGGGTGGATACCGCGTCCGAGCCAGCTCACGGTGATGCCGTTCGGGTTCTCGTCGTTTGCCATCGCCTCCGCCTTTCATGAGCAGATGACGGCGCCCACCTTGCTTGTGGGCATCGGATTACATCGCAGCCTCCTTCCTTCCCTGGATGCCCAGCGCAGTCAGGACGTCAACAACAGCTATGGGCAGGTGGAGAGGATTGAACAACGTCAGACACTTCGGCCGGGGGGAGATTCTGGGCTTCGAGCCGCTCGGCTTTTACGCCATGAGCTTTCATTCGTGGCTTTGCGGCTATTTCCCGGAAAAGGTAAATAAAGAGCTACAGATTAGACCGGTGGGTAACGGATTTATCGCCGATTTTGCGGAGGCGATCGAGGTGGCCGACTACGTCCGGGGCGCGGAGGGCGAACCAGCGATCTGGCTGCCTTGGCTCGTCGTGAGATATGACCGCGGCTTGTGAGGTTTAGGCGTCAGGCGCGCCGGGCGGTATCGGGTGCGAGGGCAAGTTCAAAGTGAACGCCCTCCGACTTCCGCAAGGCGCTGAGAATAGCGGTGAGGTTCGCTACCGACGGGCTGCCCTTTGGGCCGAGCATACGCATGAGGCTCTTGGCCGGGATGCCGGCGCGTTGTTCGAGCGCCGGAAATCCGACCGTGGCGTTGACATAGTCACGGAGCACGGCTTTGCCGGTAGGAAGGTCACCGTTGAGGATACACTCGACCGCCTCCCGCAGCAAGGCCTGCCGGAATGCCGGATCGCTCTGTGCACGGGTACGGATGGTTTCCTTGAAATCATGGGTGAGTGGCATCGGTATCATTCTCCTGTAGTCTGCGGCGCTTGTAGTCGGCCCAGCATCGCTGGGCGGCGGCGATATCCTGAGACTGACGCTTCTTGGTCCCGCCGCCAATGAGTATGACCAAGTGGGAGCCATCCTTGCCGAAGCAGATCCGATACCCCGGACCGAAGTCGATGAGGTACTCAGGAACGCCGGACCCGACGCCCTTTACGTTTGAGAAGTTACCCTGCTCCATGCGGGAGAGGGCGATAGCAACTTTCGCGGCCGCAGGACCATCGAGGGCCGTAAACCACGTTGCGAAGGGACGCCGTCCTCTTCCGTCGATGTAGCCTCGTAGTTCCAATCAGACATCCACATGGTAACATTTTCGGCACCACGTTTCGCTCCGGTTTTCCGTCAATGCCGATGCCGTCGTACTTGCCGGGGCGGCTTGTGTGGAGATAACCGATTGCTGGGATCGGCGCATCAATGTTGGATATGGCGGGCTGCGGGGTGCCGTGGAGCGCGAGTTCCGGTGCGAGCGGGGGCGGGCGTGGGGAGATGGACGGGTACCAGACTGACCGACGCTGCACTCCGGTAGTACCTGGACGGGAAGGCGCTGCGGTATGAAGATACATTGCGACGTATTATTCGAGAGGAGTTGCAGATCCAGGCTCCGCTCTTTTGCAGCGACTTCAGACCGCCTTCGAGGGGCGGAAGCTGACCTTGAAGTTAGCGCCCTGGCCGATGCGGACTCTGGGGGAGCGGAAGACCTCGGCGATACCGAGGGGCGTTAGCTGTTGCCGGTTGGGAGCGGCTTGGCGGAGTTCGGCGAGTGCCACCAGGGAACGGACCGTGTCGCAGGAGACAGGGGTGGTCCAGAGGGGCCAGGTGAACTGTTCCGGGTACCGATCCTCGCAGAAGCCGGTAGTGGCCACGTATTTGGGGGTGATGGGTTGCGTGGGGAAAAGGGGGAGGGCCTCGATGGCGAGGCGGCCGGCGCCCCAGACGCTCTTTACGCCGAGTGGGCCGGGGTTGTCCCAGCGAAGGGCGTACTCGGAGGCGTCGGAGGGGTCCCAGCGGAGGGAGAGTTTGTCGTCGCGGCGGAGCCAGGGGCCGAAGAGGGTTTCCTGGAGGTGGGGCGCTTCCACTTTCTTGAGGAGGGTGCGGGCGGTTTCGAGGAAGTCTTGATGGCCGGAGCCGGTGATGAAGCAGAGCAGGGTGTACTCGATGCGGTTCTTGTCCTTGTCGACGCAGACTTCGGAGCCGAAGGCGGCGGCGAAGTCGGCGGGGATGCGGTTGCCGGACGGGTGGAGTGAGGCTTCCGCTTTCTGGACGAATTCGCTGAACTTCGCCGGTTCGACTGTGATGTTCTTGCCGAGCGGGGCGGATTCGATGGCGGGGAAGGCCGGCGCGGCAAGTAGGGCGGCGATGAGGGCGTCCGACGCGAGGTCGATACCGGAGAGGACGGGGCGCCAGGCAGCGGTGTCGCGGGTCCAGTGCATGCGGACGGCGGGGTGTTGTTGGGACAGGAGTCGAAGGGTGCCGAGGGCGGCAAGGTAGCCGAGGGGATTGCTGCCGTCGATTCCGGTGAGGGTGAGGGGTTCAAGCATGGACGGGCTCCTGGGCTGCTGCTTCCTTCTCTTCCTGTTGCTCGCGGGCTTCGGCGGCGGTGCGCTGTTCGGCGGCACTGGCGCTCCAGTCGGAAAGACGGAGGATGGCTTCCAGGTAGGCAAGGCCCCACCACCCGTAGGTCCGGATGAGGGACCAGAAGCGGTCGGGAACGCCGGCGGCGAGGTGATGGGGAGGTGAGGCGAGACGGTCGGCGGCGGTGAGGGATTGGTTGTTGACCGTGAAGGTCTCGGGTTGGGGGTCTTGGACGATGGGGGCGAAGGGGCGGCAGCGGCCGTGGTGACTGGCGATCAGGTGGAGGATGAGATCGCGGAGGTTGGCATCTGGTGGGATGGACTGTGCGGCCAGAGTCAGGGAAGCGAGTTCGTGGCGAAAGCCTTTGGGGAGTCCGCTGCGCTGGTGATGGAGTTCGGATTGGCTTTTCGGGACGAAGCGGCCTTTGGCGTAGAGGACGGGGGAGAAGCGGGCGGCGAAGGGGTCGCCACCGAGGAGAAGGGCCTGGAAGCGCGGATCGGCTTTTCCGGTGTCGTGCCAGTGGGCGGCTGCGGCGAGGGCCTCGGCATGGGCGGATTCCAGCAGCGGGGCAGCATGGGCGCGCACAGCCTCCGTTACGTGGCTGGTGTGTTGGAGGAGGGTGATGGGTTCGCCGGAAGAGGCTTCGTCGGCGTCACCGTCTTCCGCGAAAGAACCCGTTTTACCGGGCTTTTGTTCGATGATCCAGCCGGACTGGCCGGGATAGGAGAAGAGGTTGAACCGCTTGAGGGGGTTTTCAAGGAAGGCTTGGAGCGCAGCCTGATCCCAAGGCTGAAGTTGGGAATCGGACGCGGCGTAGATAGACAGGAGTGCGCGGATCTCGTCCCACTCCGGAGATTCGGTGCGGACCGCTGCTTTGAGGTCATCGGAGAGGGGGAGGATCTGGGGGTGAAGGCGCAGGCGGATGCGCTGGCGGACTTTGGCGAAGGCGCGGTCAGCGACATCGGGCTGCGTGGGGTCAGGGACATGGCCGAGGGCATCGAAACCACCGTAGGAGCTGGGAATAACGATGGTGTCGCCGGGCCGCACGTGAGCCGCTTCGGGGTCCGTGACGGAGCGTTCGCCGCGCCAGATCAGAAACGGGCGGACGGGTTTGGCTTTGCGGCGGGAGGCGGCGTCGACTTCCGGCTCGCCACCTTCGACATCGGCCTGGGGCAGAGGTTCGGTCTCGCCGGCGATCCATTTGCGGAAGGCCCAGATCTTAACGGGGAGGGCTTCGGCGACGACGGGCGGGATGAGTTTGACGGTGTCGAGCCAGTTGGTAGGGGAGGCTGCGGCATCGAGGTCGGAGCGCCAGACGATCTGGACGTCGGCATCGGCGGGCTGGCTGCCGTGGAGGAAGAACGAAACTTCGGGTTCCGGCTCGGGGCGGGGGCTGGTCTGGCAGAGAGTGTCGAGGTGAGCGGGCAGCAGTGCCGGCGTGACGGCGGCTTTGGGGATGAGCGTTTTCCGAAAATCGGAGTCGGCGAGCGCCCACTGTTGGGGGACGGTGGAAGTCTCGGCTTGAAGAGCGAAGTCGAGCGTATCGCTTCCGCCGGCGAGCTTTTCTAGCCAGAGCCTAGTCTCCGCGAGGGAGGAACCGTAAACCGGGTCGGGCTTTTTGGGGTCGGCGTTGGTGAGGAGGATCCAGCCACGGGCGTTGCCGAACTCGCCGAGGCGATCGAGGCGGCCGAAGCGTTGGAGAAGCGCGTCGATGGAGGCGCATTCGGTGATGAGGGCGTCGAAGTCGAGGTCGGCACCGACTTCGAGGCACTGGGTGGCAACGACGAAGAGTGGCTCGGGGCCATGGGGACGGTCTGCGTCGGACTTGATAGGGGCGAGGCGGGTGACGACGTCATCGCGATCGACGGGGCGCATGCGGCCGGTAAGGAGTTCGACGTTCGCGGACTTGCGGAGTTCGTCGTAGACGTAGCGGGCAGTGGAAACGCGGTTGACGATGACGGCGATGCGGAGGGTTTCGGGGTCGGTGGCGGCGGCTCGGGCGAGTTTGACGAGTTCGGCGGCAATCTTCCGGTAGTCGTCGGATTTGGCTCTGACCGGAACGAGGCAGGTGGGCTTGGGGGTGCGGAGGCGGCGGCCGAGGAGGGCCTCGGGTTCGCGGTCGGCGGGTGGGAGCGTGAAGGAAGCACTGGCCGTGCGGGACGGGGTGGCTGTCATCTCGACGAAGCGGAGGGGCTGTCCGGCGGGGATGGAATGGAAGGCGGGTCCGCGGTAGCGCTCGATGCGGGAGAGGGTGGCGGTGAAGGCTTTGGAGCAGTGGGCTTCGTCAAGGAAGATGAGGGAGTCGGTGGAGATGAGGCCAGCGTGGATGGGGAGGGCGGAGTCCGAGACACCGTAGCCTCGGAAGAGGAGGCGGGAGCCGATCTGGTCAACAGTGCTGGCGACGAAGGTGGGCTGGAGCGGGCTGCGGACCCAGCGTTCGTCGCGATAGATGCCGCCACGGAGTTGGAAGGTGGTAAGCGGGAGGGCATCGGGGCCGCCGGCCAGTTCGCGGAGACGGGAGGCAACGTCACCGAGGATGCCGGTGGTAGCGGCGGCGAGGGCGCAGGCAATGCGGCCCATGCGGTCATACGCTTCATCGACGATGACTTTGCGGTCGACGACGAAGAACAGACGGCGCGGGGCGCTGTCGCGGCAGGCGAGGGCGAATAGAGCGATATCGAGGCAGGCGGTTTTGCCGCTGGCGGTGGGCAGGTCGATGACGTCGGGCCACTGGCCACCGGCGGCGCAGACCTGGGCGGCGAGTTGCGATTGCCAGTGAAAGGGCTGCCTGGCGTGGAGGGCTTCAAAGTAGCCGTCGAAATCGGAGGGAGAGACGGCGGGCATTAGAGGAGATCCTCCCGGTAGGGGGCGAGGAGGCCATAGCCGCGGAAGCGTCCGCGTCCGATGAGCATGGGCCCGTGGACAGGCTGTTGGAACCAGGCTTTGGCGTGGACCTGGTAGCGGCAGAGGGTATCGCCGCCTTCGGTAAACGGCGGCATGGTGCGCACGTGTGGGACCGTGGGGAATGCCGAGACCTGCGAAATGAGGAGTTCGTCGGGTGTGGGGAAACCGGCGGATTGGAAGGCTTCGCGGACGATTTCTTCGACGTGGGAGTCGCGGCGTTTGGGGTAGTGATGGAGAACGATAGGGGTGACGGTGGCCCAGCGTTGGGCGGGGCCGACCCAGGTGGAGGGCCGGAGGCTGTAAGGCGGGGTTTCACGGTCTTCGCGG
>JAEUQF010000412.1 GCA_016789745.1 Bryobacterales bacterium
GAGCCCCTCCCCGGCATTCCCCTCACCACAGCCACCGTCGACGCCCGCCGTCCCGATCCCCGCTTTTATGACGTGAGGTATGTCCTCAACGCCGGCCTCGCCTACCTCGATGGCGCCCAGGTCGCCTTCGACATGCCCCGCTGGCGCGGCATCACCGCCGGCTTCAACTACACCTTCTCCAAAGCCATCGACGAAGGCTCCGACTACACCACCACGGCCGCCAACCGCGACATCGCCCGCGGCCGCGCCCAAGCCCAATACGAGTCGCTCCTCGACCGCCGCGGCCTCAGCAACTTCGACTCGCCCCACGCCCTCATCGTCTACCAGGCCTGGGATTTCCCCAAACTCCGCACCTCCCACCGCTGGATCCGCCTCCTCGCCAATGACTGGCAGTGGAACCACAGCATGCTCTGGAAATCCGGCACTCCGGCTACGTTGTATGTCGGCAGCGATGCCCCCGGCTTCGGTAACGTCGACGGCGGCCCCAGTGACCGCCCCAACCTACTCGATCCGTCTATCTTAGGCGCCACCATCTCCCACCCCGACATAGCCGGCAAGATACTCAGCCGCGATAAGTTCGGCTTTATCGTACCCGGCGATCGCCGCGGCAACCTCGGCAAAGGCACCTTCCGCCGCGCCCGCATCGGTAACTGGAATGGCGGCGTGTCCAAGCGCTGGCGCATCCCCGGCGCCGCCGAACGCATTGTCCTGTTTCGCGCCGAAGCCTTCAATCTGAGTAACACGCCGCAGTTCGATGAACCAAATCGCAACCTCAACGCCAGCGTCTTCGGCAAAATCACCAACACCCTCAATGACGGGCGTATCTTCCAGTTCGGGCTGCGTTTTATTCTGTAGTGTCTTCCAGCCCCGCCCACAGCGACTCTAACTGCAACACGAAACCCGCCACCGGCCCTTCGCCCGCAATCTCCTCAATCCCCGTCCGAGTCTCCGGCTCCTGCCCCGCCCGGTAAATCACCACCGTCCGCGCATCGCCATCAATCAACCACCCCAGTTCCACCCCTGCCGCCATCCACTCCTGCATCTTCGCCTGAGCTTCGGTCAGAGTGTCGCTGGGAGACATTACCTCGACTACAAACTCCGGAACCACCCGCGGGAAGCGCCGCCGCTGCGAGTAAGCGACCGCTCGTAGTCTCACCTTGGACGTCCACGCCGCATCCGGCGAACGGACAGCGCCGCTGGGGAGGGTGAAGCCGGCGCTCGAGCCCGAAGCGACACCCCGGCCATCACGGTCGGCATACTGTTGGAGCTTACTCCCCGCCTGCAACGATTGGTGGTCTGATTCCATGCCGGCTGGTGGCATGACGATAATCTCTCCCTCGGCGGTAAGTTCCATCCGGATGTCCGGATTGGCGACGCAGAAGTCGTAAAAGGCATCGGCATCCAGCTTCTGATCCGGCCGGAGAGAAAGCTTCACCGGGGCGTCGAGAGGCAGCAATGGCATGGGCAGGTGCATATATGCCTACTCCGAGATTACAGCGTCATCACGGCCTTCGCCACCGGTGTGACATAGCCCCCCACCTCCACTCCACTCTCCCCCACCTTCACATGCAGATAACTCGGCCGCCCCATCTTCACACCCTGCTCACTCACAAACTCCGCCCCGGGCGCGATATGGTGCTGCTGCATGTAAGCCGCCAGTGGGCCAGTCGCACTGCCTGTCGCGGGATCCTCCGCAATCCCATGGTCCGGCGCGAACATCCGCGAATACGCCCCCTCCGGCGTCGGCGCAAAGACGAAGACGCAGAACAGCGGATCCCCCGGTTGCTTCAGCCCGCGCAAACTCGCCACATCCAGACTCGCCCGGTCCACCGCCTCCCTACTCCGCAACGCAATAAACAGATTCGGATTCCCCGCACTCAACAACTGCGGCATCGGCCCCAGCAAATCCCCAATATCCACCCCCAGCGCCCGCACACAAGCCTGCGGATCAAACGTGCGCCCACCCGCGATCGGCGGCGTGGTCAACCAAACCTTCGGCCGATCCCCCGGTTCCACCCGAACCGGCACCGCCCCCACTTTCTCTTCCAACTGGAACTGCCGCACGCCCCACGGAATCACGCGCTCCTGCAGCAGTACAAACGCCGTCCCCAGCGTTGGATGACCCGCGAACAGCATCTCTTCCATTGGCGTGAAGATGCGCACGTTCGCCACGCAATCCCGCCGCGTGGGCCGTTGGACGAAGGTCGTCTCCGCCAGATTCATCTCGCGGGCGATCTTCTGCATCGTCGCCGCATCCAGCGAGTCCGCATTCAGGAAAACGGCCAGTCCGTTGCCTTCCAGCGGATTCTTCGTGAACACGTCAACCAGCCGATACCGGTAACTGGGCATAAACCATGGTAATCGCAGAGAGGATCCCTTCTCTCCACCAACTACTTTGTCAGCAGGATGGCTTTCCCTTTTGACCGCACCTACAAACTCCTGGCGGACGAAGATCCGCGCGGTGCCATCACCCGCGTCGCAGGCATTCCCCTGCCCCCCGAAGCCCAGATCGAAACCCTCGACCGCGAACTGAACCTCGAACGCCAGCACGTCGACCAGATCTACCGCGTGCAGATGCCCGGCCGAATCTTCATTCTCCACTTCGAGGCGCTCACCTATTATCGTTCCGATTGGGGAGAGGCGCAGTTGGACTACGCCGTCGGCATCGGCCGCAAGTACCGCCTCCCCATCCGCACGCACCTCGTGCTCTTTCAAAGAAAAGGCACGCCGGAAGCCATTAATCCCCACGTGGTCAACGACCTCGAAGACCTGACCCAGCACCTGAACGTGCGCATTGTCCGGCTATGGGAGAGGCCGGCCGCGGAGGTCCTCGCCGACAACAGCGTCGCGCTCTATCCGTGGACCGCGCTCATGGACGCCACCCCCGACGAGCAGCGCGAAGCCGCCCGCCGCATCCGTGCCAGCGGCCGCGAGAGCCTCGAAATGCACATGGCACTGCTCGGAGCACTTCGCTATGGTAGTAGAAGCAGCTTTCTGGAGAGGATTGGATCGATGTTCCTGACCAAAGAAATCCTACGCGACTCCCCGATGTGGCAGGAGATCGAAGATGAGGCCCGAACCGAAGGGCTCGCCAAAGGACTCGCAGAGGGTCGTGCCGAAGGCCGTGCAGAAGGTCGTGCAGAAGGTCGTGCAGAGGGCGAACGCCGCGCTCTCGCCATGATCCTGACCCGCCGCTTCGGTCTCCTCCCAAGCCACATCGAAGCACGGATATCCAGCGCCTCGCTCGAAACCCTGGAACGCTGGATCAACCAGGCAGTCGTCGCCAAGTCCCTCGAAGCCAGCCTCGACTAGGTAATCCCCATCCGCTCCAACTTCCGATACAGCGTCTTGCGCTCAATCCCCAGTAACTTCGCGGCCCGGCTCTTGTTCCCACCCGTCGCCGCCAGCACCTTACGGATCTGCTCAGCCTCGGTATCGGCCAGCGTTTCCCCGCCCGCCTCCTTTGACGACATCGACTGAATCGCGTCCAGCACGGCTTCCTCATCAATCCGATGCTGCGGCGCCAGAATCGACAGCCGTTCAATCATGTGCTGCAGCTGCCGCACATTCCCCGGCCACGTGTATTCCCGCAGTGCCCGTAGTCCGGACTCCGTCAGCTTCGCATCCCGGCCATACCGCTCCGCCGATCGCTTGATAAAGAAGTGCGCCAGAAGCGGGATGTCCCCACGCCGCTCCCGCAGCGGCGGTAGATGAATCGGCACCACGTTCAAACGAAAAAACAGGTCTTCCCGAAACTTACTCTGCTCTACCAGCTTCGCCAGATCGCGATTCGTCGCCGCGATCACCCGCACATCCACGCGCTTGGCCCGCGGCGAACCAATCGGGCGAATCTCCTTCTCCTGCAAAAATCGCAATAACCGCAACTGGAAACCGTGGTCGATCTCGCCCACTTCATCCAGAAACACCGTGCCGTTGTTCGCCGCCTCAAACGCGCCCACGCGGTCCCGATCCGCACCCGTATACGACCCGCGCAACGCTCCGAACAACTCCGACTCCAACAACGACGCCGTGATCGATGCGCAATCCACCGGCACAAACGGCTGCTGCGTGCGATTCGAGTTGTTATGAATCATCCGCGCCACCATCTCTTTGCCGGTACCGGTCTCGCCCTGAATCAGCACCGTTGCCTCACTCGGTGCCGCCTTGCTGATGCGCTTATATACCTCGATCATCGCCGGCGAACTGCCGATCATTTCGGTCTCCGGGAGATCGTCGATATCGGTTTCCCGATCGTCGCTAGGCAGTGCCGCGGCCTCTGCCCGCTTCACCACCTCCAGCATCTGATCCAACTCAAACGGCTTCGCCACATAATCGAAGGCGCCCCGCCGCGTGGCCTCCATCACCGTCTCCATCGAACCCCGCCCGCTCATCAGAATCACCGAACAATCCGGGTTGGCCGACTTGGCTGCCTTCAATATGTCCAGCCCCGTGCGCTCGTCCAAATAAACATCGCTGATCACGATCGGGTAAGACTCGGCCGCCAGCTTCTTGAAAGCCTCCGACGTGGAGGCGGCCGTGTCGACGTTATATCCCTCGCAGTCCTGCAGAAACGTGATCAGTGTCTCGCGAACCGACGGATCATCCTCGACTATCAATATCCTGCGCAATCTGCTGTTTCCCTCTGATCACGCCGGCTGACGCATCGCCGCCGGCACCATGATCGTAAAGCACGAGCCTTTCCCAGGGGCGCTCGTGACGTCCATCTTTCCCCCATGGTGATGCACGATCTCGTTCACAATCGAAAGCCCAATTCCCGTGCCCATCTCACCACTCTGCTCGGCCCGGCGCGTTCGGAAAAACTTCGTGCCGATCTGCTGCAGCTCCTTCTCATCCATCCCCATCCCCTGGTCACGCACCGACACACACACAAGTTCGCCCTTGCGGCGCGCCTCTACTGCAATGCGCGTCTCAGCCGGCGAATACTTCACGGCGTTCGTTAGGAGATTATATACAGCGTACTCCATCAGTTCGCGATCGCCTACCAGGGGCTCCGCTACCAGTTCCCCCACATCGATCGCGATATGCTTCTTCTCGGCCAGCGGCGCGGCCCGCTCCACGCAAACCCGCGTCAGCTCAGCAGCATCGAACTGCTCCTTCTTCAACTCCATCTGCCCGGCCGACAACCGCTCCACGTCCAGATACGTCTGAATCATGCGCGCCATCCTCTTGGACTCGGAATTGATCATCTGCGCCATCTGCTTGCGCTTATCCTCGTTGAGGTTATAGCGGCTCATCAATTCGCTCGATCCCTGTATCGCCGTCAGCGGCGACTTCATCTCGTGCGATACAAAGCGGATGGCCTGCTGATAACGGCTGCGATCGGCTTCGGTCTCCGTCAGCTGGCGGCGCACCACGAAGTACATCCACGCCGAGCAGCCGATCACCGCCAGCCAGGCCGTACCCGCCGGCGCCAGCAACGGAAAGATCACCCCCGACCCGAACAACGTATGCGGCAGCGCGTGCGCCCACAGGATCTGCACCCCTCCCAACGCATACGCCTGCCACCCAGTCAGAAAGGAGAAGATCAGCGCCGTAGCGGCCGCCAGCACCACCGCCGCCAATACGACGCTAACGTTCGACGCCGGCTGCAGGATCTCCTCCTGCGCCAAGGTCTCATAGATGTGGGCGTGGATCTCCACCCCCGGCACCAACCGAGCCGCCGAGTACGGTGTCACCAACCGGTCGCGCACCTGCGATTGCGACGTCACCCCTACGAACACCACCTTGCCATCCAGCCGCTTGGCCGCTTCCGGGTTCTCCAGCAGTTCCCGAATGGGCAAACGCGGAATCGCCTCACGCCGGTACCTTATATAGACCAACCGGCCCTGCTCGCCCCGCTTCGGAATCGGCAGGATGAATTCGCCGAGTTCCAGATCGCGCGGCGTCTCCACAATGCGGTCCACTCCGCGAGCTACCCGCAGTGCCTCCAGCGCCAGCGCCCAATGTCGTATCTGCGCGCCCACCTTCTCCAGTTGCACCTGGCGGCTCACACCGTCATACCGATCGGTCTCCGCATGCACATGGCCGATGCCTCTTGCATACGGCCGGAACACCGCGATGGGCTGCTCCCATTGATCGGCGTTCGGAATCAGATCCGCGCCCAGCACCAGGTCAGGCGTGCGGGCGAACGCCGCTGCCAACAGTTGATCGTCTTCCTCGCGGCCAGGGTCGGCCAGGATGATATCGACCGCTACCGCCTTCGGCTTCACTGCGCTGAGTCTGGCCAGCGCCTGCGCCAGCGTGCGCCGCATGCCGACAATGCCGCCGTGACGCATTAAAGTAAGGTCATCGAACTCCAGCAACACGGCTTCCTTGGCGCCCTCTGATGGCGAGTACAGGCGCATCGTCCAGTCGTAATGATAGTTGTCGATCTGCGTCGCCAGCGGGCTCCACCCCACCACCATCGCCACCACAAGGCACAGTGCCGCGATCAGGAAATACGGAATCATCGGGTACTGCCGGAAAAAACGCTTCACCGCGCCACCGCCTTCTCCATCTGCGCCAGATCGCGCGGCAGGTCGGCGGTGAGCACCTTGGCCCCCGATTCGGTCACCAGCACCATGTCTTCGATGCGGATGCCGATCTGTTCCCCTGGCAAGTAGATGCCGGGCTCGATCGTGATGACGTTCCCCGCCGCCAGCGGCTCAGTCGGCACGAAAGCATCATGCACCTCCAGCCCCACATGATGCCCGATGCCGTGGACGAAGTAGTGGCTCAGCGGCTTGCCGTCGACCGGCTTGCCATGTGCGTCCAGGTACTGCTTGGCGGCCTTCGTCGGAGCGCCTTTCGGTCCCAGCGATTCGCCGGGCTTAACGGCGGCGATGGCAGCCTTCTGCGCCCCAAGCACCAGATTGTAGAGTTCGCGCTGCCGCGGCGTAAAGCGGCCCTCTACCGGGTAGGTGCGCGTGATGTCAGCCGCATAGCCCGCGCATTCCGCCCCGGCATCAATCACCACCGTCTCCCCGCGATCCATGCGCCGCCGCAGCGTCGAGTAATGCAGCACTACGCCGTTAGGGCCGGAGCCAACCACTGTCCGATACGCCGGCCGTTCGCAGCCCTGGTCGAGCAGACTGCCCGTGAACGCCGCCGCGATCTGGTATTCGGCAACACCCGGCCGGATGCGCCGCGCCGCGGCACGGTGCGCCTCGATGCTGACTGCGATGCTGTGCTGGATGAGCGCGACTTCCGTGTCGGACTTCACCATCCGCAGCCGGGCCAGCGAATGGGCGGCATCGGCGATTTCCAAACCGGGGAGTGTGCGGCGTACAGCCTCGAATCGCGGGTCCTGTTTCAGTGCGTAGACCCGGCTGACGCTGGCCGCGAGCCGCCGCAGTTCGGCCTCCCAGACATCCGTGCTGCGCACTTCGCCAAAACCCGTAAGCCGCCCGGCATCCGGGTCATCGGCGGCAACGCGCCGGCCCTCGGCCACCTCCACCTGTTCATCATGCGGCGGCAGGAAAAGGATCTCAGCATCGGATGTCAGAAGGAGTACCGCCCCCGGCTGGGACCAGCCCGTCAGGTAGTAGAAGTTCGGATCCGGCAGCATGGCACTGCGTGGATCACGGCTGGTGTCGGGGGCGGCGAAAAGGATAACGGCGGAGTCCGGAAGGGCGCCGCGGAGATTGGCCCGCCGGAGTTTGTACTCCTGCGGCGTGACGAGAGTGGGCGCCAGCAGGAGGGACGCGAGCCAAAGAAGCACATTTTTTAGTTTAAGTTAGGCCGCGCCAGGATTTCCTCCAGGTAGCGAAGCGCCCGCGGATCCCGCGACTGGCCGAGCCAGAATAACGCCTGCTTGCGAACGGCGGAGTTGGCGTTGGTGCGTGCCACCTGGATCAGGTTGGGTACGCCGCCGTCGGGAAGTTGCGTTAGCGCGAAGACGGCCTTCTTCTTGACTTCGGTTTCCGGATCGCGATCGAGGGCTTCGTTGATAGGGCCGATGGCCTGCCTGGCAGCCTTCTGCGCCAGCCAGAACAGTGCCTGTCCGCGCACATGCGCGTTCTTGTCTTCTTTCGCGGCTCGGATGATATCGGCGATGGCCTGCGGCTCGTGGCTGAGTGTGAGGGCGAAGATGGCGTGCTCCCGGATCTTGTCGTTCGCATCTTCGCGCAGGACGCGGCTGACCAGCGCATAGCCCAGCTTGCCCCGGGAGTTCGCCAGCCAGAACAGTGCCTTCTTGCGAACGGCGGTGGGCTGCGTGGCGGCTGCGAAATGTTCGAGCGCGGCGGAGGCTTCCTGCGCAGCATGCATGGCGATGGCGTGGATAGCCGGGTCGCCGTGCGTCTCAGCCAGTTTCCGCAGATAGGCGACGCTTTCCGCCGGGCTGACGTTCGGCAGCATCGTCAACGGAAGACCGCCCGCGTCGAGTTCGCAATCAACAGCATAGACACGGATCTTCGTGACCGCCGCCTGAACGACGCGGAACAGGATGTTGACGTGCGTGGGGCCTTCGAGTCTGACAGGGCCGGAGACCCGGCCTACATCGCAATGCTTCCTGTCACCTGGGATGGTGGGAACGGTGTAGCCGATCCACGCCGGCCCGGCTTGCCTGACGATGGCGTCTTCTATGGTGGCGCCCAGCCCACCGCTTACGGTGAGCAGGGCAAGCAGCACGACTCTCACTTCAGCAACTCCACCAGGTAGTTGGTGGCTTCCGGGTTCTTCATGTGCGAGAGATACTGAACGGCCCGCCGGCGCAGGTCGGTGTTGCTGTCGGACTTTGCGATCGCGATCAGGCGCTGGGCATCACCGGCCGCCATGTAGGCGCTGAGAACAGCGGATTTCACGGCAGGGTCGGTGGCGGACTTATAGGTCGACTCAAGCAACTGCAGGTTCTCCGGGGTGGACTCGCCACCGAGACGGCGCAGGGCGCGGATTTGCAGGTCGCGGCCAAACTCGCCCTTCGCCGCGCGGGTGGTGATCTCACGGGCTTTCGGGTGCTGGCTGTTGGTCAGGATGTCCAGAGCCTGGTGCTGCACGCCCGGCGAATCCGTGCGCGCAAGAAGCTTCTCGACCAGCGGAATCGCACGGTCTGGCGTGCTCTCCATAAGGCTGCGGGCGGCGGTCATTTTCAGGTCGTCTTCGGGAGACAATTTGCCCCCGCCCCAGTGTTTGCCCAGGATCGGTGGTTGTGGCGGTTGAGGCGGTTGGGGGGGCGCCGGCGGTTGGGCCTGCGCGGCGCCAGTTAACAGGAGAACGAGAACGATGAAATACATGCTGTTCCTTTCTGGGGCGTTAGACTGGCGCGTTCCTGCGCGGTTAGCCCCCCGGAGCCGATTTCGTGGCAAGAAATAGCGCTTTACATCCACACCGATAGGGAGTAACCTTCTCCCGACTGAGAACAACGGCACGCTCCCGTAGCCCATCCCCGGGGCTGCGGGTGTCCGGCTGGTTCTGGGCCCAATCGGGCAACCGCCCCCGTGGCGCTCGTCGAGGAGCGTTGCGGAGGTCCTTATGCGCTTTGGTCCGCTGTCCATAAAGCATGAAATCGGATTTTATGTGGCGTCGTCTGTCGCAGCCGCGCTGCTGTTTGCCGGCTGCAGTGCCTTCAACAGCACACCCCAACAGGCGCAAAGATATGAGCAGGCCGCTGTGTGTGAGCAGGATGGAAAGGAGTGCCGGTCCGGATTGTCGGCCAACGAGGCACAGTGCATCCTACGCTATGCCGAAGGATGGTATGGCTGCCATTGCGAATACGATCCGGGAGGGTACTCCCGCGACGAGTCTGAACCGTTTCACGATCCCTACTGCTCGGACCGCTCCAAAAATATTCCCTTCACCCCGCGCCAATCCAGTGTTGTTCAGCGTGCGCCGCAGACCACCGGGATCCGCTTCCTACAGGGCTCCACGCTGCGCCTGGTCTCCTTCAGCAACGAGCAGACCTCGGTGGTGGCCTATATCGGCGGCATCTTCCGCCAGACGAATGGCTCCCTTACGCTGACCCGCTTCCTGAAGACAGCCAGCAGCATGCGCTATGTGCGCTCCATCCCCAACGTCCAGGATCTGCTGGCCTCTGCCTCCGGCCTGCCTGTCCCGGCGCTCGTGCCGCACCCCACCCTGCTCGCCGACTTTCCAGGAACGCCGGCTATGGAGTTCACCGTTGCGCGCCTGTCCGCTTCCATCCCATACTCCGGCATCCTGTCCAGCGATCGGGGCATCACCATCACCAACGGTGCCGCCGAAGCCCTCTTCCTCAACAAAACCGACTACCCGCTGCCCTCCAGCACCCCAAAGTCCGTCGCCACCGCCGACTTCAACGGCGACGGCCGCCGGGACGTCGTCGTATTGGACAAAGCCGGTGGCACCCCCTCCCCATCCAACGCCACCACCGGGCGCCTGCACGTTTTCCTGGGCAACGGCGACGGCACCCTGCGCACTGCCGTCAGCTATCAATTGGCCGAGTATCCGGCCGCGATGGTGGTATACGATTTCAACCGCGACAACCGGCCCGATGTGGCCGTCCTCATGGAAGGCAGCAGCAGTACGCCAACCACCCAGGTGCTGCTGGTTCTGTTGGCGAACGCCGACGGCACCCTGCGCGCCCCGCAGAGCTATCCCATCCCCGGCCTGCGCTCTTGGACCACACCCTCCACTCTGGCCGCAGGCGACTTCGATGGCGACAACCACGGCGACGTCATCGTCTTCTGTAAAAGCCTGGGGCTCATCCTGTTCCGCGGCAATGGGGACGGCACGTTCCTGCCGGGGGCCACGAGAACCGGCTACGCCCTGCCAACCTGGGGTGGGTTCCTCGCCCCAGGCGATCTCAACCGCGATGCCAAACTCGATCTAGCCATCCTCAACCAGGACGGATCCCTGTCTCTGCTTCTCAACGGCGGCGACGGCAGTTTCCCCATCCACCGCCGCTATGCCGCAGGCACCCAGGTCTCCTCCGGTGTCTTCGCCCCGGGCATCTTCCTGACAGACTTCAATGACGACGGCGCCGTCGATGTCGTCCTCGGCAACGGCCATCCGGATGCCCTCTATACCAACCCGACCTTCGTCAGCGTCCTCTATGGAAAAGGCGACGGCACCTTGTGGGCGGCGCCCCTGGAGGCTACCACCCGCTATCCCGGTTCCCTGGCTTCAGCGGACTTCAACGGCGATGGCTGGTTGGACCTGGTAGTCGCGCCAAACCTCAGTGGTGACATCGGCGTGCAGGTCTTCGCCGGACGCCCGGGCGGCGGCTTCCAGACCCCCGTGGAACTGCCCGGGGGCGGCTCGTATGACAGTGTCGCCGCCGCGGACCTGAACGCCGACGGCAAATTGGACCTTGCCGCCGCCAATGGCAGCCGCAGCCTGGTAGTTTGGCTTGGCAACGGAAACGGTACGTTCCAGACGCAGCAACAGTACACCTATGCGTCGAGCGGCTTCTTCACTGCCCGGTTGGCTCTGGGCGACCTGAGCGGTGACAGCCGTGCCGACGTCGCGCTCGCGCTCGGCAACCGCCGCTCCACGAGCGGCGCACCTTCCTATGCACTGACGCTGACGTCACGGTCACCCTCCGGTTTCCACACCGCAGTGCAGGTGCCCACGGGATTGAACACGGTGTCGCTCGCTCTGGCCGATGTCAACGCCGACAACAAGTTGGACCTCATTGCGGCCAACTACGGCTATCGCCCTTCGAGCGAAACGCCCACCAGTGGTTCTGTGACGGTCAGCCTGGGCCGCGGCGATGGCACCTTTCTCGCGCCGGTGGCTTACACGGTGCAACAGAATCCCGGAGTGGTCCTGGTACGGGACATCAACAAAGACGGCAAGCCCGATCTGCTGGCAGCCACCGCGGGCACTGACCTGGCGAACGTTGCCGTGCTCCTGGGCAGAGGCGATGGCACCTTCCAAACTCCGCTGTTGTCGCCGTTGTACGCGCAGGCGCGCGCCCTGGTGGTGGCCGACTTCGACGCCGACGGCAAATGGGACCTCGTTGCCGTTCACACCCAGGGTGATAAGGCCGTCAGCGTGCTGCGCGGCAAGGGCGACGGAACCTTTGCCGACGGAGTGCCCTATGAGGCCGGCTATGACGTGATCGACGCGGCCGTGGGCGACTTCGATGCCAACTGCCAGCCCGACCTGGCCGCCATTTCCAGGCCAGACACCGGACCTGGTGTGATGGCCATCTTTGCCAACACCTCCCCCGGGGCCGCCGGTTGCGTCACCACTACCGTTACGACGATTCCCGCCGGACGCAGTGTTGCGGTCGACGGCGTAACCCTCACCGCCCCCGCCACCTTCCAGTGGACTGCCGGGACGCCGCATACGCTGGCAGCGCCCTCCCCTCAAATCGCGGGAACCACACGCTATGCCTTCCAATCGTGGTCCGACGGCGGCGCGCAGACACACCAGATCATGGCACCCGCCAGCGCCACCACCTTCGTGGCGAACCTCACGTCACAGTATGCCCTCACCCTCGCCACGTCTCCTTCGGCCGGCGGTCGCGTCTCAGCAAGCCCGCCGGCCTCCGATGGCTTCTACGATGCCGGCACCGCCGTCCAACTCACCGCCCAGCCTAATCCCGGCTATGGCTTCAGCAACTGGACTGGCGATCTCACCGGTTCGGCCAATCCGCAAACCCTGATCATCAGCGCCCCCCGCTCGGCCACTGCCGTGTTCACCTCCGGCGCCGCCACTTACACCATTTCGGGGCGCATCACCGCAGGTGCGTCCGGCGTTAGTGGCGTCGTCGTCAATATCACCGGTTGGGGCACTTACACTGCCATAACTGACTCATCCGGTAACTACGTATTCACCAATGTTCCGGCCGGCGGCACTTACACGGTCACCCCGTCTCCAGCCGCATATTACTTTGCCCCGGGCGCGACCACCCTGACCGGACTCTCCGCGAACCGCACCGTCAACTTCACGGCAATGGCCGGATCCGGGCTCCGCTTCGTCCCGCTGACGCCGTGCCGCCTTATGGAGACTCGTGCCCTCTACAACTACGAAGGGCGCACCGGAGCCTTCGGCCCACCCGGTCTGAACGCGGCAGAAACGCGCACCATGGTTCCATCGCAGTCAAACGTCTGCCAGGTACCGGCCACCGCAAAGGCCTATGTCGTCAACGTGACCGTCGTGCCGCTTAACGGTGGCGTCAACTTCGCCACCCTCTGGCC
>JAEUQF010000441.1 GCA_016789745.1 Bryobacterales bacterium
GCGCGAACGCCTCAACTACGGCCTCGCTCTGCTCCGTGCCGGCAAGACCGACGAAGGCCTCGCCCAACTCCGGCAGGTGCAAGCCAAGGACCCGTCGCTCCCGCACACCTGGTTCAACCTCGGCATCGCCTACAAGAAAGCCGGCGAAACCGAAAAGTCCATCGAGCAGTTTGAGCGCATGGTGCAACTGGTGCCCAACGACGCCGTCTCGCACTACAACCTCGGCGTCTTATACAAACTCCAGGGCCGCCTGCCCGACGCGCAGGAAAAGTTCCGCCTCGCCGCGCAGCTTGCGCCCAGCCTTGCCGCGCCGCACTTCCAGCTCTACAACGCCTACCGTCTCAGCGGCCAGCGCGATCAGGCCGCCAAGGAACTCGCCGCCTTCCAGCAGTTGAAGAAGGCCGCCGAAGCGTCCGGCGTCGGCGAAGACATGGAGTGGAACGACTACGCTGAAGTCTACGACCCCATCGACGCGCCCCCCGCCGCGCCGCTCGAGCGGCCCAACCCGATGCAGTTCCAAACGCGCAAGCTCAGCACGCGTTTCCCCGTTGCCGGCTCCCTGCTCGTTAATCTGGATGCCGACGACAAGCCCGACCTCCTCGTCTGGAGCCCCAGCGGCGACGCGGTCGTCTACCTTGCGGGCATGAACGAAGCCAATGCCCCCAGCGGCCACGGCTTCGCGACCGGCGACACCAATAATGACGGCACTCCCGAACTCCTCGCCCTCACCAAGGACGGCGCGGCCTTGCACGACAAAGGCAAAGTCACGCCGCTTGCCCAGGGCGCCTTCACGAAAGCCGTCTTCGTCGATGTCGATCATGATTACGACCTCGACATCCTCCTGTTCGGCGGCAAGTCCGTCTTTCTCCGCAACCAGGGCGAGGCCGGCTTTGCCGACGCCACCGCCGATTTCCCCTTCTCTCCCGGCACGCCCATCGACGCCGCCGTCTTCCGCCTCATCCCCGACACCAAGAACCACGACATCCTCGTCACCTACAACGAGCACGAAGCCGTCCTCTACCGCGACCGCCTCGCCGGAAAATACGAAGCCATTCCGGTTCCTGAAGTCCCCGCCGGTGCCACCAAGCTCGCCTTTGCCGACTTCAATAACGACAGCACCCTCGACCTTGCCTTCCAATCCAAGGCCGGCGGCCTCCACCTGCTCGCGAACAAGCGAAGCCAATGGCAGGAACAGCCCGTCACCGACAAGTCCGCCCCGCCCGTCTTCTGCGACTTCGCCAACAACGGCGTCGCGGAACCCTGCGAGTTCCTCGACCTGCTCTCCGCCGCCGACTTCGATAATGATGGCCGCCAGGACTACATTCGCCAAACCAAAGACGGCCTGGAACTGCTAACGAACGCCACGACGCTCAAGAACCGCTATCTCGGCATCCGCCTGCTAGGGACCAAGAACATCAAGGTCCCGCTTCACTCCGAAGTCGAAGTGCGCGCCGGCCGCCACTACCAGAAGCAGATCTACCGCGGCGTGCCGCTGCTGTTCGGCTTGCGGAACGCCGAACAGATCGACACCGTCCGCATTACCTGGCCCAACGGCATGATCCAGAATGAGGCCAAGCAACTCCCCGGCCGCTACATCGAAGTCAAAGAAGCCCCGCGCCTCTCCGGCTCCTGCCCCATGATCTATACGTGGGACGGCCGCCAGTTCACCTTTCTCACCGACGCGCTGGGCGTAGCTCCGCTCGGCGCCAGTTCCGGCGAGGGGGAGTATTTCCCCACCGATCACGACGAGTACGTCTTCATTCCCGGCAAAGTCCTGCAACCCAAGGACGGCCACTACGAAATCCGCGTCACCGAGGAGCTGGGCGAAGTCACCTATCTCGATCAACTCAAGCTCATCGCTGTCGATCACCCCGCCAAAATCGACATCTTCCACAACGACAAGTGGAAGTCGCCCCCTTATCCCGGCTTCAAACTCTACGGCACGCAAGCCCGGCTTCGCCCGGTGAACGCGCCCGCACTCCAAAAGGTCGACGGCACCTACGCCGGCCCGGCCCAACGCACCCCACAAAACACCGCCGAGACCCACGCCCTGGACCTTGTCTTCCCGGCCACCTCCGCTAACCCAAATCTCCTCGTCCTCACTGGCTGGGTAGACTGGGCCGACGGCAGCACCTTCCGCCAGTTCTCCCAGATCCCCGACCGCGCCCTCACGCCTCCCTACCTCCAGATGCGAAACGCCAAAGGCCAATGGCAAACCGTCATCGAAGATCTCGGCCTCCCCTCCGGCAAAACCAAGACCATAGCGGTCGACCTCACCGGCAAGTGGCTCTCCGCCTCCCGCGACCTCCGCATCGTCACCAACCTCTGCATCTACTGGGACGAAATCTTCCTGTCCGATCAAATCCCGCCGCAGGCGAGGCTCACCACTCTCCCCACCACCCAGGCCCACCTCGACTACCACGGATTCTCCACCCCCATCATCCATCCCACCCGGCAACAACCCGAAACCTTCCTCTATCACCAGCAACTCCCCGAAGCCCCTTGGAATCCAACCCCCGGGCTCTACACCAAGTACGGCGACATCCGCCCGCTCCTTGCCAACGTCGACGACCAGTACGCGATCCTCGGCTCCGGGGACGAAATCCGCCTCCGCTACAAAGCCCTCCCTCCACCACTCCCCGGCCACACCCGCGACTTCCTGCTCTACTTCGACGGCTGGGCCAAGGACAGTGACCCCAACACCGCCTATTCGCAATCCGTCACCCCACTGCCGTTTCACAAAATGTCCCGCTACCCCTACCCCGATACCGAAGCTTTCCCCAACTCACCAGCCCACCAATCCTGGCAACGCAACTACAATAAGAGACCAGCTCTACGTTTTGTCCGGCCCTTGCAGGTTGCACCATGAAGTACGTCCTGTTGTTCCTGATCGTTAACGCCGCCTACCTGGTGGCCGCTCCCAGCGCGACCATCTTCTATGCGGTCCAAGTCCTGGCACACCTTGCCGCGGGCATCCTCCTCATCGGACTCCTCCTCAAGAACCGTAGCCTCGCCGCCTACATTCTCCTGGCGAGTTCGCTCCCGGCCCTCTACCTTGCCAAACAAGGCAACACCCGCGACCACAAGCCCTGGCTCTACGCCCACATCGCCCTTGCCTCCGCGGGCGTCGCCGCGCTGGCGCTCCAGAAGCGCGACCGCGCCCTCGGCCTCACCCTCGCCGCCATGGGCGCCGCCTTCCTCATCCCGCCACCAAGCCAGAAAATCACCAACCCCGCCCGTACGCCCGTCTCCATGGAAGAAGAAGGCGACGGCCCCAAAGGCCGCTTCTGGCCCTCCTCCATCAAGACCAACGTCGACCTCATTCCCTCCGATTACTTCCTCGATTCCGAACAATGCGGCACCTGTCACAAGGACATCTACCAGCAGTGGAAGAGCAGCGTCCATCACTTCGCCAGCTTCAACAACCAGTTCTACCGCGCCTCCATCGAACGCATGCAGGATGTCCAGGGCTCTACACAGCCCAGTAAGTGGTGCGCCGGCTGCCAT
>JAEUQF010000444.1 GCA_016789745.1 Bryobacterales bacterium
ACCGGCATTCGCTGCGGAACTGGCTGGGCGTGTATCATGCCGATGCGATGAAGCTGGCGCAGGTGCGGCGGTTTCTGTGGCACGGAGCGACGGGTCCGGAGGTGTACCGCTATCCGGATGATGTGGTGCTGGACCAGTTGGCGGATCAGTTGTGGAGCGGGCGGGTGCATGCGCATGCCAGGGAGCGGACGCTGCAGGCGCTGCCGGACCGGCGTGGACAATCCACCGTGTACACCGAACGCGACTTCGGCAATGACGGGGCGCCGTTCCCGATTGAACTACGCAAGCCGCGGGCGTCATCGGCCGGTGTGGCTTCGCCGCGGTATGCGCCGCCGGAGCCATCGACGTTTCCACCAGAGGTAGGGCTGGACGCCCAGGCGGCGACGCTGGTGGCGGCGGCATCTTCGGGTGCGCCTTGTGTAGATCTTTGAATTGAGTAGATGGGCGCCCGGCGGGCGTCCAACTTAGGGGTTCTGATACTGGGGATAGACGGACTGGAAATCATACGCCGAGCCCGGGCCGGGTTGCTGGGCGTTCACCCGCATTCGCGATCCGTTGATATAGGCATAGCCGAAGGTGTTGTAGCCCCCGCCAAACGCCGCATTGTGTAGGGAGGCATTGACGGCACGCTGGATGTCTTCCTCGTCCCAGGCATCGGGCCACATGCTGGAGGTCTTTGTCCTGACGCCGCGCTGCACGGTGGCGTTGTAGACGCCGTGACGGCCGGGGACACCAGTGGGCGTAAACGTGGTGTTGGCGTTTTTGTAGAGCGTGGCGTGGTGGGCACCCGCCAGTTGCGGCGGATCGGCATTGTTCAACTCGCCAGTGAACGTATGTGTTGGATTGAATGACTTCGAAGCGCCCGGCGCCATGGGCAACTGGGGCTGGATGATGGGGCGCTGGGAGACACGCTGCGCACGCGCGATTTCGGCTTCCAAATCCTTTTGCAGGTCGTTCAGTTTCTTGGCCTCCGCGACGGCCTCATCGCGGAGTAGTTTCTTGGCCTCGGCGTCGGTGGCCAGGTCCTTGGCTTTCGGCTCGAGGGCGGTCTTCTCACTGTCGGCGGCATCACGCAGAGCGACGGCGTCGTCCAGGGCTTTCTTTCGGGCGCCCTCGTCGGCCTGCAGATCTTCGAATTTCTTCTTCTTTGCCTTGGCTTCGTCCTTGGCCTGGCGGCAGGCGTTGAACTGTTCCTTGGCTTTGGCGGCGGCTTCGTCGGCGAGCCGCTTGGCTTCCGGGAGCGCTTCGGCAAGCTTCTTCAGGCGGTCTGGCGCCTCCTCGGCGCAATACTTGATGGTGGATTCCGGCTCACCCCTGAACTTCTTCGCCAGGTCACGGAGTGCCCTCTCCATGTCGTCGACAATCTGCGCGGCTGCTTTGGCGAGGTTGGCGGCCTGGCGGCGCGCCTCCAGGGCGGCCGCTTCGGCCTTGGCCAGATGCTCCGGGACGGCCGCGTTGCGAACCAGGTCCTCGCCCTGTTCGCGCAGTTTGCGGGCCTGCTCTTCGGCGTCGCGGACGCGTTGCCTCACCTCTTCCAGCTTTTTGGCCGCCTCGTCCACTTTGGCGCGCTGGGCATCCACAGGCTCCTTGGCCCTGTCCACCGCATCCTTGAACTTCTGGTCGGCCTCGGTGATCGCCTTTTCGTAGTCGGCGTGGGCTTTGCTGGCTTTGTGGCGTGCCTCGGCCAGAGCCTCCGAGGCTTCGCGGCGTAACGGGGCGCTGCGCTCGGCGGCGTCCTTGCGGATGGCTTCAGCCCTGGTGTCGGCCTCGGCCCGCTCCTTGGCGAGCCGCTCCTCGAGCGCGGGCAGTGCGGCTTCGAGCGGCTCGAGTTCGGCGTCTACCGCGCGCTTCCATTCGCCGAGGTCTTCCAGGTATTGGTCAACCTGCGCATCATCGACCAAGCCGGCTGATTCGGCGCCGAGTTGAATGAGGCCGAGGTCCGTGTGCAGTTCGGCGGCGCGCTCCTGCATCTGGGTGACCTGCTGCTGGAGCGGCGCGATCTCGTTATAGAGGGCGGCGACTTTGGTTTCGGCGTCGCGGTCGATAGCCTCGGCGTTGAGGGAGGCCATGCGGGCGCGGTGCTTGTCGTCTTCGCGAAGCTTGTTGCCGGCGGCGCGCTTCTGGAAGGCGTCGGCCTTGGCCTCGTCACGGCGCTTTGCGAAGCGTTTTTTGTCCTCTTCGAACTCAGATTCCGCCTTGGCCAGTTTCTCGCTCTCGGTCTTGAGCACGGCTTCCGGCTTTTTCAACTGGCTGATGGCCGTCTGCTTTGCCTTGTCAGCCTCGACGGCCTGCTGCTCGAGTTTAGCCTGCTCTTTTTTGGCGGCGGCGAGCTTCTTCTTGGCTTCCTCATGGGCGCCCTGCGCCTCTTTGTAAATGGCGTCCTTGGCGTCACGGGCGGATTCCAGGGCTTTCAACTCCTCCCGCTTGGCTTGGAGGGCGTCTGCCTGCTGGCCTCGTTGCAACTGGTTCTGCTCGAGTTGCAGGGCGCGGAGCGCGGCGGCCGCCTTATCTTCGAGCGCGCTGAGTTCGGTGCAGGGGCCGCAGTCCTCGGCTTCACGGTCAGCCGATTCCCTGGCGGCTTTTTCGGCTTCCGGCAGCCGATCGAGCACGCTTTGGTAAGCCTGCTGCGCACCGGAGAGCTTCTGGTTGGCGATCAGCAGGTCAGTCTTCAATTCGATGAGCCGGTCCTGCGCCTTTTCATTGGCTTTGGCGGCCTTGTCGTAGGCGGCCTTGGCATCGGCTTCGGCCTTATCGGCGGCGTTGATGGCGGCGGTCAACGCGGCGGCATGGGCGTCGGCTACTCCGCGCGAGGCGGTGGCGGCGGCGCCGGCGGCAGGCAGGCTGGCGAAGGCGGCTGGACGCGGCGCAGGTGGGGCGATGTAGGTGGTTGTGGAGGCGGTGGTGAGGTCGGCGGTGGCGGTGTTGGCCGCGGCCCTGGCGTTGTCGCGCGCCGCCAGCAGCGCGTTGTAGATAGCCGGAGAAAGGCCCATCAGTCCACCGGACCCGCCAGTTCGGCCCACTCGGCCAGCGTCACTTCGGTGAGCAGCGCTTCCATGCGGAGGGAGGCCGGGAGGAAGGCATCGGTGAGGATGCCCTGGATGCGGGGGTGGGTGTCGAAGCCTTCGCGCACGGTGAAGTCGAGGCTGACGAAGGTGGCCAGGTCGCGTTCGGTGTCGAGGCCGTAGGTGTAGGCGCGGGCCATGGCACGCTCGACGCGGGCGAGCCGTTGCGGCGCATCGAGTGGCGCGGCTTTGTGCGGGAGTTGTTCGGCGATGTGCTGGTCGATGCGCCGTGCCAGTTCCTCACGCGCGGCGGAGCGCAGTGCGCTGAACTGCTCGTTACGAATCGTGAACACTCGAGGTATGCTAACACGGCGTGGCTGGACTTTAGGTACCGGTGGCGTGGCCGGCGGCGCGGGCGGGCACCGGAGTCGCGGTACGGCGCAGTTCGCCGCGATGCACGGTGAAGGAGAGCAGTTGCCGGGTATCCTCGGCTTCCAGGAGGATCTGGTCCACAGGGCCGAACAACTGCCGTAGTTCGCCTTCGCGACAGGTGGGGAGAAACACGCGCAGCACGCGCGGATCCCAATAGCGAAACAGCAGCCGGCGGCCGCTCTGATCCTGCACCATCAAGAGGGTTCGCAGATGGCGGCGGAGCGCGGGGAGCGAAACCTCCGCGGCCAGAAACACGCCCCAACTGTTGCCCCAGCCGTGGCGGATGAGCTTGTCGGTGACGCTGCCTTCCGGATGGAGCTGCACCAGGTAGGGAGAGGCGAGTTCCATCTCCGGGGTGAGGGGGCCGCTGAAGAGGCAGGCGCGGTCACTGTAGTAGCCTTCCAGCAGCAGGCGGTAGGCGCGGCGGTCGCGGGCGGCATCGACGATCATCCACACGGTACGGCGCGTCCGCCCCTCCGGCCACAGGCAGTTTTTGACATCCTCCATGCGAATCTACTTCCCAAGACAGAAAGTACTGAAGATGCGATTGAGGATATCATCCACGGTGGTGGCTCCGGTAATGGCATCCAGCGGGCGAAGCGCGGCGTAGAGGTCAAGCAGGATCATTTCGTGGGGGATGCCGAAGCCGACGGCGCGCTGGGCGTTCTCCAGAGCCTCGACGCTTTCCCGCAGCAGTTGCTCATGCCGGAGGCTGGTGATGAAGCCGGCTTCCTGCGTGGACTCCCCTGCCCCGATGGCCTTCAGGATGGCATCGCGGAGCGCGCCCAGGCCATCGCCCGTGTGGGCGGAAACGAATAGCTCCGGGGCTTCCAGACCCAGGCGGATGGGCAGGTCGGACTTGTTGGCGACTACCAGGTGCCGCCCCTGCGCGCGGGCCTTGGCAAGGAGCGTTTCGTCCTCCGGCTGCAGGGGCATGGAGGCGTCCAGGACAACGACGGTGAGGTCTGCATCGGCCATGGCCTGGTAGCTGCGGGCAATGCCCATGGATTCAATCAGGTCCTGGACTTCGCGAATGCCGGCGGTATCGACGAAGGTGACGGGAATGCCGCCGAGGGAAGCGACGTCGCTCACCGTATCGCGCGTGGTGCCGGGGATATCGGTGACGATGGCGCGGTCGCGCTCCAGCAGGCGGTTGAAGAGGCTGCTTTTGCCGACGTTGGGCCGTCCGACGATGGCAAGGGCAAAGCCGCTGTGCACGAGTTTGCCGTAGGCGAAGCTATCGGCCATGCGGCGCAGCCCGTCGGTTAACGGCAGCAGGCGGGCGAGGATGGCATCGGGGCCGGCTACGTCGATGTCGTCTTCGGCGAAGTCAATGCCAGCTTCGAGCAAGGCCACCAGTTCGAGCAACTGCTGCTTCCAGGGGGCGAGGCGGCGGGAGACGGAGCCTTCCATCTGTTGGGCGGCGACGCGGGCCTGGTAGAGCGTGGTGGCATCGATGAGGTCGCGAACGGCTTCGGCGCGTGGCAAGTCCAGGCGTCCGTTGGCGACCGCGCGGAGCGTGTACTCGCCGGGTTCGGCGAGCCGCGCTCCGGCCGCGCAGGCGCGCTCCAGGCAATGGCGCAGCACCACGGGCGAGCCATGGCAGGCAATCTCGACCACATCTTCGGCGGTATAGGAACGGGGTTTGGCAAAGTAGCTGACGACCACCTGATCGACGAGGGCGCCGTCGTTATCGACGAGATGGGCGAGGAAAGAAGCCCAGGGGATCCAGCCTTTGAGGCCGGTAAGGATGCGTTCGGCGACGGTACAGGCGTCCGGCCCGCTGAGGCGCACGATGCCGATGCCCCCGCGGCCGGGCGGAGTTGAGATGGCGGCAATGGTGTCGCCGAGTCGCAATGGATCTGTGCTTTAGCGGCCGCGGCGCGGGCCACCGGGGCCACGCCGGTCTCCACCACCACCAGGACCGCGGCGTTCGCCGCCCGGGCCGCCACCGGGTCCACGGCGCGGGGCACCGGGGCGAAAGCCACCGGCTTCGCGAGGCGGTTCGGGGGGCGCGGGCATGCCGGCGGGATAGATGACCACCTGGCGGAACGGGCCGACGCCGCTCGATTCACTGCGCACTTCCGGCTCATTGCGGAGGGCAAGATGAATGATGCGGCGTTCGCGGCTGCTCATCGGGCTGAAGCGGAACGGCAGTTTGCTGCGCTTGACCCGTTCGGCGGCGGTGGTGGCGCTCAACCGTAGTTCGGCGATGCGCAGCATGCGGTAATCGTTGGCATCGAAGCACATGCGCTCATGGTGGTCATGCGGCATGTGCAGCATCTCCATGGTCAGGTACTCGAGCGCCAGCAGCAGTTCGGCCTTATTGGCCAGCAGCAGGTCCACGTCAGGGCCGGAGAAGCGCACCACCAGTTCCGGATCCTCAATTTCAGGATGCGGGTTCTCGCCCGGGGCCACGTCGATGTCCAGTTCGAATCCGCCCTTCTCAAGGATGCTGGTGAGAAAGGAGCGGATCCGCGGCCCGTGCTGTTCCGGTGTGTAAATGGTTTCTGCCACGCGCTGTCTGGTTTCCTTACTTGCCGGACTTCTTCTTGGGCGCCGGAGCCGTTACCGCAGGCTTGGCCGGTGCCGGCATTGCGCCCAGACGGTTGAAGAACCACTGCTGCACAATACCCACCACGTTTCCGGTTAACCAGTATAATACCAAACCACTTGCGACGTTCCAGAAGATGGGGATGAACATCAGCGGCATGATCATCATGATGCGCTGCTGTTGCGGGTCGGCCGTGGTGGTGGGGGTCATCTTCTGCATGATGAACTGCGTGGCCAGGGTGGCCAGCGGCAGGATGCGAAGCGAGAGTTGTTCGGGCTGGGAGAGGTCGGTGACCCAGAGCCAACTGGCGCCGCGCATTTCAATGGCGATGCTGAGCACCTTGTAGAAGGCGAACAGGAACGGCATCTGCAGCAGCATGGGGGCGCAGCCGCCGAGCGGGTTCACGCCATGCTGCTGGTACAACGCCATGGTCTCTTCCTGCTGCTTCTGGCGCCGCGGATCCTTCATCGACATCTCTTTGTACTTGGCGTTGATGGCGTTGATCTGCGGCTGCAGCGCGGACATCTTCTTCATGCTGCGGATGTTGGAGATCTTCAACGGCAGCAGGAGGATGTTGATGATGATGGTGAGGACGACGATGGACCAGCCGTAGTTATGGATGTACTTGTCGTTGATGTAGTTGAGGGAGTCGAACAGGGGGCGGGCGAGGAACCAGAACCAGCCGAAATCGACGACCTGTTCCAGCTTGGGGTCGACGGACTTGAGCAGGTCTACGTCCTTGGGGCCAACGAACATGGAGAAACGATTGATACCCTGGCCGCCGAGCGCCATGCCGATATGCGGCTCTTCCTTGTTGTCCGACTTCTGGACGATCTTGTCGTTCCAGGTCTGCAGTTGGAAGGCGGTGCCGGCTGGCGGCAGGGCTACGGCCGTGAAGTAAGTATCTTCCAGGCCGGCGAAGTTCATGCGGTCACTGACGGTGATGGGGCCTTCGCGGGCTTCCTTCACTTCGGCAACGACCAGCTTATTGTTGGCGGCGTCGAAATGCAGCGTGTGCTGGGTGGAGAGGGCATTGACGGCGGTGAGGTCGCCGAAGCCGCCGCGCCAATCGAGGAAGTGGGAGAGGGTGTTGGCACCCTGGCGCAGTTCGCTCTGCACGTCCACGATGTGCTGGCCCTTGCGGAACTGGAAGGTCTTGCGGGAGTAGATGGCGCCGTCGGAGAACTCGAATTCCAGGCGGAGGCCGTCGTCGGAACGTTTGAGGGCGTAGAGTTTCTGGTTGGGATCGGAGGGGAGGGTGGCGCCGCCGGTGGGGCGGACCGAGAAGGGGTAGCCGACCTTGGCCGGGGCGGCGGCGTTCACCAGGTCGACGGCTTTGCGATTGGCATCGAGGTGCTTGGGGAGGACCCAGTTGCGGACCACGGCGCCGCGATTGGAGAAGGTGACGCGATAGACGCCGTTATCGATGACGATGGCGTCGTCCTGCTTTTCGGCAGCGATTTGACCGGCGGTGGCGGCGTCGCGTGCGGGTTCGGCGGGTTTGGGGGCTTCGGCCG
The DNA here is from genome assembly GCA_016789745.1 of Bryobacterales bacterium. Classification (GTDB taxonomy): domain Bacteria; phylum Acidobacteriota; class Terriglobia; order Bryobacterales; family Bryobacteraceae; genus CADEFT01. The sequence goes on from JAEUQF010000444.1 coordinate 7,506, forward strand.
AGGCCGCGGGGGTGGTCTGGGTCTCTGCCTTCTTTTCGACGGGTGCCGGAGCGGGGGCCGGCATCACGTTCTTCATGATGTAGGGCGAGACGAACAGCACCACGCCCATGAGCACGAAGCTGATGAGCAGCCGGACCTCCATGGACATTTCCGGCTTCTTGCCGGGGGGCGTCACGGGAGTGATCGAAGAAGGTTCTTTCGGGGAATTGGCCATGGAAGTCAGAAGGGGTGGAAACTCGGGTTAACGGACAGGATCAAAGCCTCCCTGGTGGAAGGGGTGGCAGCGGGCGAGACGTTTGACGCCCAGCCAGACGCCCTTTCCGACGCCGTAGCGGGTCACGGCTTCCATCATGTATTCCGAACAGGTAGGCGAAAACCGGCAGGCGGAAGGCAGCGCCGGAGAGATCCAACGCTTATAGAGACGAAGCGCACCGACCACTAGTTCCCGCATCGGCCCACCAGCTTGCGCACTTCTTTTTGCACGGTCTCCCAGGAGGCGTCGTGCGCGGCTTTGCGCGGGTTGATGACGATGTCCCATTGCGGAGCAATCTGCGGCAAAGCCAGCCGCACCGCTTCCCGCATGCGCCGTTTCATGCGGTTACGCCGCGTCGCCTTTCCGAGGGCGCGCGGCGTGGTGAAGCCGATCCGGGGACCGGCACTTTCCTCATTGGCGAGGTAAAATGCGGTAAACAGTGGGCCAGAGAACCGTACGCCGTTATCATAAACCCGGCGATAGTCCTTCGAGCGCAGCAAGCGGTTCTTCTTAGGAAACGGTAGGGAAGTCCGGACGGGTTCCAGAGCTACTTCGCTTTGGCGAGGCGCACGGCGCGCTCGTCACTGACGGTCAACTTCCACCGGCCCTTGGCCCGGCGGCGAGCCAGCACCTGCTGGCCGTCCTTGGATTTCATGCGGGCGCGGAAACCGTGCACCTTGGCGCGGCGGCGATTGTTCGGCTGAAACGTACGTTTTGGCATCTCGTTTTTGGGCGCTTCGCAGCACAGGTAACCGTGGCGGGCGCACTACTCCTCTGGAGGGGGGAACCCCAAAAGATTTAGTGTAACGGGCGGGGGCGGGGGTGTCAAATCCGGCATAGGATAGAGGCATGGACCCACGTGCCGCAGTCCTGCTTGCCCTAGCCGGCGCCGTGGCGCTGGTGCTCGGACTCGTGCCGGGGTTGGTTGCCGGCGTTCGCGTTGGAATCGAGAACTTCCGGGAGGAACTGCTCCATGGTTTGGCGGCACGCACACGGCCAATGACCGGTGGCGAAACAGCGGAGCGTGTGGAGGGGTTGGCGATCACCGGCGTGCTGCTGTTGGGCGCGGGGGCAGTGACTTGGCTCCTGGCTTAGGTATGGTTTGACTCGCCTTGGCGAAGCCGATACCCCTCGATAGCCGCCTCCAGATCCCGAAGGGTCATCTTCCCATTCACAAAGTCCTGGAACATGGCCATCGTCTCCTCGCAAACGCCCAACTGCTCCAGGCGCGAGAGCACTTCGGCCCACTTGGTCTCCTGCGCGTGGACCTGCTCTTCCGCGGTCTTCATGTCGAAGACTAGCTCCGGGACCTGCCGGAAACCCCTGCTGATCATGCCCATCTCAATAATCCCGAGCGCAGCGGAAGCCTAAATCCGCCCCCGCATAGCGTTCCGGCACGACATCCGCCAGTGGCAGTTCGGCCTCCGCCAGCAGGTCCCGGAAGGAGCCGCCCTTGACCGCATACCAGCGCTCGTCGGCGGTAGGCGGGGGCGTCAACAGGCCGGCGAAAGCGCGGATGGCGGCCACATTCGGCGGCACCCGGTCGGCCGTAAACTCCTGAACGTTGCCCACGGCCTGCTGCACCAGCAGGGGGCTGCGGCCATGGCGGAACCCGTCCACCGGCACAATCCCCTGCGCGCCGCCGTCCTTTACGTTGGCTCGCGTGGCGTTGGCTTCCTCGCCCCAGGAGTAGCGCCGCCCATCCCAGCCGCGGGCGGCCTTCTCCCATTCCATTTGCGTGGGCAGCCGTTTGCCCGCCCATTTGGCGAAGGCCATGGCGTCGGCAATAGTTACGTTGACGATGGGGTGGGACGGATTGCCGCGCACGTGTCCCGGCGGCAGCGTT
>JAEUQF010000477.1 GCA_016789745.1 Bryobacterales bacterium
GAACGCCGCCGGCCGGAGTAGTGGACCCACCGACGGAGTTGATCAGGATGTCGAGTCCGCCAAGCCGTTCCAACGTGGTTCGGATCACTCGCTCCGCACCTTCGGCGCTGCTGCCATCCGCGGCTAGGAATGAGTCATCGTGATCGCCAGGCGGAACCGACCGCGCGGTGGCCAGGACCGTAGCGCCGCCTGCTTTCAGGCGTTTCACCACTGCCGCGCCGATGCCCCTGGTGCCGCCGGTGACCAGCACTCGTTTGCCGGCAAATTCGAGAGTCTCATTTATTCTTTCCACACAGGCAGTATAGGCAACTTCAGTTTATTTCGTAAAGTAGGTTCTTTTAGTAAAGTAGGTGTATAAAGGTAAAGTGACGCCGAAGGACAGACAGACGGATCCCCTCAACAACCACGAGCCATTAGCGATGCTTTTGAAGATCCTGGCAAGCCCCTGGACCATGCTGCTGCTACACCGACTGCATGTCGAGGGCCCGAAGAGGTTCGGGGAGTTGAAGCGACGGCTCGGATCCATTTCCACCAAGACGCTCACCGAGCGGCTCCGGGCCCTGGAGAAGGAAGGATGGGTGAGCCGCCACTATGAGGCGACGATCCCGCCCCAGGTCACCTACGCCATTACCGAGCGCGTGCTGGAGTTGGATGGCGTGATGCGGGAGCTCGACCGGATCGCCGAACGCTGGTATGGACAGGCGAACAAGGCAGAGAGCCCATCAGCGTCCAGCCTTAAGCAACGCAAGCGTGGCCCAACCCGTGGTTGAGATGTGTTGCGCATAGCTGACCCCGCCGGAAGGCCGTGTGGTTGCCGGCCACCCGCCGTTCTCCAACTGCTGCTTCTCCATCCACGCCACCGCACGCGGAACAACGCCCGCGGGCGCGGCGCCTGCTTCGAGTAGCGCCAGGATCGCCAGTGCTGTGTCGAACACCTCAGACGGCGCATACCGGTAAGGGCCCCAACCGCCATCGGGATTCTGCAGGGCCAGCAGCGGCGCTGGCGGCACTCGCAATGCCAGCACCTGCGCCGCATGCTCCGGCGTGTTGCGTGCCTTCATTGCGCGCAATGCCGCTTCCTGCGCTGTTGCCGTGAGCCCCGCGGCCCGCAACACGCGGATTCTCGCCGCTAGTGCCAACGCCTGGCCGTAGGTGGCCGGCGACCCGATCTCGCTGTCTTCCTTCACCGCTGGAAGCGACGCCGCGGCGCGCGCCAGGGCTGCGCGATCCTTCACCAACCCGCGCTCTACGGCCTCCGATAAGGCAAACGCGAACTGCACCCGCGCGAGGTCCTTATCGCGAAACGCCGCGTCGGCCTGTTCCTTGTCCCATGCGTCGGGATTGCTGAGCCAGGCCAGCGTGTCGGCAATCGCGGCGCCGCGTCCGCCCGCCATCAACGCGCGCGCCGCATCGCCATTGTTGTGGCAGGAATAGCAGCCGTTCTCCGCCTTCCAGCGCGGGACTTCGCCCGTCAGGTAGTCGAGCGCGCGCTCCACCGGCGTCGCCGCGAACAGAAGTAGCATGGCCCACATAGGCATTCCGCAAGCGTTAGTATAGTCGGTTCACTACCCCATGCTCTCCCGCCGCCAACTCCTGCTCTCCTCGCTTGCTGCCCCGCAAACCGCACCCCACACCAACCTCGTCGTGGTCTTCGCGGACGATCTCGGCTACGGCGATCTTGGCTGCTACGGCTCCACTACCATCCGCACGCCGCGTCTGGACCGTATGGCCAGGGAAGGCCTGCGTTTCACCCACTTCTATGCCGGCGCGCCTTTCTGCAGCCCCTCTCGCGCGGCGCTGCTGACCGGCCGCTATCCAATCCGCGCCGGTGTCCCGAACGTCCTGTTCCCTACCGAGAAGACCGGTCTGCCGCCATCGGAGATCACGATCGCCCGGCTGCTCAAACAGCAGGGCTATGCCACCGCCTGCATCGGCAAATGGCACCTGGGCGATGAGCACGCCTTCCGCGCGCACCGCCACGGCTTCGACTCCTTCTACGGCCTGCCCTATTCGAACGATATGTTCCAGGTGCGCGAAGGCGAGACCTTCCGCGCCCAGCATGCCCGACAGGAACTGCCGCTACGCGAGAATGACCAGACCATCGAAGCCCCGGTCAACCAGCACACGCTGACGCAGCGCTACACAGATCGCGCCATCGCGTTCATCGAACAGAACCGCAACCGCCCGTTCTTTCTGTATCTGCCGCACACTTTTCCGCATTCGCCGCAGTACGCCTCGCCCGATTTCGAAGGCCGTTCGCCGCATGGCTTCTATGCCGATGCGGTGGAAGAACTGGACGCCAGCACGGGCCGCATCCTGGATGCGCTGACCCGGCTGAAGCTGGCGCGGAACACGCTGGTGGTGTTCACGTCTGACAATGGCCCCGCGCCGGGCCGCAAAGGCGAACCACGCTGGACGGGCGGCAGCGCCGGCTCCCTGCGTGGCGCCAAGGGCAATACGTATGAAGGCGGCATGCGCGTGCCCGCCATCTTCTGGCAGCCTGGCAGGATTGCTGCTGGTAAGACGGTAGACACGGTGGCTTCGGTGATGGATCTGCTGCCGACCGCTGCCCAGTTGGCGCGGGCGCCGCTGCCGGAGGGGCGCGTCATCGATGGCCAGTCGCTGCGGGACCTGTTATACTCCGGCACGCCGATGCCTGAGCGCCTGTTCTGCTACTACTTTGGCGGCCAGTTGCAGGCCGTGCGCCGCGGCAAGTGGAAGCTGGTGCTGCCGATTCACGAACTGCCGGAGCGTCCGCCGTCGCTCTGGTATCAAACGATGCCGGAGTTGTTCGCGCGCCACTACCGGCTGAAGAAGGTGCCGGAGTTGTATGACGTGACGACTGATATCGCGGAGCGGAACAACGCGGCGGGGGAATACGGGGATGTGGTCCGTGAGCTTACGCAGGCCGCGGCGCGCTTTGATAACGAGTTGCAAGGGAGTAAGCAGCCGATGGTCTTTGTCGATTGACGGAACGAGTGAGTTCATGAATGAGGCGCCCGCGGTCCCCGCCGCGCACCGAGGAGCGGCACTACCGTGGTTCCAACGTCCTACTTCCGCGCCTGCTTCGCTCCAACCTCAGCAGTGGTCGCAACCACCAGACAATGGAGGTGGACGCCCTCGCGTGAGCCTCCGAACGCCGGGCCCGCCACAATCACGGAGATTCCACCCCGAACGGTCCTTCGCCACTAGACCGAGTCGGCGGCATCAACAGCGGGTGCCAGGGGAGGCCATGGCGCCCGCGGCAAGGTCATCAACGTTCTGGGTGATAGGATAAACGCTTAGGCTCAGCCGACCCGAGCAGTCAGATGCTACGGGGCACCGTTACGCCAACGTTTCTCACTCCGCACCTTGCATGAGACTGGACACTTCACGTCATCTCACCGCACTCTCGGCCGGCGAATTCGAATTGCTCTGCCTCCACATACTGCGGCGCACATTCCCAGGAGGGCAGTTCGCCCCTCGCGGGGCCACCAACGCCGCGGACCAAGGCGTGGACATTGAGGGCTCGCACAACAACCAAAGGTTCGCTGTGCAATGCAAGTCGGGGACGCTGAACAAAGACCATATTACAGCGGCGTTCGCAGCACTCCAGAGGTATCCGCACCCTGTGGACCGCTTCATTCTCGCATCGGCGCGGCCGCCGACGCCGAAGGCCCGGGATGCCTTCAGAAGCTTGACGCCTGGGGCAACCGCGACGGGACCCTTCCGGCATGCTGAGATTTGGGGTCCTGACGAACTGGAGTCGAAGGCGGGAATCGAACTCGATAGACTGGCTGACGCCCTTAGGCTCGAAGCTGGCGTTGCGGCCCGCCTGAATGAGGCGCGACAAGAGTTTCACAACGAGTTCTTGATGGACGTTCCAGGACTGACGCTGGCGAAGGTATACATCGACTTGGACTGCGGCATGATGAAATGGCGTGAGCTACAGCGTCAGGCAGATGGACGCTCCTTCAGCGCCCAGGAGCAATTGGGCGGGCGGGTAGAACTGATGGCCACCGTGATGCAGTTGATCCAACAGCCCGATTTCGCCGAATTCGTGGTGATCCAGGGCAGCCCAGGTTCGGGCAAGTCTTCGTTTACCTTGCGGCTTGCGCAGCATCTGGCCGATGAGGGGTTCCTGCCGCTGCGCGTCCGCCTGCGCGATCTGCCGGTGTTGGGCGATAGCCCCTTGGATGCACTGGCACGGGCCCTCGGATGCAGGCATGAGCGTGAGTTGCAGCTGGCCCTGGATAGTTGGGAGCGTGACAGCGTGCTTATCCTGGATGGATGGGACGAACTGACCCTGCTGCCGGATCAGACACTGCGCCAGCAGGTAGCCTCGCTGATGCGCGCCGTGGAACAGGGCATCCTTCACCGGAGAGGGAGGCGTATTCCTGTCGTGGTGACGGGGCGCCCGTCCGCAAGCGTAACGAATGCCGACATCCTCAATGAGTCCACGCCGATACTGACCATCAGGCCACTTACACCAGAACAACTTGAGACGTATCTAGGCCTGCTCGATGAAATCTATCGCGAAGGGGCCATGGGCGGCTCGGACTACAGGTCCATCAGTGCTCGTTACCGAAGGGCATGGGAAGCGAGCGATGGCACACCGCTTCCGGATGCGAGCGGCGAGGTGCTGGGCTGGCCCCATTTGGCGCATGTAGCCTACCGCCTCCTGAGAAGCGTGGATGTCAAACAGCACCAACATCTGCTGGAAAGCAGCACGTCGCTGTTACGATGCCTAACCGAGTTCTGTCTCAAGCATTCCCGAAAGCCATCGGACCGCGTTGAGGGCCCGGAAGTGAAGACGCACCTCGATACCGAGAGCCTTCGCGAGTATTTGCGCCACACCGCGCGGTTTATCACCGCGAACAAGCGTGAAGCTGTCGGAGCCGATGACTTGAAACAGGCTTTGATGGGAGACAAAGACCCACTCCAGGCGATGGCGGCCGTGGACCGGCTATTGGTGAGCTTTCTCTTCCGGCCCGGAAACGAGAAGGCAGGCTGCGAGTTCATGCACAAGTCGCTCCGTGAGTTCCTGTTTGCTGATTGGCTGTTGAACGAGTTGAAGGTGCTGTCAATCAATTACCAGACGGTCCGGCAGGTGCGAGAAGCTGAGCAGCGGACCGCCCACATCGCAGCCCTGTTAGCCGCTTCGTGGTTATCCGATGAAGAGTGGAAACATGTTCGGCACCAGGTGGAATGGGAAGTAAAACGGGGAATGGGGTCGGCTGACGACCCGGAAGTGTTCCGCCGGGACGAGCCGCCACTAAGCCTGGAACAGTGGTGCCGGATCCGTGAGAACCTGACCGATCTGTTTGGCAACTGGGTATTGGGAGCGCTCGTTTACTCAGACACTAATGGCCCTCGGGCAGGATTGGGCTTGCTTGAAAACCATATGTTCCATCAAGCCGAATCAAGGCTCGGTGAGGCGCTGTTCCGGTTAACCGCCATCGTGCACGCCGAGATTGCGTGGGCGGTGATCCATGCGGATCCGGAACAGAGTTGCTGGTCGGACGAGGTGCCGGTAACTATCGCTGGCGCCTCGCACCAGACGCGGCTCGATAACAAACTCGAGCCGGTGAGGTTCTTTTCACCGTGTAAGACCAGCCAGGAGTTTGAAACCTCTTTCCGCCAAGCCTTAGCGAGGATCAATGGCGCCTCCATCGATCTGGGCCGGGAGGTTCCGGAAGGCTCTTACCTACCCTATCTAGTGCAGTGGGCCGCGGGACTCGAACGAGTGAACCTGAGCCATTGTGATCTGCGACAGGCCTTTTTCCAGGAGGCCCGTCTTGCTGGGGCTGACTTATCATGGGCCAATCTCGAACGCGCCTGCCTCAGGCGTGCGGACCTGAGCCGTGCGAATCTGGCGCATGCCAACCTGAGGGGCTGCCTATTTGAGAAGGCTCGCCTTCACGGAGCAAACCTCAAAGACGCCGATCTGACTGGGGCGGACTTCTCACGGGCCATCGGCCTCGATGTGATGCAGATAAAGGAGGCGGCTCACTGGGCCGAAGCCAATTGGAGCGCGGAGTTGCGGAGCAGACTTACGGATCTTTGAACCCGCTGCGCTAGCCAAAGCAGTACGCTGCGCTAAACCTGCCACATTGCCGCCCAAGTCTCCCCGACGGAACACAGGGAAATGCTTGTGGTTGAGCGAATCGCCATTCGCCATGGCGGGGTTTGCCGTCCTCCCGGCTGAAGAGGCAAGATCCGCAAATGGCCGATCGGGGCGAAACTGGGAAGTTCTGCGCGGCTCGCCCTTGTGGCACAGGGCCAACCCATCCACACCCAGTCCACTCCAAGTTGACGTCACCACCCCACTATCAGAGAATCGAGTCTGGAAAATCATGCGCTGGCCGCCCTGCCGTATCATTTCGCCCATTCTCCTGCTGGCTGCCGCCACCTTCCTCCAGGCCCAGGATCCCGCCCGCGCGTCGCTGGATCGACAGTTCGCCGATAGCGTCCGCCCCTTCCTCTCCACTTACTGCCTCACCTGCCACGGCGCCAAACAGCCCGCCGCCCAACTCGACCTCAGCGCCTTTTCCTCGATGACCGCGCTGCTGCAGGATGGGCGCCGCTGGAGCCAGATGCTGGAACGTATGGAAGCCGCCGAGATGCCGCCAAAGGGTGCCCGCCAGCCGCAACAAGCCGAACGCGCCCAAACCCTCGCCTGGTTCCATGCCGTCCGCGATCACGAACGCCGCCGCAATGCCGGCGACCCCGGCATCGTCCTCGCCCGCCGCCTCAGCAATTCCGAGTACAACTACTCTATCCGCGACCTCACCGGCGTCGACATCCGCCCGGCCCGCGAGTTCCCCGTCGATCCCGCCAACACCGCCGGCTTCGATAACTCCGGCGAAACCCTCACCATGTCGCCCACCCTCCTCAACAAGTACATCGCGGCCGCCCGCGAAGTGGCCAGCCACCTGTACCTGAAGGAGCAGGGCTTCGCCTTCGCTCCCCATCCCATGCTCGCGGAAACCGATCGCGACAAGTTCGCCATCCACCGCATCATCGACTTCTATCACGCCCAGAACACCAACCTCACGGATTACTTCGAAGCCGCCTGGCGCTATCGCCACCGCGCAGCCCTCGGGCAGCCCAACGCGACACTCGCTTCCATCGCGCAGAAGGCACGCGTTAGCCCCAAGTATCTGCAGATGGTCTGGACCACGCTCGAAACGCCGGAGCCCGTCGGCCCCCTTGCCAAACTCCAGGCCATGTGGCGCGCCTTGCCCGCTGCACCGCCCCGCTCCCACTTCGAGGACATGCGCGCCTACATCGCCCGCGTCCGCGCCAAAGTCGAACCGCGCTTCATCAACATCACCGCCGGCCCCATCGGCACCGCCTGGCAGCCGCTGCTCATCTGGAAGAACACCCAGTACGCCACGCACCGCCGCAAGTTCGACCCCCGCCAGCTACAGGTGGAAGGCGAGCCGGCTTTCAACCAGCGCGACGTCGTCGAACCCGAGTGGGACAATCCCTTCGGCCCCGGCAAGACCATCCTTGTCGAGAACGCACCCGGCGATCCCGACCTGCAAGTCCCAGCAGGCCAGCGCGCCCGTTACGAAGCCGCCTGGAGCCGCTTCTGCAGCGTCTTCCCCGACATGTTCTACCGCGAATCCCGCGGCCGCAACTACTTCAAAACCGGCAAGGATGAAGGCCGCTACCTGAGCGCCGGCTTCCACAACGTGATGGGCTACTTCCGCGATGATCAGCCGCTCTACGAACTGCTGCTCGACGCCAACCAGCAGGCGGCCCTCGATGAGATGTGGCGTGCCATGGACTTCATCGCCTCCATCAACATTCGCACCTACATCGAATTCGCCAAGCTCGGCACGCGCGGCACCCGCGATGACTTCAAAGACGGCGAGCCTGAAGTGAAGGAGATCGAGGTCGAAGCGATCATCTCCGAAGAGCGCATCCGTAAGCTGGAAGCCGAATACCTTGACATCGCGAAGACCGGCAACCCCGTCGCCATCCAAGCCGTCAAGGATTTCTTTAACAACGCCAGCACCAGTATCCGCTGGGTGAAACAGGCGCGCCGCGATGCCGAACCCTCGCATCTGGAAGCCCTCGTGGCCTTCGCGGCCCGCGCCTATCGCCGCCCGCTCACAGCCGCCGACCGCGACGACCTCCTCTCCTTCTATCGCGACGTCCGCCAGCGCTACAACCTGGATCACGAAGCCGCCATCCGCGAGACCGTCGTGCTCATCCTTACCTCGCCCAAGTTCTCTTACCGCATCGACAACAGCCGCACGGGCGCCGCCACACGCATCCAGCCGCTGTCCGGCTTCGACCTCGCCAGCCGCCTCAGCTACTTCCTCTGGTCCTCCCTGCCCGACGACGAACTGCTGCGCCATGCCGCCGCCGGCGATCTGCACCAGCCTGCGGTTCTCAAAGCCCAGACGCGCCGCATGCTCCAGGACCCGCGCCTGCGCGCCCTCGCCGTCGAGTTCGGCGCGAACTGGCTCGACTTCCGCGACTTCCCTCAACTCGGCACCGTGGACCGCGAACGCTTCCCGTCCTTCAACGATGCCCTTCGCGACGCCATGTTCGAAGAGCCCGTGCGCTTCCTGCTGGACGTGTTCCGCCGCAACCGCCCGCTCACCGACTTCCTCTATGGCCGCGACACCTTCGTCAACCCGGTCCTCGCACGGCACTATGGCATGCCCGCAGCCAGCGAGGACAATACCCGTTGGACGCACATCGCGGACGCCACGCCCTATGGCCGGGGTGGGCTCCTCACTATGGCCGCCTTCCTGACCAAGAACGCGCCCGGTCTGCGCACCAGTCCCGTCAAGCGCGGCTATTGGGTGGCCAAGAACATCCTCGGTGAACAGATCCCTCCACCGCCACCCGTGGTTCCTGAACTGCCCGCCGATGAATCGAAGATGGAACTGCCCCTGCCGCAGATGCTGGAGCGCCATCGCGCCAACCCCAGTTGCGCCGCTTGCCACGCCCGCTTCGATTCCTTCGGCCTTGCCTATGAGACCTTCGATCCGATCGGCGCCCACCGCACCCATGACCTCGCCGGGCGCAAAGTGGATGCCCGCGCCACCTTCCCCAAAGGCTTCGAAGGCGTCGGCGTCGCCGGCCTGCGCGACTATATCCGCGCGCATCGCGAGACCAACTTCCTCCAAGGCTTCACCAGCAAGCTGTTGGCTTATGCCCTGGGCCGCAGCCTGGCCCTTTCCGACGAACTCCTCATTGAAGACATCGTCAGCAAAGTGAAAGCCCGCAACGGTTGCTGTTTTGATACCGTGGTTGAGTCCATCGTCACCAGCCAGCAATTCCTCAACAGGCGCGGCCCTGAACAACTGGCCGCCACCACCGGGAGGCTATCGAAATGAGCACGAAACCCACATCCCGCCGCACGTTCCTGCGCGGTGTCGGCGTCACCATGGGCTTGCCGTGGCTGGAATCGCTGTCCGCAGCTACCACCTCGCCGCAGCGCTTCGCCGTGCTCTTCATGGGCACCGGCATCAGCCCCGGCCGCTGGTGGGCGAAGGGCGCGGGTCCGTCGCTGCAACTCAGCGAGTCGCTGGCGCCGCTGGAGCCTTTGAAGGCGAAGATCAATGTGCTGGACGGCCTGTTCAACAAGTTCGCCACCGGCCAGGGCATTCACCCCGCCATGACGGGCAACATGCTGTCGGGCGTGCCGATTCGCAAGGGCTCCATCATCCAGGGCGGGATTACCGTCGACCAGGTGCTGGCCAATCGCATCGGCCAGGACACCATCCAGCCCAGCATGGTGCTCGCCGTCGAGCGCGCCATGACGGGCTTCCACGAAACCAACTTCTCCAACGCCTATAGCTCGCACATCAGCTGGCAGAGCGCCGATTCGCCGGTGCCCAATGAGATGTATCCGTCGCTCGCCTTCGACAGCCTGTTTGAAAACGGCGGCCGCCTGCGCAACACCAGCGTGTTGGACCGCGTGAAGGATCACGCCCAATCGCTGACCCGCCAGATCAGCGCTACGGACAAGATCAAGCTGGATGAATACCTGGCCAGCGTGCGCGAAGTGGAGCGCAGCATCGAACGCATGCGCACCGACAAGGAGAAGGCCGAAGAGCGCGCTCGCAACGCCGGCCGCAGCCTGACCGCCATGCCCCGCCCGCAGGATGGGCTGCCGGAAGACATCCGCGACCATATCCGCCTGATGTGCGACATTATCGCGCTCGGCTTCCAGACGGACAAAACCCGCGTAGCGTCATTGCTGCTGGCCCGCGATCTGTCGGCGCTCTACTATCCGTTCCTCAATGTCAGCAAGCAGCACCACGGCGCCTCGCATTACGACACCGAAGCCGACTACCAGAAGATCGTGCACTTCCACGTGACGCAGTTGGCTTATCTCGCGCAGAAGCTGGATGCGATGAAGGAAGGCGAATCGAGCGTGCTCGACAACAGCTGCCTGCTGTTTCTTTCCAACATGTGGTCCGGCACCAAGCACGACAACAAGAAGGTGCCGGTGGTGACGGTGGGCAGCCTCGGCGGCAAACTCAAAACCGGCCGGGCGCTGGATTATTTTGAAGCCGGCGACGAGAACCGGAAGCTGTGCAGCCTATACCTGAACATCATGGACGGGATGGGGGTCGAACTGCGCGAATTCGGCGACGCTAAGACACGCCTCGCCAACTTCTAGTCGGACATCACCTTGGTCTGTATGTCCTCCCAGGCCGCGGCGATCAGCGCCCGTAATGCCTCCTCATCCACCTGCGTATCCGCACGCAGCTTCACGTGGCGCATGAACCGGCCAGTCCCCTCCAGCATTCGCTTCGGATCCGCCAGCGACGCCCCATGAAAAAACCCGACATTCATGTGCCGCTGGAACACATTCACATAGGCGAACGGCGCATCGCCCAGGCAAGCCACCGGACACCCATCATGAAGCACCTCGCGCACTTCGTCCCCACAGGCGCGCATGATCTCGAACCAACGTCGCGCCAGTACCCCGAGCGGCCCGCCCTCCCGCTCCGCCAGCCAGGACTCAATCGCGGGATCCCGCGCCACCGTACCGTCGAAGCGCAGAATGGCGCTACGCATCGGCACTTCCCGCAGAGGGCAAATCGCAGCCAAACGCCAGCAGCCGCCCATCCGCATCCTTCACGACAAACTCGCGAGTCTGCCACGGCGTGTCGCCCAGCTCCCGCGTAAACGTCACGCCCCGCCCCTGGTACTCGGCATACAGCGCATCGGCATCGGTCACCGCCACATACGCGTCCAGCAACTCATCGGCGTACTTATCAGGATTCGCCACCGGCGGCTCTGCGCAGCGCACGTGCAACGCATGGCCGTCTCGCTGCAGAATCGCGTAGACTGGCGGATCCATCCATGTCCCCACGCACGCAAATCCGAGCATGTCCCGGTAATAGGCAATTGACGCTTCCATGTTCGTGGAGAAAAACATCGGCACTATCTGGCGGATCATCTGCAAAGTCTACTCCACCACGAACCGCTGCGGCGCCAACACCACCTGCGCATCGGGATTGTAGTAGTCGTACAGCACCGACGCGGTGCTCCGCGCCTTCATCGCAAATCGCGGCCGGAAGTAGAACCGGAACTTCGTATCAGCGGCGCGTGGCCAGAGATAGAAGGTCACCTCACCCGGTGCCACCTCGTAGTGATCCACGGCGTGGTTCCCATTCACGATCTCTTCCAACACGCCGCGCTCCACCTCCGCTCCTGGCGGCAGGCCCACCTTGGCGATCAGCATGCCATAGCCACGGAATGACGGGCGCGATACCACCACATCGCAGGCGATGCGTTCGTTCACTGCAGTCTGCAAGCGGTCATAGCCAACCTGCATTGTGAAGTCCCGGCTGCCGCGGTCGCCTGCCCATGGCTCATACCACGACGCTGCCACCTGCACCTGTTGCATCGCCGCTTCCACGCCAGCCAGCGTCACCAGATTGTCTCCGGCACGCAGAAAGCGTGACACGTCCACCAGCACGGGGCCCTGCGCACTCCGTGCTCCCGCCACCACTACGTTGCCCGCACTCACACCGTTCACCATCACGGCAAACCGCGCCGGCTTCCCCGTATCCGCCCCCTGTGCCGCCAGCAGCGCCAGCAAAGCGCGCACGGTGGCTTGTGAAGTCGCCCACGCCCCGCGCGCGCCGGTGTTCCGCAACAGGAACAACGACCCGCGCGCGATGAGCTTGTCCAACTCACCATCGATGTGTCCCAAGCGGCGCCACTCCGCCAACGCGCTCACCGCAAGAGCGGTCGTCTCCACCCTGCCCCACTGTCCCCATCCATGAAAGGGCGTGTTGGCGTGCAACGCCCACCAGGCCGCGCCGCGCTCGTCCTGCGCCGCCCGCCGCAAATGCTCTATCACCGGAGACGCCAGATCCTGGCGATTCGCATGCATCGCCGCCAAGGCATACGCGGTCCAGGCATAGGGATCGCTGTACTCGGCGGCCCGGCGGGCCATTTCGCCGAGCTCTCGCTCCACGTCCGCCGCTCCGGACAACGCCTGCAGACGGAGCGCATTCGCTCCCACCTGCTCGACAGCCTGCCTGGCCAGCCACGCCCGCGCCCGCTCCACCGCCTCAGTGTCCACCGGCACGAACGGCGCCGCGTCGCGAAGAAACGTCAGCGCGTAGGCCGTCAGTGCGACATCAGCGTCGTCACGCCCCCAATAGGTGAACCCGCCCGCCGCGCTCTGGTAGTGCAGCAGGCGCTGATACCCGGCCAGCAGGTTCTTCCGCGCCCTTGCCGCCAATTGGACGTCTTCCACTCCCGCCTTTTGCAGCGCCTGCAGCAGCAGCAGGTTGGGATAGCTGGAGGAGATGGTCTGTTCGCCGCAGCCGTGCGGCGCCTCCAGCACCACTTCGATGGCTTCCACAATCCTCGCCAGCAGCGAGGGATACACCTTCACGTGGCCTTCGATGCTGCCGCCGAGCGCATGCTCCGGAATGCGCACCGTGAGGCTCTCGCCGGCACGCACCGGCGAGGCCGTCGCTGTGCTCCGCCGTTCCCCATAGGGCTCAATCCGCACAGGCTTCTCCACCGCATCGGCAGCCGAGCCGCCTCTCGCGGTCACCCGCACCAGCGCCCTCTTCCCTGCCCCGGCTGCCTGCAGCGATACCACGGCGTTCGCCGAAGCCGATGGCGCCACTGGTTCCGGCTGCACGGCGCCCACCATGCGGAGTTCCGGGGAGAGCTTCGCCTGCACCGCCAGCCTCTGCGGCCGCTCCAGATAGTTGCGCACCGGAACCGGCAACGCGATCTCGTCTCCCACGGTCAATTGCGGCGGCACGTCCAGATCGACCAGGAACGGCTGAAAGGCACGCACCTCCGTACTCGCTTCACTAATCCGGCCGTCCAGCGTCGACCCGGTCACCGCCACATGCCACGTCGTTACCGAGTCGGCCAGTTTCACACGTACCGTGGCACGGCCCTTTTCATCGGTGATCAACTCGGGCTGCCAGAAGAGCGTCTCGGGAAAGTACTGGCGCACACGTGGGGTCGATAGCAGTTGCGGAGCAAACGCCGCTGCCGGCGCCGCCAGGCTGGCCGACGACGCACTAATGCGTACGGGCGATGCCGCGACGTTAACCATCTGCGTCACGGAACCCACCCGCAGCGTGATCTGCGCCTCCGTAACCTTGCCATCCCACACCGGTACGCCCACCACCACGCTCAACTGGAACCCCGCGGCCTCACAGCTGATGCGGTACGTTCCCGGCGGCAGCGCCCCAAACACGAAGCGCCCCTCGGCGTCGGTGCGCGCCTCATAGCGGTCGTTGAGCTTCACCTCGACGAACGGCACCACACCGCCGGCCTGGTCGATCACCAATCCGGCAAGGGTCCCTTTACCCGTAGCGAGCGCACCGGGCTGTGGCGTCTCTGGCGCCGGGTTCCCCGCCACGGGTTCCTGCAGGGCGCCGTGGAAGGTGGCCACCGGAAAGTCATCCTGTGTGCCCTTGCTTCCGTCTTCGCCCACACTGCGGATCTCCAGTACGCGCACGGTCACTTTGATCGGCGTGATCTGTTTGCGTTGCTCCGGTGCGCGGTTATACTCCGCGTACGTGTAGGCGCGGATCTGGTCCGTGAACATCGCGTCCTCGCGGAACGCGGCGTAGTACGGCCGGCCCCACGGATCGCGTAACGCATCGAACGTGATGCCGCCGCTTGAAAGCACTGCCCGCAAATCGCCATCGCTGGCGGGAAGCGCCGCGACGCCCTGCAGCAGCCTGTCCATTTCGCGTTGCATGGCCGAAAAGTATTCGCCGCGGATCTCGGCAACCAGGACATCATCCCGTGTGGCGAACACATGGTCCGGACCCGCACTCAGAACGCGAATCGTCCGAAGCTGCTGCCAGTGGCCCACCTCCAGGCGAAGGCCACTCCCCCAGGGATCCCGCAGCCGGTCAAAGCGTATGCCGGCCGCATCCAGGACGCCCCGCACGGCCTCCGGCGTGGCCGCCGAATCGCGCCCGGCTTGCAGTGCGCGGCGCAGCAAGACCTCCTCCGGCCCAAACCACTTTCTTTCGATCGTCATAGCCTGCAGATCGTCGGCAGTGTGCAGTTGCTTATCGGGACCGGCACTCACAAACACGACTTCCGCCGAGTCGCCGCGAATGCCGAACTCCGGCTGGTAAGGCTGCAGCCAGGGATCCC
>JAEUQF010000485.1 GCA_016789745.1 Bryobacterales bacterium
TGGTGCTGAACGAGGAACTGCGCTTCCCGCTGTTTGGGAAACGGTTGGATGGCGTGGCGTTCCTGGATGTCGGCAACGTGTATCCGACGGTGGGCGCGTTCTCGCTCTCGGACCTTCGCAAGACCGGCGGCTTCGGGCTCAGGTTGCGTACGCCGTGGTTCCTGTTGCGGCTGGACTACGGGTTGAAGCTGGATCGGCGGCCGGGGGAATCGGCGGGGCGGCTGTTTTTCAGTATTGGGCAGGCGTTCTAGCAGACATCGCGGCTCACACGCGCTAAAAGAAAGCGCGCCGGCAGGGCTTTGAGAATCTAAAAGCTATGAGAACGATCGCCCTCACCGGCGCGACGGGATACATCGGCGGCCGGCTGGCTCCGCGTCTGCTGGAAGCCGGCTACCGGGTACGGGCCCTGGTGCGGTCACCGCGAAAGCTGGAGGATCGGAGTTGGGCGGGGCATGAAAACCTGGATATCCGTGCCGCGGATTTGGGGAATGCCGCGCAACTGGTGGAGAGCCTGCGGGGCTGCGACGCCGCCTACTACCTGGTTCATTCGATGACGGCGGCCGGCGATCGTTATGCCGCCGAAGATGTACGGCTGGCGCAGAGCTTCGCCGACGCGGCACGGGACGCGGGTGTGCGGCGCATCATCTATCTGGGCGGCCTGGGCGACGACAGCAGTCTGTTGAGCGAACATCTGCAATCGCGGCAGCAGGTGGAGAAGGTGCTGGCGTCGACGGGCGTGCCGGTCACGGTATTGCGGGCTGCCATGATCATCGGCTCCGGCTCCGCATCGTTCGAAATCCTGCGTTACCTGGTGGAACGGTTGCCGGTGATGGTGACGCCGCGCTGGGTACAGACGCCCTGCCAGCCGATTGCGGTTCGCAACGTGGTCAGCTATCTGGCGGGCTTGCTGGAGGTGCCGGAAACGGCCGGCGAGACGTACGAGATCGGCGGCACGGACGTGATGACTTACCGGGAGATCATGGGGATCATGGCGGAGGAGTTGGGTGTGCCGAGGCGCGTTGTCATCCCCGTGCCGGTGCTGACGCCAAGGCTGAGTTCTTACTGGATCCACCTGGTAACGCCGCTTAGCCATGCGATTGCGAAGCCACTGGCGGAGGGCCTGCGCAATCCCGTGGTCTGCCGCGACCAGCGCATCCGCGCGCTGGTGCCGCAGCCGCTGCTCAGCGTACGCGAAGCCATCCGTGCGGCGCTGGCGAAGTATTCCGCGCACACCGTGGAGACGCGCTGGTCCATGGCGGGTCCCATTGCCGGCGACCCGGATTGGGCGGGCGGCACGGTGTTTCGTGATGTGCGGCGGCGCGTCATTGCGGCGCCTGCCGAGGCCGTGTATCGTGCTGTGTGCCGCGTTGGTGGCGGCCATGGCTGGTATGCCGCCGATTGGCTGTGGCGGATTCGCGGCGGCATGGATCGCATGGTGGGCGGGCCCGGCCTGCGCCGCGGCCGGAGGAATCCGGAGCGGGTGGGATTCGGCGAGGCGCTGGATTTCTGGCGTGTGACGGGCCTGGAACGCAACCGGCTGCTGTCGTTGCGTGCGGAGATGAAGCTGCCGGGCGAGGCGCTGCTGGAGTTTCGGATAGAAGAGAGCGCCGAAGGCACGGTGCTCTATCAGGAGGCGCGCTTCGCGCCGCGCGGGCTATTCGGGCTGCTGTATTGGTACGCGGTGCTGCCGCTGCATGCGTTCGTCTTTGAAGGCATGTTGACGGGCATCCAGCGCGAAGCCGAGCGGGAGTGCAATCGGGCGCAAATTGTCACAAGCTAAAAGAAGATCATCCTTGATCCCAAGGAGACTTCATGTTCGTCCTACTTTTTTCGCTGTGCACTCTTCTTCCCGCACAGTATATGGCCCGTCCCGGCGGTGCCGCTCCTTCCTCTCTTCCCGAAGCTGTTCGCGCCACGCTGGCTGACGCCAGTGTTCAGGTGGTGTCAGCCAAAGGCGATGCCGCGATGCAGTTCTGGTTCCGCAAGGAACCGCCGAAGAAGGCGCCCTCTGGCGAGAGCGGCGCCACGCTGGCCGATTACGCGCACGGTACGTTCTTTGGTGTGGTGCAGGTTGGCGATGGCGTGAATGACCGCCGCGGCGACCGCATTGCGCCTGGGTTATATGCGCTACGCCTGAGCGCTTATCCAGAGGACGGCGCGCACCAGGGCGTCGCGCCCCAACGCGATTTCTTCATCCTCACCAAGGCGGAGACTGACACGGATCCCAACGCGACGCCCGGCTTCCTGGCGTTGATGAAGCTGGCGCAGGCGGCCTCCGGACGCAATCATCCCATGTCGCTGAGTTGCTGGAAACAGGAGAGCGACTTTGCGGCGGGGGTTTCCAAGATGGGGGAATCCGATATCGTGCTGCAGGTGAAGATCGGCGATCTGCCGATCGGCATCATCGTGATCGGTAAACACGAAGGCTAGCGCGAGAGTTCCGTAACCGGTTGAACGGCGGTGAAGCGCTGGTGCCAGAGCCAGCGCACCCCGAACACGGCGCATCCGGCAACCACGGCGGCGACGGCGCTCCAGCTAACCACCATGAAGGCGGTAACCAGGAAGGCCGCGGCGTCCACGCGGCGCATCTTCGGCAGCCTTGCCCATGTGCCCCAGCTCATCAGCGACAAGCCCATCCAAGCCGTCACACCGGCCAGTGCCGAAAGCGGAATGTGCGACAGCACCGGCCCCAGATACTGCACGGCCAGCAGCAACACCAGCGCATGCGCGAGATTTGAGATACGGCTGGTGCCGCCGCAGCGCACATTGGCCAGGCTGCGTGCCGGAATGCCGATGCTGAGCGGGGCGCCGAACATGCCGGCGGCGAGGTTGGCGATTCCATAGGCGCCGAGTTCGCGGTCCGCATCGATCTTCTTCGATCTGTCTCCGCGGAAGTGGTCGACCACGCGCGAGGTCACCAGAAGATTGACGGATGACACGAAGCCCAAGGCGATACCGGCGGGAAGTACGGAGATGACATCTTTAGGAGTCCAGGCGAAGCCGGCGAACGGAGGTACCGAACTGGGAATGGTTCCGATCTCGAGGATGGTCCAGTGGAAGAGATTGGAGATCGCTACGGCGGCGGCGATGCCGAGTAGCGGTGCGGGCGCCTTTGGCCAGTAGCGGGCCACCATGGCTGACAGCAGCATCACGACAAGCGCGGTTACCAGACTGCGCCATTGCATCTGGCCGGCGGCATCCAACGTGCGCGCCAGCACGGTCAGCATGCTGGCCTCCGGATCCATCTTGATCTTCAGGCCAAGGATGGTGCGCAGTTGGGAGATGAACATCATGGCGCCGATGCCGCAACTGAAACCGGCCATCACGGAGCCGGGCACCATGGCGGCATAGCGCCCCAAGCGGAGCACGCTGAACACCAGCATGGTGATGGCGGCCACGATGGTGACTTTCGCCGCGCCGCCCAGGCCTTGGGATTGCACCGCCACCGCCAGGAAGGGGACGGTGACGGACGAAGCCCCGCCAATCAGCACGGGGTTTCGTCCCAGTAAAGCCGTGAACGGCGCGGTCAGGATGGACGTGAAGATGCCGAGCATCGGCGGCAGCCCACACAGCGACGCAATCGCCAATCCGTAAGGAAGAGCGATGAGCGCCGCCACCAGGCCGCCGCCGAGATCCCCGGCAAAAGCCGTCCCGTTATACCGCCGGGCACGGAGCCGTTTCAGGATCAAGCATTCACCTTCAGCAGCGCCTTCTTGAACTTCTCCATCTCGTCGGCGGTGCCCACGGTGATGCGCGAATGATTCGGCATGGCGGGCCACACGCGTCCGATGAACACCTTCTCCGCCGCCATCAGGCGCACCAGTTCTCCCGCCGGGCGCTTGGCGTCCAGCATGAAGCAGTTGCTTTCCGAAGGCATGAAACTGAAGTTCTTCTTCGATAGCCAGCTGAAGAGGTCCTCGCGGATCTGCTTGTTGAGCTTGCGGCGATCGGCGATGAGGGTCTTGTGCTTCAGGCTGGCATGCGCGCCCACCATGCCGGTGAGGGGGAGAGCGCCGGCACCGTAGGGACGCATCTTGGCCAGCAGGTCCGGACGGGCAATCGACGCACCGGCGCGCAGGCCGGCCATGCCGTACAGTTTCGAGAACGTGCGCAGCACGACGACGTCCTTGCCCTTGGCGACGAAGTCCGTGCCGGCGGCATCTTCGCTGAAGTGCAGGTAGGCCTCATCCAGCAGCAGGATGGAGCCGGCGGGCTTGTTGGCCACCACCCATTCGATGTCGGCGCGTTTAGTCAACGTGCCGGTGGGGTTGTTGGGATTGCAGAGATAGATGAGGCCGGCATTGGCATCGGCCGCCACCATTGCCTTCACGTCGTGCGAGAAGTCCTTGGCCAGCGGAACGCGGATGACCTTCGAGCCGACGAATTCCGCCGCGCGGGCTCCGGCTTCGTACCCGGGGTCTGCCATGACCAGCGATTTGGTGGGCGAAGTGAAGGCCAACACCGCGCGATGCAGCGGGTCACTGGAGCCGGCGAACGGCAGAACATGATCCGGCTTCACGCCTTCCTGTTCGGCCAGCGTCTTGGCGAACGTGAACGTCTCTTCGTACATGTAGCGGCCGCCGCTCTTTACCACGCTGTAGATCGCCTCGGCGGCTTCCGGACAGGGGCCCATGGGGTTCTCGTTGGCATTGATCTTCACTGCGTCGGCCGGCAGCGGCCCGATCATGGAAAGCTGCGCCATCGCATGCTCGCTGTAAAACGGAAGCGTGGCCCCCGCGGTGATCACCGTGGCGAGCTTACCCAGCGAGCGGCGCGTAAACCCGCGCCGCAGGAAATCTTTCGTCTCTGACGTGGAAAGTATGTTGTTCATGAGGTCCTCTTTCGTTTCTTGTGGTTCGGGTTTAGAAGAAAATGCGCATGCCGAGTTGGATCATGCGCGGGAAGTTTCCCTGCGAGGTGATGCGTCCGAAGGCCGCGTTCCCAAAGGCAGTGTTGGGGGCGCGGAACAGCGGCGTGTTCATCGCGTTCAAAGCCTCGGCGCGGAACTGCACCTTCAGGCTTTCCAGGATCTGGGCGGTCTTGAAGATGGAGATGTCCCAGTTCGCGGTGCCGGGGCCGCGCATGCCAAGGGTGCGCGTGACGTTACCAAAGGTGAAGGCCGCGGCCTCCGTGAACGCAGCCTTGTTGATCCAGTTGTCGATGCGGGGACCGAAGTCGCCGCCGACTTCCGGCGATACGCCAGTGGCGTTCGGCCGCTGCCGCGCCGTGCCCAGCGCGCCGTTGCCGTTGTTGTTCATGTAAACCTGCAGCGGGAAGCCCGTCTGCAGCGTTGTCACCGCGTTCACGGACCAGCCGCCCAGCACCAGGTTCGTCACGTAGTTGGCCGAACCCAGCTGCGCTTTGCCCTTGCCCACCGGCAGTTCATAGGTGATGGCGTTCGTCAGCCGGTGCGGCGAGTGCAGGTACGACAAGCCCCATTCGCCATCGAAGGAATAGACATCCTGCGGACCCGAGTTGCCGGCATTCAGGTTGTTGCCCGGACCGCCGCCGGCCAGGTCGAAGTTCTTCGACAGCGTGTAGGTGGTCAGGAAGGACAGACCATTGGACATATTCTTCTGCACCCGGATGGCCATGGAGTCATACTGGGCGCGATTGCGGTCACTGAAGCTGAAGTTGACCGAAGAGAACTGTGGATACGGGCGCAGCAACTGGTTGCGGGCTACCGTGGCGCCGCCGATCACGCCGCCCGCGCCCGGACGCCCCGCGAAGGGATTCGGTACAGCCTGCGTGAGCGCCGCGCCCTGGCTGAAGAAGCGCGGGTCCAGCTGATTCATGTTGAGCGATGCGGTGGTCCACGTGAGGTTGGAGGTGCGGGAGCCGGAGTAGCCTACCGACGCCACCAGGCCCGACGCCAACTGCCGCTGCACGTCAAAGGAGAACTGCTGCACGCGCGTGGACGTGGCGTTCGGATCGAAGATTGTCATCGGCTTGCCCACACCGGTCAGCGCGCCCAGCGAACTGCCGACGGGCTTGTCCAATCCGTTCGGGAAGGGATTGCTCAGCGAGACCGCGGGGGTCTTGTTGCCGTCGTTCGAAATCGAAGGCGCGGTAGTGGCTGTAATGCCTTCGCTGTTGAACGGCGAGCCCAGGGAGAACATCGGCGCCCAGAAGAAGCCCCAACCGCCGCGCAGAACCGTCTTCGAGTTCAACTGATAGGCGAAACCAACACGGGGCGAGAACTTGTTCATCTTCGGGCTGCCGGTGGTTTCTTTCTGGCCATCCACGCCGGCGAAGCGAAACACGCCCAACACATCGGTGCCCGGGACACTGATCGGATTCCGCGCGCTGCCATCAAAGCCCGTGATGATGTTGTTGTTGACTTCGCGAAGACCGGTCTCGCGTTCCCAGCGCAGACCCAGGTTCAGGGTGAGTTTCGCCGATACGCGGAAGTCATCCTGCAGGAAGAGAGCGTGGTAGTCGACATATTGGAACAGCTTGGTGGGAATGAAGCCCGTGGCACCAGCGGGCGCGCCCAGTAGCAGGTCCGCGATGTCGGCGCCCGAGGCGCTGGTGGTGGAGTTGGAGTTGGCGCGCGTGAAGCGGTTGTCGAACGTGAACGCGCCGGCCGAGTTGCCGTAGTCCAAGCCGTCGTCACTGAGGCGGCGGAAGTCATAGCCGAACTTGAAGCTGTGCTTGCCCAGGAACTTGGACGCGGCAAAGCCGAAGTTTTTTGAATGGTGCACGTAGTTGAAGTTGTTATTGGTGCCGAGGTTGTGCACCGTCTGCATCGTCACGTTTGGAAACGATGGCGAGGCGATATCGCGCACGAAAGAGTTCGCAAAGCCCAGCGATGCCACGTTGAAGTTCTGCGACTTCTGCGTGCCGATGTTCGGGAAGCGGTTGAAGCCGTAGCGCACCGCCACCACCCACGTGGACGACGGCGTGATCGTGTTGTTGATCTGCGTGGCATCCACCTTGCGGCCCAGCAGCCATTGGTCCGGCGACGAAATGGTGGGATACGGATTTTCGCCCGGTTCATCCGAGTTGTATTTCAGATAGCTCAGGCTGGCCCGCCACCACTGGAACAGCTGATGGTCGAACTTGAT
>JAEUQF010000384.1 GCA_016789745.1 Bryobacterales bacterium
GGCGAAGGCGTCCGTGGAAGCCGACGCCGTGCTCATGGGCGCCGTGGGCCTGCCAGAGTTCGATAACGTTGCCCCGGAACTGCGTCCGGAAAAAGGCCTCCTCGGCATCCGCAAAACCATGGGCGTGTTCGCCAACCTGCGCCCGGTGCGCAGCTACAAGGCGCTGCTCAATTCCAGCCCGCTCAAGAATGACCGCATCGACGGCACAGACCTCATCATCGTGCGCGAACTGAACGGCGGCATCTACTATGGTGAGCCGCGCGGCATCTCCGGCTCCGGCAACGAAGAGCGCGGCACCAACACCATGACCTACACCCGCGCCGAAATCGCCCGCGTCACCCGCGTCGGCTTCAACCTCGCCCGCCAGCGCAAGAAGAAGCTGACCAGCGTCGACAAGTCGAACGTGCTCGAAACCTCGCAGCTGTGGCGCAAGGTCGTCGTCGAAGTCGCCGCCGAATTCCCCGATGTCGAACTCGACCACCTGCTGGTCGACAACTGCGCCATGCAGCTTGTCCTCAACCCCAAGCGCTTCGACGTGGTCGTCATGGAGAACATGTTCGGCGACATCCTCAGCGACGAAGGCGCGGTACTGGCCGGCTCCATCGGTATGCTGCCGTCGGCCTCGCTCGGCGACAAAAAGCCCTCCGGCGCCTGGACCGGCCTCTACGAACCGGTACACGGCTCGGCCCCGGACATCGCCGGACAAAACAAAGCCAACCCGCTCGGCGCCATCGGCTCGGTGGCCGCCATGCTGGAATACAGCTTCGGCCTCAATAAGGAAGCGCAGGCGGTCTACCGCGCTGTGGAAGAAGTTTTGAACGCCGGCAAAGTCACGGCCGACCTGAAACCCCAAACCACCCCGCTCACCACCGAGCAGGTGGGCCAAGCAGTCTGTGAGGCTCTGTAAGTATTCATGCCCAAAACCATCATTGAGAAGATCTGGGACAACCACGTCGTCCACCAGCAGGAGGGCAGCCCCAGCCTGATCTTCATCGACCTTCACCTGGTTCATGAAGTCACCTCGCCGCAGGCCTTCGCCGGTCTCCGCGCCCGCGGCCTCAATGTCCGCCGCCCGGACCTGACCTACGCCACCGTTGACCACAGCATCCCGACCACCGCCCGCAACCTGCCCATCGTCGACACCATCGCCAAGGCGCAGGTGGAACAGCTCGAGGCCAACTGTAAGGAATTCGGCATCCCCTGCCTCGGGTTCCAGCACAATGACCAGGGCATCGTGCACGTCATCGGCCCCGAAAAAGGCCTCACCCAGCCCGGCCAGACCGTGGTCTGCGGCGACAGCCACACCGCCACCCACGGAGCCTTCGGCGCGCTCGCGTTCGGTATCGGCACCAGCGAAGTCGAGCATGTGCTGGCCACCCAGTGCCTGCTGCAGCGCCCGTCGAAGACCTTCGAAGTGCGCGTCGACGGCGCCCTCAAGCCCGGCGTCTCCGCCAAGGACATCATCCTCGCGTTGTGCGCCAAGATCGGCGTCGGCGGCGGCACCGGCTGCGTGTTCGAGTACCGCGGCTCCACCATCAGCGCCCTTTCGATGGAAGAGCGCATGACCGTCTGCAACATGTCGATTGAAGCCGGCGCCCGCGCGGGCCTGGTGGCTCCCGACGACAAGACCTATCAGTTCCTGGCCGGCCGCCAGTTCGCTCCGAAAGGTGCCGATTGGGATGCCGCCGTCGCCCGTTGGAACGCCCTCCGCACCGACGAAGGCGCCACCTACGACCACAGCATCACCATCGACGGCGCGGCATTGGAACCGATGATCACCTTCGGCACCAACCCCGGCATGGGCATGGCCATCAGTGCCGCAATCCCTGACCCGGGCGCCGTGTCCGATCCCATGGAACGCGAATCGCTCGCCAAGGCCCTGCGCTACATGGCGCTCGAGCCCGGCAAGCCCATCCTAGGCCAGAAGATCGACGTGGTCTTCATCGGCAGCTGCACCAACTCGCGCTTGAGCGATCTGCGCGCCGCCGCCAGCGTCCTCAAGGGCCGCAAGGTGAACCCCAACGTCCGCGTCATGGTGGTTCCCGGCTCCATGGAGATCAAGCGCCAGGCCCAGGCCGAAGGTCTCGACCAGATCTTCCGCGAAGCCGGTGCCGAGTGGCGAGAAGCCGGCTGCTCCATGTGCATCGCCATGAATGGCGACCAACTGGCCCCGGGGCAGTACAGCGTCTCCACCAGCAACCGTAACTTCGAAGGCCGGCAGGGCAAGGGCGGACGTACGCTGCTCGCCAGCCCGCTGACCGCCGCCGCCAGCGCCGTCAACGGCGTCGTAACCGATGTGAGGACCCTGCTCTAATGACCAAGTTCACTACGTTCTCCAGCCAGTACGTGTCGATGCCGCAGGACAACATCGACACCGACCAGATCATTCCGGCGCGGTTCCTCAAGACCATTTCGAAGGCCGGCCTCGGCGACCAGCTCTTCAACGACTGGCGCTATGAAGCCGACGGCTCGCCGAAGCCCGAGTTCATCCTCAACAAGCCGGAATCGAAGACCAAGCAGATCCTGCTGGCCGGCGATAACTTTGGCTGCGGGTCTTCTCGTGAGCATGCCCCGTGGGCGCTGACGCAGTACGGCTTCCGGGCCGTCATCAGCACGTCGTTCGCGGATATCTTCAAGCAGAACTCGTTGAAGAACGCGCTGCTGCCGATCGTGGTCCCGCGCGAGGTCCACGCGGAGTTGTTCGCCAACCCCGATTGGTCGCTGACCATCGATCTCGCCGCCCAGACCGTAGGCCTCCCCGATGGGCGGAAGCTGTCGTTCACCGTGGACCCCTTCTCGCGGCATTGCCTGCTCGAAGGCATCGACGAACTCGGCTATATCCAGCAGCAGGAAGCCCACATCGCGGCGTTCGAAGCACGGCGTGTCGGCAGCATCAACACCCTGGCGTAATTCACAATTGCGACACTCGCTCCGCGCGAGTGTCGCGCCACACCCTATCGGCTGGTTCGGCGGCGGCGAGCATTGGCGGCAAGGAGTCCGGCGGCCCCTGCCAACGTCAGGGCGTAAGTGGACGGCTCCGGGACGCTCCCGGAAGTGGGATCATTGACCGTCGCGGAACCGGACAGGATGAATCCGCTTGGATTTCTCCCGGGTCCATCCAGGTTCTCCACCAGGGCGGTAATCGTGACCAGCCCGCCGCTGGCGGAGCCAAAATTGAGTAGCCCCGTGGACGCCGTGATCTGGTTCTGGGCGGCCGCGCAAAGCGCTCCCGGCCCGGCGGAAGTACAACTATAGAGAGTCGAACCATTCGTTTGTACCACGCTCAGCGAACGGACCCGGTTGTCGCCTGTAAATCCATTCAAAGTCAAACTACCGCCGAGCGAGCCATCGAAGGTGAGTGTGTAGATGTAGGTGCCGGCGATCGCGCCACACGGCGAGCCGCAGGTGATGCTGCCGCCGTTGCTGAATTGGCCATCGGTGCTCAATTGGCCAATCCAAACCGCGCCGCCGAAGGGGTTGATCCAGGCGAACGCTTCTAATCCGGGAAGGTTGCTGGCGACCGGAAGAGCGCCAGTCAGCGCTACGGCCGAGTGCGTTGCCGCCGATCCCACGGCGCCGACGCCTGCAGCGGAGTTGGCGGTCCCGAACGTTTGGGTGACCTTCCAGTCGCCTGTCCCGGTGTTCAGGCTGAATGTGGCGGCCTGGAGGGACAGGGCCAGCAGGGGGGGAAGCAGTAGGTTCCGAAGTGCAAGCATGGGGGTTTTGTGTTAGAGTCCGAGGGGTTGGTGCCTGAGGCGATGTTTACCTTAGTATCCGATAAGTATACACTACAGGCGTAAGCGTTCCGGCGCGAACATGCCGGTTCACGCCACTGAGGCACTGGCCGATAAGCCGTATGTGCGAGTGTCGCTACACCTACGTACCGCCCCGTCGCGCCGGCAGGTTCTCCGCTCCTTTAGGGCCGCCGCCGTCGCCGCACCGGTGCCGCTGCTCGGTGGCCCAGACCCCGACGCCCCTCCTGTCCGCATTGCCGTCTCTGAATCGGCCATCCACGGTGTTAACCGCAACGACGCCGCAGCTGCCATCTCGGTTTGGGCGCAGGAGATGGCCCGCACCGTCGACCTCAAACTCGCGCCCCAGCAGTCCTGGCTCCAGCCCTCCACCCAAATCCTGGCCGGTGTGCGCTCCGGAGCCCTCGACGTCGTCCTGCTCACCGTCCCCGAATACCGCCGCGCCCAGGAATACCTCGATGCCCGGCAGGTGGTGGCCGGCGGCGGCGCCGAACTCTGGATCGCCGTCCGCGACGGCGGCGGCATCACTCGCATCGCCGACCTCGAAAACCGCAGCCTGCTCGTCCTGGACAGCACGTTCACCGTCCTTGCCGATGCCTGGCTGGCCGTTTCGCTGGCTCGTGCCGGCCTGGGCCACCCATCGAAAGTGCTGGCCCGCCTCAGCCGCCACCCGCGCCCCAATCAAGCCATCCTGCCCGTCTTCTTCGGACAGGCGGACGCCTGCCTGGCCACCCGCCGCACCTTCGAAACCATGTTCGAGCTCAACCCGCAGTTGTCGCGCAAGCTCAAAACCCTGCACGCTTCGCCCAAGATGATCAGTGCCTTTCTGATTT
Source organism: Bryobacterales bacterium (assembly GCA_016789745.1). Taxonomy (GTDB): domain Bacteria; phylum Acidobacteriota; class Terriglobia; order Bryobacterales; family Bryobacteraceae; genus CADEFT01. The sequence continues at coordinate 4,586 of JAEUQF010000384.1, forward strand.
GCCGCAAGGGCTACCCCGAGCACTGGCGTACCCCCATGCTGGAGAAGTTCAACCGCGCCAAGGATAGTGAGTCCGCCAAGCAGGTGCTCACACTCTTCCAGGCCTTTCGTTTCACCACCATCCCTGGCGACGCCCTCCGCCCCTCGCTCGACCTGCTCGACGCCGCCGACCGTCTGCCTGCCGCCGGTCAGCCATAACGAAACACCCGCATCGCATTGCCACGCTCCAGCTTCCGGTGCGCCCGCCAGCGTTCCTCCTGCGCCGCTGCCGTGCGCGCGGCATTCAATTCCTCCAACTTCTGCGCCAGCCGCGCCAGCGCCAGCTTCCGGTTGCGGTGCTGCGAACGCTCCTCGGCTGCCGTTGCCTGCACGCCCGTGGGCACATGCGACACCCGCACCGCCGATTCGGTCCGGTTCACATGCTGGCCCCCGGGCCCGCTGGCCCGCATGGTTTCCCAACGCAGCTCCGCCGGCTGGTACCGTGTTTCCTCCACCGGATCCAGCCGCGCCACACCGACAAACCAGTTCTTACGCTGGTGCTCTGGACGGAACGGGCTCCGCGCGATCCATTGCACCGTGCCATGCCAGGAGCCGGCGAATGCCTCCAACGCCGACGCCTCCCCGGTCAGCGAAACCAGCGCCGACTGTGCCGTTCCCGCTCGTGGCCCCGGCTCCAGGGCGGCCCGGAACCCGAGTCCAAGCCGCCCCGCCTCCCGCTCCATCTCCTCCACGGTCTTTACAACGGCCCAGGCACACTCCGCCGGTCCCTGCCCGGCACTCACCTGCAGCCAGATCTCGCCCGTCATCGCCGCACCTTATAGGTAAGCACCGGTTTCAGCACCGCCAGCACCTCGATCAACCCGGCGCCGATCAGGTCGTCGATCACCACCGTGATGTTCTTATATGCCTGTGGCGCCTCCTCGTACAGCAGTTCCTTGTCCTCGCAGATCACGCGGCTGCCAAGTTCGGTCCGCTCCAGGTCCCGCGCGGTGAAGCGCCGTTCCAGCCGTCCCCGGCACTCCGATCGCGACCATTTCCGTCCGGCCCCATGCGCCAGCGAAAACGCGCTCCGTTCGCTGGCTTCGCGGGGCCGTACTAGGTAGCTGAATGCCCCGCGCGAGCCTGGAATCAGCACCGCGCCTGCGGTCGACGGCGCCGCGCCCTTGCGGTGCAGCCAGCAAAGAGAGCCGCCCAACTCGGCTTGCTCCACAAAGTTGTGGCACACATCCAGCACACGCCGCTCGCCGGCCCTCAGCCGCTCCAACATCCGTTCGGCGATCCGTTCGCGATTCGCCCGCGCCCACGCCATCGCATGCCCGTGCTGCTCCAGATACACATCGGCTTCCTCCGACTCTTCTTGCAGACCGCCGGCCCCAAACCGCTCGACATGCCCGCGCAGGATCCGCTCGCCAAACCCGCGCGAGCCGCTGTGCACGCAGAGAA
>JAEUQF010000029.1 GCA_016789745.1 Bryobacterales bacterium
TACAAACACCCGCTGCGCGTAGCCCCACTCCTCTTCCTTCTCCTCGGCTTCCTCGCCTTCCTTTGGACTCGCCTCCGGCTTGCGGGCGCTCAGCACCATGTCTGTGGTGTGAGGCCCCAGTCGCAGCCGGCTCATGGCCGAACCATCCGCTAAACTGTGCTGGTACAGCGTGCCATCGGCCCAACTCGTCACTAGGAACGTCTTGCCGTCGGGAGGAAACAGAATGCGGTACGGGCGCCGCCCCGTGCGCCATTGCTCAATCACGCGCCCGGACTGCGTGTTGATCACGATGATGCGGTCCCGATGCATCAGCGACGCGTACAGCAGCCTTCCATCCGGCCCCACCTGCACATCGCCGACAAAGTCCTGGTGCTGCCGCTTCTCCTTCTGCACGATCTCAAACGTGCGGCCGTTCTTCAACGTGCCGTTCTCGTACTCCAGCTCAAAGACGGAAGCCTGCGATCCACCGCCCACATACAGCCGTTTGCCATCGGGGGTCATCGCCAATCCCAGCCAGCCATCGGGAACGCGCACCTGCGACGTCATCTGCCCGCTGGCGATGTCCACCACGCCCACCGTCGGCGGGTTGTAACCGCCATTCAAAACGAACAGCACCTTGCCGTCTTTCGAAGGCAGGCTCGCCATCGGAAACGTATCCACCAACGTTTGTTTGCCCGCCGGCTTCACCGACCAGCCGCTGTTCAAAAGAAAACTGCCGTCGGCCTTCGGGCCTACCGTAACACGAGCCGCCTGCTGCGATACGACAACGCCCGCAACAACAGCCACAACCACAACTGCGCCTATGATCTTTTTCATTCCGAGAATTTCTGTGCGATCGGGAAACGGCGTCCCATACCGAACGCCTTGGTGGTTACCTTGAGTCCGGGCGCCGCCTGCTGGCGCTTGTACTCATTGCGGTCGACTTTGTTCACGATGTCACGCACCAGCTTCAGGTCCAGCCCGTGCTCCTCGGCAATCTGCCGCGGCGAATGCATTTCTTCGACATAGGCCTTCAGAATCGTGTCCAGCACATCATACTCGGGCAGTGAGTCGGTGTCCTTCTGGTCCGGCCGCAACTCCGCCGATGGCGGCTTGGTGAACACGTTCTCCGGAATGGCGTTGTTGTGCCGCCGGTTGGCCACCCGCGAGATCTGATAGACCAACGTCTTCGGCACATCGCTGATCACTGCCAGACCGCCGCACATGTCGCCGTACAGCGTGCAATAGCCCACCGCCAGCTCGCTCTTGTTGCCGGTGGTCAACACCAGCGCCCCGAACTTGTTCGACATGGCCATCAGTGTCACACCCCGCAGCCGCGACTGGATGTTCTCCTCGGTCACATCCGGCTTATAGCCGGCAAACAACGGCTGCAGGCTGTTCACCATGGTGTGATACGCATCGTTGATCGACGCGATCTCGAAGCGAATGCCCAACGCCTGCGCCATATCCCGCGCATCGGTGACGCTGTGTTCGGACGAATACGGCCCAGGCATGCCGACGCCGATCACGTTCTTGCGGCCCACGGCATCCACGGCCAAGGCCGCCGTGATGGAAGAATCAATACCGCCGCTCAGCCCGATGATCACCTTCGAAAAACCGCACTTGCGGATGTAGTCCCGCGTGCCCACCACCAGCGCTTCGTAGCAGGCCTCCACCTCATCGGCATGGCTTGCGCGCAGGTTGGCGGCGTTGGCCGGCTGCTCGGTATCAAAGACCACCAGGTCCGGCGCGAACGAACATGCCATTGCCAGCGGATTGCCCTGCGCATCCAGCGCAAAGCTGCTGCCATCGAAGACCAGTTGATCGTTGCCACCCACCTGGTTCACATACACCACCGGCACACCATGACGGCGGGCGGCGGTGGCGAACACCTGCCGGCGTAGCGCCCGCTTGCCCATGTGGTACGGCGACGCGTTGATGCTGATGAGAATGCGCGCCCCTTTGGCCTTCAACTCCTCCACCGGGTCACGATCATACAACTGCCGCGACCAGTACTGCTTGTCGTTCCAGGCGTCCTCGCAGATGGTCAGCGCCACCGGGCGCCCCCGCCACGTCAGCAGATTCTGATAGTCGGCCGACTCGAAATAACGGGCCTCATCAAAGACGTCGTAGGTGGGCAGCAGCATCTTCGATTGCCGGAACACGATTTCCCCGCGCTCCAGCACGCACGCCGCATTCACCACCGGCTTCCCCGCACGTTCTTCGGATTGCCCGATGTAGCCCACCACCATGGCGACCGGCAGACTGGCGGTCTGCCGCCGCAGGTCGTCCAATGCCTCGCCGGTGCGCGCCAAGAAGCTTGGCTTCTCCACAAGGTCCCGCGGCGGATAGCCGTTCAACGATAATTCCGGAAACGCGATGAGTTCCGCGCCCTGGTCCGCAGCCTGCCTGGCCGCTTCTACCATCAATTTCACGTTGCCGCCAAGATCGCCCACCGTGGTGTTGATCTGGCCAAGAGCAATTCGCATGAACTCTCATTGTAAGGCCCGGCGCAGGCGGTCTTCGATGGCCGCCCACTCCGCCGCGGTGGGTGTGGCCTCCACCGCGATCACATCGACGCCCGCCCGGTCGGCTTCGAGCAGCGCCCCGTACAGTTCGCGGGCGTAGCCGGCGACGTCATCCGGCATGCGGATGGCGACAGCAGCGTCGGCCGGCGTCCGCCACCAAACATATGCCACACGCCCCGCCGGCAACTTGCCATCGCTGACCCGAACCGCGGGCGTACGCGGCGAGTAGTGCTTGTGGTGCAGGCCTGGCGAAGGATGCGCACCCTCCACGTCGCCAACCGTGCGCACCGGCCGCTCCAGCAGGCGCTCCAGGTCCTCCCGGCTGATCATGCCCGGCCGCAACAGCACGGGCTCTTCACCAGCCAGCGAAACCACGGTGGACTCAATGCCCACCCGGCACGGCCCGCCGTCCAGAATAAGATCCACGGCATCGCCCAGCGAGTCGTAGACGTGCTGCGCAGTGGTGGGCGATACCTCGGTGAACCGATTGGCACTCGGCGCCGCCAGCGGCACCTGCGCCCGGCGGATGACTTCCAGCATCACGGGATGTGCCGGCATGCGCAGGCCCACGGTATCGAGACCCGCGGTCACCAAGTCCGGCACCACGGGGCGCTTCTTCACCACCATCGTCAACGGCCCAGGCCAGAACGCTCCGGCAAGGATGTTCGCTTCGAGCGGCCACTCCCTGGCCAGGCTGCGGGCCATTTCGATGGACGCCACATGCACGATCAGCGGGCTGGTCTTCGGGCGGCCTTTGACGTCGTAGATGCGCTGCACCGCCGCGACATCGAGCGCATTCGCGCTGAGGCCGTAAACGGTTTCGGTGGGCAGAGCAACCAAGCCGCCGTTCTGCAGCAGCCACACCGCCCGCACCAGTTCCTGTTCTGATGGCATCCTAATCCGGCAGATCGTCTTTGCCGTCGCCTGCCGTCTTGCCGGTCTTGCGCCACACCAGGTACGCATGCTCCAGCGAATCGATGTCTCCATCGAGCACACGGTCCACATCGCCGATCGACAGCTTGGTGCGATGGTCCTTGATCATGCGATAGGGCGCCAGTACGTAGCTGCGAATCTGCGATCCGAAGTTGATATCGAGCTTGGTATCTTCCAGCTTCTTCTCTTCGGCCCGGCGCTTGCGCATTTCCAGTTCGTACAACTGCGCCTTCAATTGCTTGATGGCGCTGGCCCGGTTCTTGTGCTGCGACCGCTCGTTCTGACACTGCACCAC
>JAEUQF010000032.1 GCA_016789745.1 Bryobacterales bacterium
AGACCAGCGCCAGTTCTTCCACGACTACTACACCCGTCTCAAACCCGACGGCCCCGTCGAAGCCACCGTCTTCGACCAAATCGTCCACGCCGCCTGGAACCTCCGCCTCATCGCCGTCGCCCTCGACTCCCTCGCCGCCGAGTTCGGCTGCGAAGAGGTCCCGCAGCTCCTCAACCTCCCCGACCTCCCCCTGGAAGCCGAGCGCCGCTACGACCGGCTCCTCCGCTACCAGGGCCGCAACCAGCGCGCCTTCCACACCAACATGCGCCTCCTGGCCTCGCTCCAAACCAACCGCGTCGCCGCCGACGTCACCGGCACCCCCGGCCAACAGCCGCTCAGCGCCGTCTCCGCCCTGCTCGACATTCCCAAAATCGTCCGCCTGACGAATCGAAGCCACCCGGAGCCGCCCGGCATCGCTCCCAAGGCCCGCACGCAGCCCACCCGGGCCGCCTGACCGAGCCCAAACCGCAACCCTTACCCGTCGCCGCCTAACCCATCTGCCACACCCAAGCCCGAAGTGTCCTTACCCGCCGAAGTACTCTGAATACATGCGCTTTCTGCATACCGCCGACTGGCACCTCGGCAAATCCCTCCGCGGCCGCTCCCGCCTCGACGAACAGCAACGCTGCCTCGAAGAACTCACCGACATCGCCACCCGCGAAAACGTCGACACCCTCCTCATGGCCGGCGACCTCTTCGACTCACACTCCCCCACCGCCGAAGCCGAGAAACTCGCCTACCAGTTCTTCGCCGAACTCCTATCCCGCCGCATTAAAGCCGTCGTCATCGCCGGCAATCACGACCACCCCCGCCGCATCCAGGCCCTCGGCCCGCTCGTCGAAAAGCTCGGCATCCGCTTCTGCCACTTCGTCGGCCCCGACAGCGTCTTCGAAATGGATGACGCCCGCATCGCCGTCCTCCCCTGGGTCCCCGAACACAAGCTCGTCGACGCCGAATCCCTCATGGGCGCCACGGCCGACCGTGCCGCCGAATACAGTGACCGCATGTCCCTCATCGTCGACCAGCTCTGCGCCAGCTTCTCCCCCGACCGCGCCAATGTCCTCATGGGCCACCTGTTCGTCTACGGCGCCGAAGCCACCGGCAGCGAACGCGCCATCCATCTGACCAAGCCCTACGCCCTCGCCCCCCAGCGCTTCCCCGCCACCGCCTCCTACATCGCCCTCGGCCACCTCCACAAACCCCAGGAGATCGCCGCCGCCAGCCCCGTCGTCTACTCCGGCTCCCTCCTCCAACTCGACTTCGGCGAAGAAGGCCAACAAAAACGCGTCACCATCGTCGACGCCAAACCCGGCCGCAAAGCCAAAATCGACAGCATCCCCCTCACCGCCGGCCGCAGACTGCGCAGCGTCGCAGGCACACTTAAGGACCTCAAAGCGCAATCCCACAAGCTCGCCACCGGCGACCTCCTCCGCGTCACCGTCCAACTCGACAAGTACGCCGCCGGCATCGCCGATCAGGTCCGCGAGTTCCTCCCCGAAGCCCTCGATGTCCGCCTCGAAGTCCCCCAGCTCGCCGCCTCTGACCCCGTCTCCCACATCCACCTGTCCCCCCAGGAGCTCTTCCGCAAGTTCTGCGAGTACAAGCTCGGCGGCACCCCATCCGATGCCCTGATCAAAGCCTTTGAGGAGAGTTATGCGTCCCATAGCGCTTAGTCTCGAAGGCTTCACCAGCTTCCCTGCCCGCACCGACGTGCAGTTCTCTGGCCTCGACCTGTTCGCCATCAGCGGCCCTACCGGCGCCGGCAAAACCTCGCTCCTCGATGCCATGCTCTACGCCCTCTACGGCCGCACCCCGCGCCTCGGCGAGAAAGAGGCCCGCCGCCTCGTCAGCCAGGGCGCCGTCGCCGTCAAAGTCGCGCTCGAGTTCGAAGCCCACGGCCGCCGCTACAAGATCGCCCGCACCGGCAAGGTCGGCAAGCAGGATAAGCTCACCGGCGCCGTCCAACTCGACACCCACACCGCCGACGGCTGGGCCTCCCTCACCGACAAAGCCAACGACGTCAGCGACCGCGTCCAGAGCATCCTCGGCCTCGACTTCGACGGCTTCACCCGCTCCGTCATGCTCCCGCAAGGCGAGTTCGACCGCTTCCTCCGCGGCGACCTCAAGGAACGCACGCAAATCCTCACCAGCCTCCTCAACCTCGATATCTACGGCCGCATGATGAGCGACGCCAACGCCAGAGCCAAGGCCATCGCCTCCGAACGCGTGCTGCTCGAGAAGCAACTGGCCAGCTACCCCGACGCCTCGCCCGAGAAGCTGAACGACGCGAAGATCGCCCTCGCCGAACTCCGCTTCCAGCAGGAACACTACACCGGCGAACGCGACCGCCTCGAGAAGCTCCTTCCGATCGCCATGCAACTGGCGCAGGCGCGCGTCGATCTCCAACGCCAGACCGCGGCGCTCGAAGCCGAACGCAAAGCCGCCGCCGGTGCCGACCTCGCCGGCCTGGAAACCCGCATCACCGCCATCGAACAGAAGCTCAAGCAGACCGGCTACGACGAAGCCCTCTGGAGCGAGCTCACCCAGGCCCGCACCCCCGCCCTCCAGCGCGATGACCTCCTACGACAGCGCGAAGCCATCGAGATCCCCGAAGGCCTCGACATCGCCGATGCCCGCGACCGCCGCGATCAGTTCAAAGCCGACTACGGCAGTGGCGACTTCCTCGAAGCCCGCCTCCGCGACCTCAAGGAAGCCGAAGCGGCGATGGCCAAACTGGCCGCAAAGGAAGACGTCGAGCGCGCCGTCCGGCAGGCCGAAGAGGCAGTCGAACACCTGCAATCGCTCCACGCTGCCGGTGAGATCCGCAAACTCCTCCAAGCCGGCGACGTCTGCCCGGTCTGCGAACAGGTCATCGCCGCCCTCCCCGCCCCCGCGCAAGGCGCACCTATCCCCGAAGCCAAGCGCATGCTCGACGAAGTCCGCAAACAGCACCAGGATTGGCTCACCGCCGACGCCCGCCGCACCGACGCCCGCAAGCGAGCCAAAGGCACCACAGCCGAACTCCAGAAGCGCATCGCCGAATGGCAGCGCCTCGAAGAGGCCGCCGAACTCGCTCGCCAGATCGACGAACTCGACGCACGCCTCCAATCGGCTAAACTCGCACTGCTCGGCTTTCCGTCCTGCGCCGCGCTCACCGGCCGCGAGATCGACGCGCGCCTCAAAGCGCAGAATGAGGCCAAGCAACAAGCACGGTTACTGGAGCAACAGCGCGAAGCCCTCCGCAAAGCGCGCGAACGCGCGCTCGAAAGCCAGGGGAAAGTCGGAGCGCTCGAACTGCGAGTCGCGGAGCTAAAGCAACTCCTCACCGACCTCAAACCGCAACTCGGCGACGTCAACGAAGACACGCTCCAACCAACCCTCAATCAGCTAAACGCAGCGCTCAAAGGCATGGAAACGAAAGCCACCCAGATGGAGGCCCACATCGCCGATATCGAACGCCAGATCCAGCTCACCCGCGAACTCCGTGAGCGCATCGACGCCGGCAAACTCGAAGAGGAAACACAGAAGCAACTCGGCCAGTTCCTCGCCGCCGACGAGTTCATCGCCTTCGTCCAGCGCGAAGCCCTCAGCCGCCTCGCCGTCGCCGCCAGCGAGCAACTGCAGATGCTCAGCGACAACCGCTACACCCTCGCCCTCGCCAAAGGCGACCGCGAGCGCGACTTCGAAGTCATCGACAACTGGAACGGCGCCGAACGCCGCAGCGTGAAGACGCTCAGCGGAGGCGAATCCTTCCTCGCCTCCCTATCCCTTGCACTGGCGCTCTCGCAAGGCTTATCCGACTTCGCCAGCGATCAGGTCCGCGGGCGCCTCGATTCCCTCTTCATCGACGAAGGCATCTCCTCGCTCGATCCGGAAAGCCTCGACACCGCCATCGACGCCCTCACCGCCCTAAGCACCGGCTCCCGCATGGTCGGCGTCATCTCCCACGTCGCCGAACTCGGCGACAAGCTGCCCGCCTGCATCAAAGTGGAGAAGTCCCCCGGCGGCAGCAAAATCACCGTAAACCGGAAGACTCACTCCCACGCAGCCGCGTAATAGCTAAGCCGCCGCGACGCAAACTGAGCCCCAGCAAGACGCGGACCCTCCGTAAACTTGGCGTTGTTTTCTCTGCGTCCTTGGCGCCTTTGGTACACCAGGGTAAGCCTGGCTGATCTAGTGAACTGAAAGGAGTTCATCATGCGAATTATTCGTACGCGCATGTAGCGGCACCGGAGCTGTCGCGGGCAACCGTGGCGGTGGAAACCGGGAATGCAAACCTGCGAG
>JAEUQF010000047.1 GCA_016789745.1 Bryobacterales bacterium
TGGTGTCACCGGCAGCTTCACCGCACGCCCCGGCTTGAACTACATCAAGGACGACTTCGACTTCCAGATCTCCGACAACCTCACCTGGAACATCGGCAGCCACGAACTCAAATTCGGCGGCGAGTTCCTCCGCTCCAAGAACGAAATCCTCAACGACTTCCGCACCATGGGCAACTTCGAGTTCAACGGCTCCATCAGCGGCAACGCCATGGCCGACCTCATGCTCGGCGACGTGTGGCGCTTCTGGCAGGGCGGCGGCGAGTTTAAGGAACTCTACGGCAATCGGCTCGGCTTCTTTGTCCAGGACAACTGGCGCGTTCGTCCGGAACTCACCCTCAACCTCGGCCTCCGTTGGGATCCCACCTTCCCGTTCACTGACTCGGTCGGCCGCGTCCAGTGCTTCCGCCCCGACCTGCAATCCACGCGCTTTCCGAACGCCCCGCTCGGCTACCTGAACGCCGGAGATCCCGGTTGTCCGGAAGGCGGCTTCGATACCTACATGGGCACCTTTGCTCCCCGCCTTGGCTTCGCCTTCCGCCCCGCCACCCGTACCGTCATTCGCGGCGGCGCCGGCATCTTCTGGAACCCGCAGTTCACCGTGCTGTACAACGGCTTCGTCAACGCCGCGCCCTTCAGCCCGCAGATCACCAATTTCGGTGTCCGCTTCGAGGATCCCTATGGCTCCGGCGTGAACCCGTTCCCGGCGTCTTTCGCCCCCTTCGATCCTTCTCCCAACTCCACGTTCGTCCTCCCGCTCGGCCAGCTTGGCTCCTTCGATGCCCAGTTCCGTCCCAGCTACATGCAGGGGTACAACCTCACCATCGAACAGGAAGTGGCCGCCAATTCGGTCATCCGCGTCTCCTACGTCGGCAACATGGGCCGCTTCCTCAGCTATAACAGCGACGTCAATTTCGCCCGCTACGCCCCTGGCGCCACCACCGGCAACATCCAGGCCCGGCGCCCCTTCGCCAACTATGGCCCCACACTGGTGGCAGGCTCCGGCAGCACCTCCAGCTATCATGCGCTGCAAGTCGGCTTCGAACGGCGCATGAATCGCAACTTCAGCATTGAGGCCAACTACACTTGGTCGGCCTCGATTGATGAGTTCTCCGAAGACACCACGCCCGGCCAGTCGAGCTCGATTCCGAACCCGCTCGATCGCCGCGGCAACCGCGGCCGCTCCGACTTTGACAATCCCCATCGATTCGTCGCCAGCTATGTCTGGGCACTGCCGGCACTGCAGAACGCGCAGCCGCTGGTGCGCGGCGTCCTTGGCGGCTGGGAATCCACCGGCATCGTCACCATCCGCAACGGCTTCCCCTTCACCGTCACCACCGGCGCCGACCGCTCCTTCAGCGGCATCGGCCTCGATCGCCCCGACGTCATCGGCGACGCCAACCTCGCCTCCGGCCGCTCCCGCGCCGAGCGCATCGCTCGTTACTTCAACACCTCTGCATTCCAACTGAACGCACTCGGTACCTTCGGCAGCGCTCCCCGCTCCTTCCTCCGCGGACCCGGCGCCGTCAACTTCGACCTCGCCCTCATGAAGTCGTTCCCCATCAAGGAACGCTTCCGCCTGCAATACCGCGCCGAGTTCTTCAACGCCTTCAACACCCCGAACTTCGGCAGCCCGTTCGCCCAACTCAGCAACGCTGCCCGCTTCGGCCGCATCGAAAGTGCCGCCGACCCGCGCATCCTGCAAATGGCCCTGAAGTTCCAGTTCTGAAGGGACACACCCGCGGCTCCGTAAATCTCTAACGGAGCCGCGCCCGCGAGGGAGTATCCAAGGCCCCTCGGTCCATAATCACGAAGACGAATGTTTCCGGTCTTCTCGGCGGAGCTTGCTGCCCGCCGAAGCCTCGGCGAAAGAGCGGCGAGAGACTTTTGGGTATCGCGTCTTCAACCGAGCGGGTGCCCGTTCCCTCTAATCCCTCTCCCGCTCCACCCGCGGCTTCGCAATCCGCTCGGCCGGATACGCCATCTTCCACCCCTTCTCCGCGCCCCACAAAATCCGGTTCATCACATCATGCGGAAACTCATCCACTTCATTCGCATCAATCTTCAGCGACTGCCGCGCCGCCCATAGCTGCTGCCCGCTCAACCCCTGCAATGCCGGATTCATCTCCGTCAAACTCACCTTCGGCGTCAGCGCCGTGTAGGGCTGCAAATCCGCCTTCGTCGTGAACACCGAATTCATCGCCCGAGCCGTCGCCGCATACCGTACCTGCGGCTTGATCCGGTACACATCCTGAATCGTCCGGATCAGGCTCGCGTGGTTGTAGTGATTGCTGTCCAATACCCCCCGCCGGATCCGCGGCCCAATCGCCAGACAAATCGTCCGCCGCCCATCCACATGGTCCACGCCGTTCTGCGCATCGTCTTCGGTCACCAGAATCAGGCTCTTGGCCCAGAACCGGCTCTTCGAAATACTCTCCACAATCCGCCCCATTGCCAGATCGTTATCCGCCACCATCGCCCGCGGGGTAGGGAAGTTCGGCCGCGTCCCCATCGTATGGTCACTCGTCATCGTGAAGATCAGCAGGTTCGGCATCTTGCCCGATTTCTCCCGCTCGGCCAACTCCTCCAGCCAGATCTCCGCCCGGATCTGGTCCGGCACATTCATCGAACTCGGTGGAAAGCGCTCGTTGATGTACGGCTGCAGCGCCGGCACCCCGCTCCGATGTGCAATCACATTCTTCCAGCTTTTCTGCTGGTAGATCTTCCAGTACTCCGGCCAGGACAACAACTGATCCTCATTGATATCCACTGCCCGCTGCGTCGCCGGATCCCACGTCGCCGGCAGCGAGAACGGCCCATACAACCGCACGTCCACCGGCCGCTTCGGATCCTGCCAGAAAAAGCCCTTCGGCGACACCGTCAGCGCATCGGCCATATTCCAGGCATACCCGCGTGGCGACGCCGCGAACGCCCGCTCCACGTAGTCGCTCACAAACCCCTGCATCAGCCACTGGTGCCCGTCAAAACTGATCGCCCCGCCGGTATAGAAGTTATCCAGCAGCACGAACTGCTCGGCCAGCGCATGATGATTCGGCGTCACATCGCGTCCATACATCACCAGTTTCGGATCGCCATTCCCCTTGCCCATGTCCCCGAACACTTGGTCATAGGTGCGGTTCTCCTTAATCAGGAGAAACACGTGCTCAATGCCCAGCTTGCTCAGTTCGTCCACGCCGTCGGCCGCCGTGAACCGCGGCGCATTCGCCGCCTTAGCTTCCCGCAACCCCGCCGTCAACTGCGCCCGGCTCGGTGCTGGAATCCGCCACACGGACCCTTCAAACGCCCGTGCCGTATGCGTTCCCTGCGCATCGCGCGTGCTCCCCATGCCCTTCACATTCACCACCTGCAGCGATCCACCCGGGCCCACCGCCAGCGCCGTTGGGAACCACGCCGTCGGAATCGCGCCGCGCAACTGCCAGCGCCGCCCTTCGTTCTCCAGCGCCACCACCGCGTTCGACCCCCCTGCCGTCACGTACAGCATCTTCCCGTCCGGCGAAAACGCCACCGCCGACGGTGTCGACCCGAACGTCCCTTCCGGCCACGCCGGCACCTTCACCTCACTCACCTTGAGCGACTCCAGATCCACGAAACTCACCGAATCCGAATGCGCGTTGGCCACCGCCAGCGTCCCCTCATCGGGCGACAGCGCCAGCCCCGCCGGCGCCAGCCCCACGTCGATCTGCTGCTCAGCGAAGCTTTCCATGTCTATGATGCTTACCGTGCCGCTGGTCGACGCCCCTGTCACCGGATGGCTCTTAACCGCGCTCGTGCTCGAATAGGCCGTTGTATCGCCCGACGCCGGCACACGCCCGCCACGGTTCGACACATACACCCGCTTCCGCTTCGCCGACACCACCACCCCGTACGGCACCATCCCCGTCTTGATCTCCCGCCGCGTCTTGCGGTTCTCCGCATCCACCACCAGCACGCTATTGCGATTACTTAACGCCACCCACGCCGTGCCCGCATCGGAGAAGGCGATGCCCGTCGCCACCGCATGCCCCTGCAATGAAATACGCGCGATTGTCCCCGGCTTGCGATCGACAATCGGAACAATCGCCACCGCATCCGGTCCCTCACGGCTGGTCTCACTCACCCAGATCTCGCGCGTCGCCCCAGGACGAAACGCAAGCCCCGTATAGGAGGTCGCCTTCGTTGCCGCCCGTGCCACCTCCACGCCCGTCCCTGTATCCAGCAGATGCACGCTGCTCGTGTTCAACACCGCAGTCAACCCCAGCCCCGCGTCGATCGCTATCTCTACCGGCCGCCCCGCCATCGGCGAGCTCTGCTCCCACGGCCGGATCAACTGGTTCGTCGCCACCAGCACCTGCCCATCCGGCTGCTTCCCAATCAGCGTGGTCGACGCCAGCAATCCCGCCGCGGCCGAAAAAGCCTGCGCCGAATACTCCAGCGCCACCCGCCCCACCAGAACCACCCCCAACACCAGAACCAGTCTCGTTTTCCACATCGTCACACGCCACACCTTTCTCTCTGGCCGTCAACCTGCACGGAAGAAACACGGGCTCAACGCCCACCATATTATGAATCACTCCGTCTCTCTCCCGTCCGCCCAACGCCAAAAGCAGTGGCTTGTCCTGGTCCAATGGCTGCTGTTCAGCTTTGCCGCCGCCATTGGCGGCTTCTTCGTCTCTACCGGCGGCTGGTACGACACCCTCCAGAAGCCGGACTTCACCCCGCCGTCCTGGGTCTTCGGACCTGCCTGGACCATCCTCTACATCCTCATGGGCGTCGCCGCCTGGCTGGTCTGGCGTGAAGGCGGATGGGTGGAACGCAGCGGCGCCCTCGGACTTTTTGTTACCCAGTGGCTCTTCAATGCTCTTTGGACGCCGCTCTTCTTCGGCGCCCACCGCATCGGCCTGGCGCTGGCGGATATCCTCATCCTCTGGATCCTGGTCGCCGCCACCGTCATCGCTTTTTGGCAGGTGCGGAAGCTGGCGGGCCTGCTGCTGCTCCCCTATCTCGGATGGGTCAGCTTCGCCGCCACACTCAACTTCCGCATCTGGCAGTTGAACGCCTAACGCCGGTGTGGCCAGGTGGCCAGCGCCAGCGCGCCCAGCGCTGCCAGCCCGAACGTGGCAGGTTCGGGGACGTCGGTGCCGGACCGCCTGCGGCCGCTAGCGCCAACTGCCGCGCTTTCCCCGCCGTGCTGAACTCCCCGCCCAGTTCCGTGCCGTCAAACATCTGGCCATCCAGACTCTCCTGCACCTCCAGCCAGTAGGTGCCGGCCCACAGGGAAAGCGCCGTCGGGAAGTTGAACTCCACTAACCCCCCACCCCC
>JAEUQF010000049.1 GCA_016789745.1 Bryobacterales bacterium
CGGCCCTGCGTGCCAAGGGACATGAGGTTGATTTCATCAGCAACGTGGCGCTGGTGGAGGCCATTGTTGTGGAAGATGGCTGGTTGGCTGGCGGCACGGACCGCCGAGCCCACGGGAAAGCGGCTGGATTTTAGAGATACATGCTACACGGCGTATCGACGCACTTCATCGTCAATCACCGCCTTACAACCGCCTGGTTGGACAAGATCTGGAACATTGGCGTTCCCTTAGTGGAAATCTTCTGCGCGCGGCAGCACCTGGACTATCAGAACAAGGCGCAGGTGGCGGAGTTGGGCCACTGGTTCCGCGATTCGCCCATGCGGCTGCATTCGCTGCACTCGCCGATGTACAACGACGACTGCTGGGGCCGCACCGGGCCGAATGCGGTGATCACGATCACGGAGCCCGTGAAGGCCAAGCGCGTCCCGATGGTGGATGAGATCAAGCGCGCCATCGAGGTGGCGGAGGTAATCCCGTTCCGCTACCTGATCCAACACATGGGCGTGCTGCATGAGCCGTTCGACGAACGCAAGCAGGATGCGGCCTTCAATGCGCTGGATGAGCTGCGGGTGTTTGCGCGCCAGCGCGGGGTGGAGATCCTGCTGGAGAATATCCCGAATGAGTTATCGACCAGCGAGCGGCTGGTGCAGTTTCTGGAGATGACGCATCTGGACCTGGGCTTCTGCCTGGACACCGGGCACGCGAACATGATGGAGGGTGTGGAGAACGCCTTTGGGATCCTGCGGGACCGCATCCGCTCGACGCACATCCACGACAACGACAGCGTGAACGACTCGCATCTGTTCCCGTACTTGAAAGAGGGCGGCACGGTGGACTGGCGCAGGACCATGCACCTTCTGCGTTCGCGTTCCGAGCAGTATCCGCTGCTGCTGGAGTTAAAGGAAGACACGTCGATGGGACCGCCTCTCGATGCGATCCAGCGCATCTTTGAGCGGCTGGAAGGGGAGGCACCACTCGGTGAGGAGAGATAAGCTAAGCCCCAACATGTTACCCTTGTACTTTAAATTCACCGGTCGCCGTGCCGGCACGTACTAGCGAGTCGTTCGTACTTCGATCGTGGCCATACGGGGAGGCTGATCTCATCGTCAGTTACCTCACCCGTGATATGGGCAAACTTCGCGGTGCCGCCAAACGCGCGAGGCGGCCCAAGTCGAGTTTCGGCGCCGGTCTGGAGCGGTTGTCGCTGGTGCAGATGACGTACTTCGAGCGGGAGAACCGTGAGCTGACCACGCTCACTTCCTGCGAACTCATCCGGTCTCCGTTCGGCTTACAGACGAACTTCGAGACGGGTGTGGCGCTGGACTACATCGCCGAGGTGACGGACGAATTGCTGCCGCCGCATGAGCCGAACGAGCGTCATTTCCGGCTTCTGCTGGCGGTGACCGAGTACCTGGAGGGAACGGCGAAAGCGGATCCTTCGGCCACTTGGGCGGCATTGTTGTATTTCACGCTATGGGCCGTGAGGCTCAGTGGCTTTCTGCCGGCGCTGCGGGCAAACGCGGAGTCGCTGGCGATTGCGCAGGAGATGTTCGAGAAACCGATTCGAGAACTAAGCCCTCGCTCCTGGTCGCGGCAAACGGCCGCGGATCTACGTCATTTTCTGCATCGTGTGATCGAGGAAACGATCGAGAGACGGCTGCGAACGGCGCAGATGCTGGAAAGCTTGTGAGCCCGCAGTAAGCAACGCATGGATACCTTCCAAGAAACAGTCTTTAAGCTCAAGCGGTACTGGTCTGACCGCGGATGTGTGATTCAGGAGCCGTATGATGTGGAGGTCGGGGCGGGTACCATGTGCCCGGAAACCTTCCTGCGCGTGCTGGGTCCGCAACCGTATCGGGTGGCCTACGTGCAACCCAGCCGCCGGCCCGCCGATGGCCGCTACGGTGAAAACCCGAACCGCCTCTACAAACACCAGCAGTTGCAGGTGATTCTGAAGCCGTCGCCCGCCGACATTCTGGATCAGTACCTCGGCTCGCTCGAAGCCATCGGCATCGACCTGACCAAGCACGACCTCAAGTTCGAGGAAGATAACTGGGAGTCCCCGACACTCGGCGCCTGGGGCATCGGCTGGCAGGTGATGATGGACGGCCTGGAGATCACACAGTTCACCTACTTCCAACAGTGCGGCGGGCAGGATCTGGACCTGGTGCCCGCGGAAATCACCTACGGCCTGGAGCGCCTGGTGGCCTTCCTGCAGGATGCGCCTTCGATCTACGACGTGAACTGGACGCCGGAAGTGAAGTATCGCGAAGTGCGCCTGGCCGAGGAACTGCAGCACTCGGTTTACAACTTCGAAGTGGCCGATATCGAGACGCTGTGGGCGTTGTTCGGGCTGCATGAAAAGGAATGCCAGCGTTTGATTGAGTTGTATAAGACGTATCCGGACAAGCATCGCTTCCCCGTCTTGTCGGCCTATGACCAGGTGTTGAAGTGCTCGAATCTGTTCAACCTGCTTGATGCGCGCGGCGCGATCAGCGTCACCGAACGCGTGGGCGTGATCGGGCGCGTGCGGCGTCTGGCGGTGGGCGTAGCCGGGCTCTGGGTGGATCAGAACAAGCCGGCCGAAGCGGAGGTGGCAGCGCAATGAATTCCCTGCCCCTGTTGATTGAAGTCGGCGTCGAAGAGATACCGGATTGGATGATTGGGCCCGCGCTGAACGAACTGCGCGAGGGTGTCGAAAAGATGCTGGCCGCCGAACGCCTGGGCGGCAAGCTGCGTTTGGCCGATGCGACACCGCGGCGCCTGGCGCTGATTTTCGATGATGTGCTGGAACGCCAGCCGGACGCCGATGAGTTGGTGATGGGTCCGCCGAAGTCGGCGGCCCAGAAGAACGGCGCTTGGACGCCGGCAGCCACGGGCTTTGCCAAGAAGAACGGCGTCGAAGTAGATGCCCTGCACTTTGAGACGACGCCGAAGGGCGAGTACCTGGCGGTGCGGAAGAAGATTGAGGGCTGGTGGTCGAAGTACGTGCTGGCCGAGAAGCTGCCGGCGATCATCCTGGGGATCCACTGGCCGAAGACCATGTACTGGGCCGGTAAGGATGGCCCGCGGTTCATTCGCCCCATCCGCTGGCTGGTGACGGTGCTGGATTGGAACGTGGTGGAGTACGAGATTGCCGGCGTGCGGACGGGCGTGATGTCGCAGCCGCACCGCCGCTTCAATCCTTCGCGCATCAGCATCTCCGCCGAGAATTACGTGGAGCAGTTGCGCGAATGGGGCGTGCTGATCTCGACCGAAGAGCGCAAGGAGCAGATTGTCACGGGCATCCGGCAACTGGTGGCCGGGACGAAGCTGATTCCGAATGTCGATGACAGCCTGCTGCATACGCTGGCCTATTTGACCGAGTGGCCCACGCCCATCATGGGTAGCTTCGACCAGGAGTTCCTGACGCTGCCCGAAGAGGTGCTGGTGACGGTGATGCGCCATCACCAGAAGTACTTCTCGGTGAGTGATGCCAAGGGCAAGTTGGCGCCGCACTTTATCGCCGTGATGAACATTCCCGGCGATCCGGATGGGTTGGTGCGGCACGGCAATGAGAAGGTGTTGAAGGCGCGCTTCAACGATGCCCGCTTTTTCTGGGATTTCGATCAGAAGAAGAAGCTGGCGGACCGGGTGGCCGATTTGGCGAATGTGACGTTCCAGGCCAAGCTGGGCAGCTATCTGGATAAAACCAATCGGATGGCGGCGCTGGTGAGGGAGTTGGGCGGCAATGCCGATGCCGAACGAGCGGCCCTGCTGTCGAAGACCGACCTGACCACTGAGATGGTGAAGGAGTTCACAGAACTGCAGGGCGTGGTTGGCGGTCTATACGCGAAGGCGCAGGGCGAGCCGGAAGCCGTCGGCAAGGCCATCTACGAGCACTACAAGCCGGTGAGCATGGAGGACGCGATCCCCGCGACGGCAGAGGGCCGCATCGTGTCGCTGGCCGACAAGATCGACACCCTGCGCGGCTGTTTCGGCATCGGCCTGATTCCCTCCGGCAGCAAGGACCCGTTCGCTCTGCGGCGCGCCGCCCAGGGCATCATCAAGATCCTGATTGAGGGCAAGCTGCCCGTTGGATTGTCGAAGCTGAGCAACGGCGATTCGGCGTTGAGCGACTTCCTGCTGGACCGCGTGCGGTACTACTTCAAAGACGTCCGTGGCTTTGCCTACGACGAAGTGAACGCCGTGCTGGCGGCCGGCGCCGATGATCTGGGAGACGCCGAACAGCGGCTGGCGGCGATCCAAGCCGTGCGGCCCACGGCGGACTTCGAACCGCTGGCTGCCAGCTTCAAGCGCATCAAGAACATCCTGAAACAGGCGGGCTTTCAGTTCACCGGCGATGTGGATCCGGCGCTGCTGGAGCCGGGTCCGGAGCAGGAACTGCATGCGGCCTTCAACGCCCTGCGCGGCGTGGTCGGCGGCATGCGCGAGCGCAAGGATTACCGCAGCGCACTGGCATTGATTGCGTCGCTGCGGCCGGCAGTCGACAAGTTTTTTGACAAGGTGCTGGTTAACGCACCGGACGAGAACGTCAGACGGAATCGCCTGACGCTTCTGGCCAACTTATTAACGGAGTTTTCCACGATCGCCGACTTCTCGGAGATCGTGACCAGTTCCTAGACAGGAGACAGACAGGAAACTATGGCAAAGTACGTATACTTCTTCGGCGGCGACAAGACCGAGGGAGACGGCAAGATGAAGAATGTCCTGGGCGGCAAGGGCGCCAACCTGGCGGAGATGTGCCGCTCCGGTGTGCCCGTGCCTCCGGGCTTCACGATTGTGTGCGACGGCTGCAACGTGTACTTCCGCAACGGCAACTCGACGCCGGCGGAGATCAATGACGAGATGTACGCGCAGTTGGCGAAGCTGGAGAAGGAAATGGGCCAGAAGCTGGGCGATGCTTCGAACCCGCTGCTGGTGAGCGTCCGCTCCGGCGCCCCGTTCTCCATGCCGGGCATGATGGACACCATTCTGAACCTCGGCCTGAACGATGAGACGGTGGAAGGCTTGGCGAAGAAGGCCAGCAACCCGCGTTTCGCCTATGACAGCTACCGCCGCTTCATCCAGATGTTCGGCAACGTGGTGCTGGACATTGGGAAGGATGAGTTCGAGCACATTCTGGAAGCCCGTAAGAAGAAGGTGCGCGCGAAGCTGGATACCGATCTGACCGCCGCCGACCTGTTGGCCGTGATCGCGGAATACAAGGCGCTGGTGAAGAAGAAGACCGGCAAGCCGTTCCCGCAGGACACCCACAAGCAGTTGGAAGGCGCGCGCGACGCCGTGTTCCGTTCCTGGTTCAATGAACGCGCGAAGTTCTATCGCCGCCAGAACAAGATTGACGACAACCTGGGCACCGCGGTGAACATCCAGTCGATGGTGTTCGGCAACCTGGGCGAAACGTCGGCAACGGGCGTGGGCTTCACGCGCAATCCCGCCACCGGCGAGAACGCGTTCTATGGCGAGTTCCTGACCAACGCGCAGGGCGAAGACGTGGTGGCCGGCATCCGTACGCCGCGCCCGATTGTGGAGCTGGGCGACGTGCTGCCGGAAGCCTACCAGCAGTTGCGCGACATCACCGCCTCGCTCGAAAAGCACTACCGCGACATCCAGGACTTCGAGTTCACCATTCAGGATAAGAAGCTGTGGATGCTGCAGACGCGTAACGGCAAGCGCACTGGCCCAGCCGCTGTCCGCATTGCGGTGGAGATGGTGGAAGAAGGCCTGATTTCCAAAGAAGAAGGCATCATGCGCGTGGATCCGAACCAGTTGGATCAACTGCTGCACCCGATGCTGGATCCGAAGTCGCTGAAGGAATTGACGGGCCTCGGCAAAGGCCTGCCGGCGTCGCCGGGTGCCGCGGTCGGCAAGATTGTGTTCACCGCTGATGATGCGGTGGCGCAGGCGCCGAAGGCCCCGGTAGTGCTGGTTCGTAAGGAAACCGTCCCGGACGATATTCATGGCATGGAAGCGGCGAAGGGCATTCTGACGTCGCGCGGCGGTATGACCAGCCACGCGGCGGTGGTCGCCCGCGGTATGGGTACGCCTTGCGTGGCGGGCGCCGAGACCATCTCGGTGGACGAGCGCGCCAAGACGATGACCGCATCGATCGGCGGCAAGAAGATCACGTTGAAGGAAGGCGATTGGCTGTCGCTGGATGGTTCGACGGGCCAGATCTATGCCGGCCGCGCCGCCACGATGGAAGCTGATCCGACCTCCGGCGTGCTGGCCACCTTCATGGGCTGGGCCGACGAAGTGCGCGGCAACTTCGGTGTTCGCGCGAATGCCGACATCCCGCGTGACGCCAAGATCGCCCGCAAGTTCGGCGCGCAGGGCATCGGCCTGTGCCGCACCGAGCACATGTTCTTCGGCGAAGATCGTCTGCCGCACGTGCAGGCGATGATTCTGACCGACAACGAAAAGGATCGCCGCAAGGCTCTGCAGAAGCTGTTGCCGATGCAGCGCAAGGATTTCGCCGGCCTGTTTGAAGCCATGGACGGCTTCCCGGTCGTCATCCGTACGCTGGACCCGCCGCTGCACGAATTCGTGCCGAAGCGCGAAGAGCTGATGGTGGACCTGGCCAAGCTGCCGAACGCCGATACCAAGACCAAGAAGGAAATGGCGGCGCGGTACAAGATGGGTGTGGGCGACCTGAAGAAGCAGCTGCCCGGATTGCTGAAGCGCGTGGAAGAGCTGCACGAGTTTAACCCGATGCTCGGCCACCGCGGCTGCCGCCTGGGTATCACGTATCCTGAAATCACCGAAATGCAGGCTCGCGCCATCTTTGAAGCTGCCGTGCAGGTAGCCAAGAAGGGCAAGAAGGTGATTCCTGAAGTCATGATCCCGCTGATCGGCAGCGTGGCGGAGTTGGAGCACCAGAAGGCGATCGTGAAGCGCGTGGCCGACGAGGTGTTGGAGAAGGCCGGCATGACCAGCCTGCACTACCTCATCGGGACGATGATCGAGATCCCGCGCGCCGCGCTGACCGCCGACATGGTGGCCCAGCAGGCCGAATTCTTCAGCTTCGGTACGAACGACCTGACGCAGACCACCATGGGTCTGAGCCGCGACGACTATACGAAGTTCAGCAAGGACTACCAGGACAAGAAGATCTTCAAGGCCGACCCGTTCGCGGTGCTCGACCGCGAAGGTGTCGGCAAGCTGGTGAAGTTCGCGGTGGACGCCGGCCGTTCGACGCGTGCGGATCTGGAAGTGGGCATCTGCGGCGAGCACGGTGGCGAACCGAGCTCGGTGGAGTTCTGCTACCAGGTGGGCATGAACTACGTGAGCTGCTCGCCGTTCCGTGTGCCGATCGCACGGTTGGCGGCGGCGCAGGCGGCGCTGGCTAGCAAGTTCGGGGCGGAAGCCAAGCGGACGGCTTAGTTAACGCTGTTGGTTAGGGTGCGAGGCCAGTTCCCGGATCGGGGGCTGGCCTTTTGCTTTTGCGGGCGAGTAGAGTTGAAGGAGCGCTATGCCTATCCTGCGTGGGTCTAACCGGCTCCGGCTTCGACTGGAGAGGAAGAAGCTGCTGCAGCGGCTGGCAACCTGGGCGCGAGATGCGAATGCGGATGCAGACCGCCATCGCTTCCATGCCTGAACCGACCCTCCGCGTCTGGACCATCCAACGCAGCGGCTGGTGGCAGCTGCTGCAACACCGCGGCATCCTCGGCGGCGATGGAGAACGCACCTGGCCGGAGATGCGCGCTCCCTATCAATGGATGATGGGGCAGATGAAACAGCGGATCAGCGGCTACGGCGGCGGCTGGCCCATCTGGTTCTGGCACACCCCGAAGCCGGACCTGCGCCGATCGGCTCACCTGCCCAAGGGAACTCGCGGCGTCCGGCTGGAACTCGAGATCCCCGCCTGCCGAGCCTTGCTATCGGACTTCGAATCCTGGCACTGCGTCCTCAACAACGGATATCTCGCGCTCTCCGAAGATAGCGACATCGACAACCCCACGCAGCAACAAAAAGAAGCGAGTTGGTCGCGCGTGTTCGACCTCGATGCCTTGAAGGCGTCGGGCTACTGGGGTCCCATCGATCGGATCCAGGGCGTCACGGAGTACGTCCGCTTGGACGAGGTCCGCAGCGCCCGGGAGTTCCTCGCCCGCTGACGGCAGCCTAGACCGACTGCCGGATATTCACCCACGTATGCACGTGCGGATTGCCCCGGAAATACCAGATCATCGTCGGGCTCTCCAGTTGCCACACATCCCATACCTTATCGCCGCCTAAGTCATCGGCAACAAAGTACGCCATGTGCAGGCCGTTCACGCCGCCGTTGCCCTTGATGTAGCGCATCGCCTCATCCACATCCTTCTTCCGATAAGGCAGCAGCAAGTCAGCCAGCACCTTCTCCACCAAGCCGCGCTGGTCGGCGCTCATGTCGGCCACCGGAATCCCCTGCAGTTCGTCCTTGCGACGCAGCTTTACCGTAGAGGTCGAAGTCTCCGGCCGCCCGGTGCCCACCACCAGCGCCTGCGCACGCTGCTTGCCATCCAGTGCGTTGAAAACCTCGTTGGCGCGCGTGGCCTGATACCAGTAAACATTGCCGGGATGGTCGGCCGGCTCGGTGCCCTTCGGCCCCGATTGGTGCCCATAAAAGATCGGCCCGCCAAACGCGGCGCCCTCCACCGAATCACCATCGCAGCGCACCGTGCAATGGCGGCCCGTGAGCACAAACTCGAACTTGCCGGTGCCCGGCTCGCCAAACAGCGCGACGGCGTGATTCTGCAAGCCCTTCGAGTCCTCTTGAACCTGTTGCTTCACGCGCTCCAGAAACTCAGGGTTGTACAGCCCCTGCCAGATCTCCTTGATCATCTGCTGCTGGTCCGGCGTGAACTTGCCAACACGACCGGGCGTGATGAACCAGTTGGCGTCCACTTTCGACCGCAGATCATGATCGAAGGGCATGCAGATCTGCTGCTTCTGCTCCGCGGTCAGGCTCTTGTAGAACGTGGTGACGAGTGTTTCCGATGTTGGCGCCGTCGACTTGGGGGCGGCATCCAAAGCAACCGCGGCGGAACCCAGCGCCGCAGTCTTGAGAAATGAGCGGCGATCCGGCCGGCAATCTGGACAATCCATACAGAGGAATCTCCTTTGCCGGAGATTCTATCCGAGCTCGCTACCGAATGCCAGCCACTCGCGCCGTTGCTTATGTAACCGGTTGCGTGCGAAGCGCCCAGCGACGCGCCTTCTGTTCCAGCGAATGGAGAATCGTGAAGTTCCAACCGCGATACGCGGCCACAACCAGACCACCCCAGATCCCGGCAAAGACCAGGTTGAACATGAATCGTGTTTCCCGCAAAAGCGTGCCCAGAAACCATGGCGACACCGATTCGGCAGCCCACAGCGTCAGCGACACCAGCGCCCACACCGCCGCCACCAACATGGAGTGGAAGGCGTGGAAGCGTATAGTGGGTATCCCGGCATAACGGCGCATCTTCAGGATGAAGGCTGCCGAAATCGGGCCCAACAGATAACACCACGCTCGAACTAACTGCATTTCCTACCTCCACCCTTGCTAGAGCAAACTCGGTTCCAAAAGGGGGAGGTTGCGTATTCAGTCCGTAACTTACTCAAAACACGAACGGGGACACCCGGCACGTTTTACCGACCGTGCACAAACGCCAGACCCCAACCGGGGCCTATCCCTAGTCCGTGTGCGCCGAAGCACGCACCGGATGCGGCCGCTTATGGAACAGCGCTGCCAAGTCGTCGAACAGCGAGTAGGCCACCGGCGTCACCAGCAGTGTCAACAGCAGCGACAGACTCTGCCCGCCGATCACGACAATCGCAATCGACCGGCGTTCTTCAGCACCAGGGCCAGCACCCAGCGCCAGTGGCAACATGCCGGCTACCAGGGTCAGCGTGGTCATCAGAATTGGCCGCAGCCGGTCGCGATTGGCCTGGATGATGGCCTCGAAACGCTCCATCCCCTCCGCGCGCAGGTTGTTCGTATGGTCAATCTGCAGAATGGAGTTCTTTTTCACCACGCCGAACAGCACCAGAATCCCCAGAGCGCTGTACAGGTTCAGCGTGTCCTTGAAGAACCACAGCGACAGGAAGCCGAACGGGACCGACAGCGGCAGGCTGAGGAGAATCGTGATGGGGTGCACGGTGCTCTCAAACTGCGAAGCCAGGATCATGTACATGAACACGATCGACAGCATGAAGGCGATCAGGAACTCGCCGAAGGTGCGTTCGAACTCGCGTCCACGGCCCACCACCGTCGTACTGTAGGCTACCGGCATGTTCAGCGCATCGGCGGCTTTCTGCATTTCGATGAGGCGGTCGCCAAGGGCATAGCCGCCAGTGACGTTGGCGCGAATGCCCACGACGCGCTGGCGGTCCAACGCCTCGATGCGATACGGCGCCATGCCTTCCTGCAGTTTCACGACGCTATCCAGGCGTACCATCTGCCCGTTGCGGCCCTGCACATAGAGCTTCGATACGGAACTGGCGTCGCGCCGGTCTACGCCCGTCAGCCGCACCTCCACATCATAGTCTTCCGCGAGTTTATCGTCGCGGAAGCGGGAGACCTCGTCGTCGCCGCCCACCATGATCCGCAACGAACTCGCAATGCCCGAAGCATCCACCCCCAGATCCGCCGCACGGTCGCGATCAATCGAAACGCGCAGTTCCGGCTTGGTCATGCGTAGCGTGGTGTCCACGTCGGTAAGGCCGGGAATCCTCGTCAGGGCGGTCTGGCGTAGGCTTTCGCTATAGCGGCTGAGATCATTGAGGTCCGGGCCGCGGATGGAGAAGTCGATATCCACCGGCGCCGACCCCTGGTTCACCGTCGACGAGTTGCGCACCTGGATGCGCAGTTCCGGGAACTGCTTCAGGCGGGCGCGGATGGCGTTCATCACATCGCGCTGGGAATAGATGCCCTGGAATGCTTCCTGTGGCTTGCC
>JAEUQF010000073.1 GCA_016789745.1 Bryobacterales bacterium
GCGCAGATCGGCGGTGCGCAGCACGGCACTCTCCAGCAGGCACTTGGTCATCTTGGCCGATTCCATGTTCGCCTTCACGAACGTGGCGCCGGTGGCCGTAATGCCTTCCAGATTCACCTTGCTGAGGTTCGCGCCGTCCAGTTTCATCTTGGACAGATCGGCGCCGCTCAGGTCCGGAATCGTACCAGGCTTCTGGGTACGGGTGAAATTCCACTTATCCACGCCGGACTGGAGCAGGTTCAAATGCGCAGCATTGGCCATGTGGTGCATGATACGTTACCGCGAGGGACGGCGGCAATGCGCTTATCGGGGTGCCGGAACTGGCGTCGTATCCAGGGCCCACTTCGCGCGCGCCACGCCCACCACCATGATCTCCAGGTCAGCGCCGCTGTTGTTCGAAAACTCGTGCGCTTCATTGAAGAACACCGGCACGGCATCGCCCTTGCGAATCGTCGCGGTCTCCTTATCTACCCGAACACTGCCTTCGCCATTCATTACGTAGAAGAACTCCTCCACGCCTTCATGCCGGTGATTGCCCAGCGACGCGCCCGGGGGAATGACGAGGTGATCCACGTACGACCAATTGGTGTAGAACACTTCCGGCTGGAGCGCGCGGCGATAGCGCACCACGCCCTTGCCACCCAGCATCGCCTCCACGGGCTTCAGCAGCGCCTTGTCGAGCCGCATGTTGATGAACACCGGCTTGGCATCCATCGCCACCCCAACCCGGTCATCGCCCAGATCCGTAGCGTCGTACTTGCCCTTGATGGTGCCGACGGCGATGTTCATCCATTCGGTGGGCTTGCCGGTTGGGTTGTAGATGGCATGCGAATGGCCCATGCGGCAGGGGGCGCCCGCCGGCCCCTGCAACACTGAGGTACGTCCATCCATCGTAAACTGCGCCTCATTATCGAAGATCACGAACATCTCTTCCATGTGATTGTGGAAGTGATGGCCAATGCCCCCGCCAGGCGGTAGCACGCCGCGATGCAGGAAGATCACGTTCGTGCTGAAGGTCTGGGCATCGAACAGCCCGGTGTAGTGCAGTTCCCCGGCTCCGGCATGTACCGACTTCGCCTTGCGGTACTTCGACGGGTCGGTATGGGCGATCCGCTTCTCCAACGGATCCTTGGCGAAGAGGGTGGCAGCGGTCAGGCCGCACAGCAGCAGTACAAGGCGCATGATGAGACAATATATGCTATCCATTGCCGGTTGACAAAGGAGCAAAGCAGAATGCCCGTTTCCCGTAGAGCCTTCCTTGAATCCGCCGCGGCCACCACGCTCGCCGCCCAGGTGGCTGGCGCCGCCGAGTCGAAGATCCCCATGCGCACGCTCGGCAAGACCGGCGCCAAAGTCACCCAGATGGCCTTCGGCTGCGGCAGCCGCTTCCTCTCCTATAAGGACGAAGAGCAGGCTTTGCAGGTGCTCAACCGCGCCATCGACCTCGGCATCCGGTACATGGATACGGCCTACGGCTACGGCAGCGGCGTCAGCGAGACGCGCGTCGGCAAGGTCATGAAGACCCGCCGCAAGGAAGTCTGGCTCGCCACCAAGGTGAATGCCCGCAAGGGCGACGAGGCCATGCGGATCATCGAAGGCAGCCTCAAGCGTCTGCAGACGGACCAAGTGGACCTGCTGCACATTCACAGCCTAACCGATGAAGAGGATCTGAAAGCTATCGAAGCCAACGACGGCGTGCTGAAGGTTCTCTACAAAGTGCGCGACCAGAAGATGGCGCGCTTCATCGGCGTGACGTCGCACACGGACCCGACCGTGCTGAAGACGGCCCTGGAGCGCCATGACTTCGATTGCACGCAGATGGCGCTGAATGCCGCGCACGTCGGCATGAAGAACGGCGCCAAGGGTATGGAGATCAACTCCGCCATGAAGCACAGCTTCGAGAAGATCGCGCTGCCGGTGGCCAAGCGTAAGAACATGGGCGTGATTGCGATGAAGATCTTCGGGCAGGAAGGCCTGGTGGGCAAGGCGCCCATCAACAAGCTGATCCAATACTCGTTGTCGCTGCCGGTAGCCGCTGTCGTGCTCGGCATGCCGAAGCCGGAGTTTCTCGAAGAGAACGTGAAGATCGTGCAGGCGTTCGCGCCCATGCCGCGCTCCGAGATGAATTCGATGGCCAAGGAACTGGAGCCCATGAAGGCGGAACTGGACCGCTTCTTCGCCAACCACGTCGATGCCTAGGCCAATCCACACCAAGGCGTCCGTCTTGATATGCTCCAATCTGGAGGTTTCATGACCAGAGCAAAATTCCTGGCCGGCGCCACTGCGTTGGCAGCCGCCATGCAGGTGCAGGCGCAACAGCCCGCACCGCCCAAAACGCATCTGAAGGTCGGCGATATGGCGCCTGACTTTACGCTGCCATCCACTGGAGGCAAGCCCGTCACTTTGACGGAGTTCCGGGGTAAGAAGAATGTCGTACTGGCATTCTTCCCAGCCGCCTTTACCGGTGGTTGAACGAAGGAAATGACGGCGTACCAGGGTGGTATCGCCAACTTCGAAGGTATGGATACGCAGGTCTTTGGGATCAGCACCGATAACACACCGTCACTGGCAGTGTTCGCCAAACAGGTGGGCGCTACTTTCCCGATGATCAGCGATTTTGCCAAGCGCGAGGTTTCCAAGGCTTACGGCGTGCTTATGCCGGAGCGAGGCATTGCGAATCGCGCCACGTTCGTCATCGACATGGAAGGCAAAATTGCCCACATCGAGGAAGGATCGTCCGCGGTAGACATCTCCGGCGCCAATATGGCCTGCAGCCGGTTGAAGAAGAAATAAAGCTCAGTCAGACTCTTCCTGTTTTTCCCGAGCCGGGTGCCTGTCATCCGGCTCTTCGTCTATCTGCTGGTTCTTTGTCTCGCCCGTATCGGCCGCCCAATCTTGAGGTGGCACCTCTCCAATATTCGTAAGGCCGAGGTCCGGATCGAGAGCGTCGTGAACGGTCAATCCGGCCAGATCCTGCCCGGCCGCCCCGGTTAGCTCAGATGGTGCAGGCGACTGTCCTTCCGCAAGAGCGCTGGCGTCACCGGTCACCTTGCCGGTGTTGGGCCCGGTCCGCGTCCCCGATCCTGCGCGCCCCACACCTTCCTTAGGCCGCGCCTCCAGGTCTCCCGTATCCTTCCGATCGCCTCGTTTGATCTTGCTGTACATGCCAGTAACGAAGCACGCACCGCGCCAAAGGACACCAGCGCACGTCTCGCCACCCCCGTCACGAAACGCACCGCTGAACCCTCTATGGCAAGGGAGAAACATCATGAACATACCCCTCGCGCTGGTGGCATTCGTCATCCTATGGTTCGGCCTGGTGGTGTCGGCGGTGCTGCTGCACCTGCCATCCTCCTGGATTGTGGCGGCTACGGTGATTGCGGCCGCCGCTGTGTTCCTCTTTATCCTGCCGCTCTTGCGGCGTCGAAACGGTCCCTCGTAGCGGAAAGGCACTTCCAGTTGTCTAACGGGTAGGAGGTTGAACACTTTGAGGACACTTGGAGCAATTACCGTGCTGGCAATGGCGCTTGGCGCCGGCTGCACCCGGGACGACCGTGCGGACGTTCGCCGCGAAACGAATGAGGCAGCCCGCGAAACCAGCGAGGCCGCGCGCAACGCCGCTGACGAAGCGCGTGACGTATGGAATCGCGATATCGAGACGCGCATGCAGAAACTCGATCGCGAGATCGATGAAGCGACTGCCAATGCCAAAGCCGCCGCCCGCCGCGGCAAGATCAAGACGCAGCGGGAATGGAACGAGCGCGTGGCGGAGTTGAAGAATCTGCGCGAAGATGCCCGCCGGTCCTATAACGAGGCGAAGGACGCCACCAAGGACAAGTGGCGCGACTTCCAGGCTGGCACCGACCGCGCCATCGAGAAACTGGACCGCGCGTGGGAGCGTTTCCAGGCCGACATGCGTTCGTAGCTCTTCCTGCTCCGGGCGGCATTACCGCGAAGGCCGGATAACCTGTCCGGGCCGCGCTCCGGTGTGCCGCCCTTCTTCCAACACCACCGTCCCGTTAACCACCACGTATTCGATTCCCGCCGCATACTGGTGTGGCTTTTCGAACGTCGCGTTGTCGATCACCCGAGCCGCATCGAACACCGTCACATCGGCCATCATCCCCGGCCGCAGCAATCCGCGATCATACACATGGATCTTGGCAGCGTTGGCCGAAGTCATCTTGCGGATGGCTTCCTCCATCGTGATCACCTTGTCTTCCCTTACGTACTTGCCCAAGACGCGCGGGAAAGTTCCGTAGTAGCGTGGATGCGGATGCCCCGCCGCCAGCGGACCTTCCGTCGCCACAGCCACGCCGTCTGACCCAATCGACACGAACGGCTGCTTCATGGCATAAGTCATATCGGCCTCCGAGTGATGGAAGTACACGGTGGGTACGGTGCCCTGATTGTCTTCCAGCACCTTGAATAATGCGTCGATGGGCGGCAGCTTCAGATCCTCGATCACCTGGTTCATGCGCTTGCCTTCGTACTTCTTATACGCGGGGTTCGAGAACGTCACCACCAGCATGCCTTCCCACGACCCGGTGGCGGTGTAGTGGTTGTACCAATCGGAACCCGGGATGCCGTTGAGGATCTCGCTCTCCAGCCGTGGCCGCAGCGACTTGTCCTTCAGGCGCCGCAGCATCGCCTGCGCGCCGCCTTCGTGGGCCCAGGGAGGAATGATCGTCGCCAGGTCATTCTGACCGGCGCGATAGGGGTAAACATGGGCTTCGACGATCTGCCCGGTGGCACGTGCCGCGGCGATGCGTTCGATCACCTTTGGCATCTGCCCCCAGAGCTTGTTCTCCGCAATCTTCAGGTGGATGATGTCCAGCGGCACGCCGGCCTTCCCTGCGATCTCAATAGCCTCGTCAATCGCTTTGAAGATGCCTAAGCCCTCGGTACGCATGTGGGTGGAGTAGATGCCGTTGTAAGGCTTCGCCTCGCTCACCATGGCGATCATGGTGGGAGTATCGATCCAGGCTCCCGGCGGCCCTGACAGCGAGCTGGCCACACCCAGCGCGCCGTCCTCCATCGCCTCGCGCACCAGGCTCCGCATGCGATCGAGTTCGGCTCCAGTGGGCGGGCTGGGCTTGGGCCCGCGCACGCGCATGTACACTTCGCTTGACCCCACGTAAGACCCGATGTTGGTCGACACGCCCTTCACGGCCAGTGCCTTCCAGTAATCGGCGAAACGCGGGAAGCGGTCGGAAGGCGCCTGCGAGCCGCCTTCGCCAAAGATCATCGTCGTCACACCCTGCCGCACCATGCTCTGCGCATTGCCATCCTCCAGCACGGTGTCGTCGGAGTGGTTGTGGATGTCGATGAAGCCGGGCGTTACCAGGCGCCCACGGGCGTCAATGGTGCGGCGCGCCGTCTTGCCCGGCAGTTGTCCAATCGCGGCGATCTTCTGGCCCGTGATGGCGATATCCGCCAGGAACGACGGATTGCCCGTGCCATCCACGATGCGGCCGTTGCGAATCAGCAGGTCATAATCCTGCGCCCAGAGGGCAGCGGCGAGAGCGAACAGGAGAATCATTGACCAACACAATTACCACAAACTGCTTACTCCTTGACCGGCGAACACCCCATGCTCTACTGTAAAGACACTCCCCGAACGAAACATAGAGTAGCCATGACTCGCGTTCCCGTTCTATTCGCGCTGCTGGCGTTCGTCTCCACGGCTGCCGCGCAACGTTCCCTGACGCTTTGGGTGGATCCGGTTCGCGGCGACGACGCACGCTCCGGCACCAGCCGTGAGCAAGCGCTCCGCACGGTTGCCGAGGCTTGGTCCCGCCTTCCCGAACAGGCCGCAAGTGGCGCCCGCATCTATCTGACAGAGGGCCTGCACGCAGGATTCACGGCCTCCCGCCCGCATCGTGGCGTGTCGATGGAAGCCGCCGGCGACCCTGGCTCGGCGCAGATCGGCCCGCTGGATCTCTCCGGCAGCCGTGACGTCGTATTACGTGGACTGCAAGTCGATGCGCTGCGCTGCGAGGGCTGTGAATCGGTGGTAGCAGACCGTGCGGCTCTGGCGACTGGCCTGGGCATCGAACCATCGCGCCTGCGAATGGTGATCGCCGGAACCGGCACAGCCTCCCGCACCGTGCAGTTCACGGGTACGGGATCGGTGAACGTGAGCTCTCCGGTGCCCTGGCTCACCGTCACGGGCGGCAGTCCGCTTACACTGCCAGGCTCGGTGACTGTTACGGCCAACCTCACCACACCGGGGGTCTACAACACCTCGCTTATTGTCGGCGGCCCGGCCATCGATGGTTTTCTTCCCGTGGAAGTCGCGGTCTTCACGCCGGGCGCCATGGCGCAGATCTTCGGTGACGTACCGGGGGGACATCCCTGGGTGGACTACATCTACCTGTTGAACCGCTTTGCCATCACAGTGGGCTGCCGCGCGGCTCCGTTGAACTTCTGCCCCGGCGAAACGGTCACGCAGGCGCAGATGGCGGCGTTCCTCATCCGCGCCGTCGCCGGCGAAGGCTTCGCTTACCCCATTCAGCCCTATTTCACCGACGTGCCCGCCAGCAACACGCTGTTTTCCTACATCCAGAAGATGCGGGAGCTCAACATCAATCCGGGCTGCGGCAACAACCAGTTCTGTCCGAACGCGCTTGTCACCCGCGGACAGATGGCGCAATACATCATCCGTGCGCTCTACGGCGAGTCCTTTCCCTACGACAACACGCCGCGCTTCGGCGACGTGCCCTCCAGCAGCGCGCTATTTCCCTACGTGCAGAAGATGTATGACCTGGGCATCACGCAAGGATGCACCTCCGGCAATTACTGCCCGAACGACACCGTTACGCGCGAACAGATGGCGGCGTTCCTGTCGCGCGCCTTCTTCCGCTACGGCAATCTGAACTCGCCTGTGCCGACGCCCCCACCACCGCCACCGCCGCCTGCGCCGTCGAGCGGCCCCACGCTGGGCGGGTGTCCCATGTTCCCGGCGGACAACATCTGGAACACGGCCATCGACACGCTGCCGGTTCACGCGCGCTCCACCGATTGGGTGAATACCATCGGCGCCAGCCGTACGCTGAAGGCCGACTTCGGCAGCGGGCTTTGGAATGGAGGCGTCATCGGCATCCCATACGTCATCGTGCCGCAGGGGCAGGCGAAGGTCGGGATCACGTTTGAGTATGACGAGGACAGCGACCCGGGCCCTTATCCTATTCCGCCGAACCCACCCATTGAAGGCGGCGGCGACCGGCACATCCTGGTGCTGGAGCAGGGCGTCTGCAAGCTGTGGGAGGTCTTCGCGGCGCAATCCAACGGTAACGGAACGTGGTCGGCGGGATCGGGCGCCGTGTTCAACCTCAATAGCAACGCCCCGCTGCGGCCATCGGGATGGACCAGCGCCGACGCGGCAGGCCTGCCGATATTGCACGGCTTGGTGCGTTACGACGAGGTGCTGGGGGGCGAGATCAAGCATGCGATCCGCTTCACCGCGCCGCAAACCAAGCGCGAGTTCGTGTGGCCGGCGCGCCACTACGCTTCCTCGTTGACCGGCACGCAGTATCCGCCGATGGGCGCGCGTTTCCGGTTGAAGGCAGGCTTCGACATCAGCACCTACGCGCCGCGCGTGCAGGTGATTCTGCGTGCCATGAAGAAGTACGGCATCATCCTGGCCGACAACGGATCGGCGTGGTACGTGAACGGCGCGCCCGATGAGCGCTGGGACAACGACGAATTACGTCAGTTCGCCCGGCTGGTGGGATCGAACTTTGAAGCGGTGGACAGCAGCAGCCTGATGATCGACGTCAACAGCGGCGCGGCCCGCCAGCCGTAGGAGCGCATAGCTCCTACTTCCGCAGATAGGCGTCGTCGCCCCGCAGCCAATCCTCCCGCAGCGGCGAAAACACGTCCAGCGCCACCGAATCCTCCATCGCCTCCACCGCATGCGGCAGATTGGGCGGAATCACCAGCGACTCGCCTGCGGACAACTCCTGCGTTCCACCCCCAATCAGAAACGTCAGCCTTCCTTCCAGCACGGTGGTGATCTGCTCATTCACGTGATGATGCAGCGGCACCACCGCCCCCTTCTTCATCACCAGGCGCGCCATGGTCATATTCGCCCCATGGATCACCTGCCGCTTCACCAGCGGATTCATCTCTTCACTATCGGCACTTAACCAGCGTTGGATCTGCATCGGTGTCGGATTGTATCATGAGACTTCATGCCCGGTTCTCCGATCGCTTCCTTCGAATCCCTGGTGCTCGTCCGGCCCGAGAATACCATGGGTATCGGCAATATCATTCTCCGGCCCGACAGCCAGGATCTCATTGAGGGAGTGGTAGTCAAACCGTTCCCGCTCTGGCCCGATGACCGCGGCTATTTCCTGGAGGTCGCCCGCATCGGCCAAGGCCTTGTTGAGCCGTTCTCCCCCGCCACCACGCAGGTGTCAGCCGCGCTCAGCTATCCCGGCACCATCAAAGCCTTCCACTACCACCTGCATCAAACCGACTACTGGGTCGCCGCCCAGGGCATGTTCCAGGTGGCCCTCGTCGATCTGCGCGAAGGCTCGCCCACCTTCGGCCGCCGCAACACTCTTTACGTCGGCTCCCTGCGCCCCTGGCAGATTATCATCCCACCCGGCGTCGGCCACGGCTACAAAGTCGTCAGCCCCGACCCTGGCATGCTCATTTACATCACGAATCAGATCTACAACCCCAAGGACGAAGGCCGCGTCGCCTACAACGACGAAGGCATCGCCTACGATTGGGAACTGCAGCATAAATAGCGCCGACCGCGTTCGTTCGTCGGCGGCGGCTGTCGATTGGTCGAATCCGCGTTCCGCCCGGCCGCGCGCCGCCTTAGCCTGGATTCATGGATTCCGCTTCCCGTCATCCGGCCATCGGCAGCGCCCGCGCCGGAGTCTTCTTCGGCCTGGTGCTCATCGTCGCGGGCACAGTGCTCCTTCTCGAGCGCTTCGGCCTGCTGCGTTTCAACCTCCTCAGCCACTTCTGGCCTGTTCTGTGGATCCTGGTGGGCTTGAACCTGGTCGTGAGCCAGCGCGGCAATACGGGAAAAGCCATCGGGCTGGTCCTGATGAGTATCGGGGTGATTCTCGAACTGCAGCGCTTCGACATCATCCACGTCCGCATGCGCGACCTGTGGCCCGTCTACATCATCGCGCTCGGCGTGTTCCTGCTCATCCGCGCCCTGCGCCCACCTGGGCCGTCATCGGTCAATGAGAACGCGGACAGCCGTCTCTCCGAATATGCGATCCTGGGCGGCGGTGATTTCCGCTATACTTCGCAGAACTTCGAAGGCGGTAGCATGACTGCGGTCATGGGCGGCATCGAAGCCGACCTCTCCCGCGCCCGCATTATGTCCAGCCCCGCCGTGCTCTATGTCGACGCCATCATGGGCGGCGTCGAACTGCGCGTGCCACCGGAGTGGCGCGTCACCTTCAACGGGACGGCTATCCTCGGCGGCTATGACAGCAAGGTGCTGCCTCCGCCCGGTGATGCCTCGCAGCCTCGCCAGGAGCTGATTATCCGTGGTCTGGCGCTGATGGGCGGGGTGGGAGTGAAGAACTAACCATGCTCTGGTTGTTCTCGCGGCAATACATCGGCTGGATGCTGCTGGCCTGGGCCTTCTGCGCCCTGCCCGCCACGCTGTTGCTGCGCGAAGCGGGCTGGGAGTGGCGGCACTCGCTCGTCGCCGCCTTACCCCTGACCGCCATCCACCTGATCAACTGCACCAGCGCCTGGTTCCTGGCCGGATTCGCCCCACTCCGCCGCGCCTCGCCTTGGCGTGCGGTGGCCGCCACGTCGATTGCCGCCGTAGTTGCCGGCGCGCTCTGGGTGCAGATCGGCTATCTATACGCCGCCATCCTCTCGCAGACCACCACCCTCGGCGACCTCACCGGCCCGCTCACCGCACTGTCCTCACCGCTCTGGGCCGCGGGCGTACTGCTCTACATCTGCGCCAGTGCCATCGCGTTCCTCGATAGCGAACGCCGCGATGCCCAGCACGCCCGGGAGGCCATGCTTCGCGGCGAAACACTCGCCCGCGAGGCGGAACTGCTGGCCCTGCGCGCCCAACTCAACCCGCACTTCCTGTTCAACGCCCTCCATTCCATCAGCGCACTGGCCGGCATCGACAAGGACCGCGCCCGCCAGACCTGCGCCCTGCTCGGCGACTTCCTCCGCCTGAGCCTGGGGATCGGCGACCGCGGACTCATCCCGTTGGCCGAGGAACTGACCCTCATCGATCACTACCTCCGCATCGAGCAGGTACGCTATCCCCAACTCGGCTTCCACCGCGACATCGACGACGCCGCGCTCACCGTCCCCGTTCCCCCGCTGCTGCTGCAACCTCTGGTGGAGAACGCCATCCGCCACGGCATTGCGACGCTCGGCGGGCCCGGCGACATTGATCTGCACGCCTCCGCCACCGGCAATCATCTCTTCATCCGCCTGGCCAACGTCTATGATCCAGACAGCCCCGCCCCACGCGGAAACGGCATCGGCATCGAGAACGTGCGCCGACGCATCCGCAGTCTCTATGGGGGCGGCGGACGCCTGGATGTCTTCCGCCAAAACGGCAAGTTTCGTGCCGAGATTTACCTACTGAAACAGGTGCCCGAGGTGCCCGCATGAACAGCCCGCTGCGTGTGCTGCTTGTCGATGACGAACCGCTGGCCCGCGGCATTCTGCGTGAGATGCTGGCGGGGCAGGAGGGCATCGCCATCGCCGGCGAGTGCGCCGACGGCCTCAGCGCCGTCAAAGCCGTGCAGGAACTACAGCCGGATCTGCTGCTGCTGGATGTCCGCATGCCTAAACTCGACGGCTTCGAAGTGCTGGAACTGATCGGCACCGGCATCCCAGTGATCTTCGTCACTGCCTTCGACTCCTACGCCATGCGTGCCTTTGAAGTGCATGCCGTCGACTACCTGCTGAAGCCGTTCACCCAGGAGCGCCTGGACACCGCCATCGGCCGCGCCCGCCAGCGACTGAGTGCCGACCGTACGGTAACCGGCGCCGACCTGGCGGCTGCCGGCCGCGGCCCTGCGGCGTATGCCGAACGCATCGTCGCCCGCGATGGCGTGCGAGTGCACATCATTCCGCTGGAGAAACTCGACTACGTGGAAGCCCAGGAGGATTACATCGCCCTGCACACCGAAGGCAAGACGATTCTCAAGCAGCAGACGATGGCGAGCATCGAAGCCGCGGTCGATCCCAAGCGATTCGTCCGTATCCACCGCGGCTTTATCGTTAACATCGAACGCATTGCCCGCGTGGAGCCCTTCACCGCCAACAGCCGCGTGGTGGTATTGCACGACGGACGGCAGCTTCCGGTCAGCCGCACCGGCTACGGGCGCCTGGAGGAAGTGCTGGGCCAGTAGTGCGCTACTTCTTCCAGTGCTTGTCGGCGAAGTTCAAAAACTGCTCCCAGTCATAGGCCGTAACGTCGTGCTTCCCTGCCCGGATGTGATACCCGATGGTGCCGTGCGCCGGCTGATGAATGCCCGGCCACTCGGCCGCCGGCAGGCCTTCCTTGCCCAGGAGCTTGTACACGGGTTCGGCTGCCTTGGCCGCGAGGAACTCGCCCTTCGGATCGGCCCACTTGTCCTCCTCCGCGCTGGCCACATACAGCAGGCGCGGCGCCACCAGGGCCAGCAGCATGTGCTGATCGACAGGCAGATCATTCACCCGCTGGTTATACTGCTTGAAGTTGCCCGTAAACCAATGCGGGAACGAGGTGTTGATGCGGTTCACGGTCTCGCCGAAGTTACGCCGCGCCAGCGCCGCGCCGCCTTCTCCGGAATCATTGGAGATCACCATCGCGAAGCGCTCATCCAGCGCCCCGGCCCAGAGCGCGGTCTTACCTAGCCGCGAATGGCCCCACACCGCCACATGCTTTGCATCGAGGTCTTTGTCCTTCTCGATGTAGTCCATGGCGCGGCTCAAGCCATAGGCCCAGGCGCCGATCGCGTTCCAGTCATCGGGCGCAGGCTTGCCCTTTGAGATATGTGGAATGATGGAATCCTTCCAGCCGTCGTTGTGATCCGGGAAGATGTCGCCATAGTAGATGGCCGCCACCGCATAGCCGCGCGACAGCACCTTTTCCACCTGCCAGCGCGCCGCCTCGATCCCGCGATTCTTCTCGGTCGCCTTGTGGTCGCCGGTGCGCATCCAGCTCTTGCTCAGCGGCACGCCCGGGTCATTGGCAATCGCGAAGTTGCCGTTGAAGTTCATCCCCAGGAACACCGGCACCTT
The DNA here is from genome assembly GCA_016789745.1 of Bryobacterales bacterium. Classification (GTDB taxonomy): domain Bacteria; phylum Acidobacteriota; class Terriglobia; order Bryobacterales; family Bryobacteraceae; genus CADEFT01. The sequence continues at coordinate 12,247 of JAEUQF010000073.1, forward strand.
GCCCTTGGCATTTGCTGGAAGATAGAGCAGCACGTGAATGGCTGGAGCCGGACTCTTGCCCGCCGGCCAGATGGTGACCAGACGCCGGGTGGCCACGCCACCCAACACGCCCGACTGGGTCGATATGACCTCATACTCCAGCTTCTTCGGAGCAGGCGCGCTCCGCCCGTACACTTGCTGTTCGAACAGCCGCAGGATCTCCGGACGCCGCGCGTTGCGCCACATACCGGCATCCTTCACCGGCCTGCCGTCGGCCATCTTCAGGGGATCCGGCAACGTGTAGCTGCCGACTTTGCTCTCATCGTAGTTGGCTTCGTTTGGCCCCTGCCCCCATAGCGAACAGGCCGCGAAAAGCAACAGTGCGCGCGTCATACCTTACGAGCATACTTCGCCATGATAGGATGGCGCAGAATGCTCACCCGACGATCGTTCCTGAAAACCGCTGCCGGCGGCGGATTCCTGGCCGGCTATCACGCCATGGCGGCCTCCATGAAGGGCAAGGTGAAGATCCGCGACGTCCGCACGATGGTCTTCGACGGCGGAAGGACCACGGGCCGTAACTACACGCTGGTCCGCATCGACACCGACCAGGGGCCCTGGGGATTCGGTGAAGCGTACGGCAGTCCCGGTGTTGGCATGAAGGAACAGATCCACGCGCTGAAGCCGATGCTAATCGGCAAGGACCCGCTCGAGATCGACCGCATCCTGGTCGGCTTCGACCGCCATATCGACGGCTCGGCGCACTCGTTCTTCCGCGCCATTGCCGGCATCGACATGGCTCTGTTCGACGTGGCCGGCAAGATCCTCAACGTCCCGGTGAGCACGTTGCTCGGCGGCCGCTTCCGCGACAAGGTGCGGGTTTACGACCACGCCGCGCCGTCGAACATGTGGGACAAGGCGTCCTGCCGTGACTGGGCGGCTAAGTGCAAGGCCAATCCCAGCGGCTTCACCTGCCACAAGTTCAGCCTCAAACACACGGATCCCAAGACCGACCTCAACCGCGACCTCGCCAACCGGCTGCTCTCGTCGCGCGAGCTGAAGCTGGTGCGGCAGGGCTTCGAGAACTGCCGCGAGGCGATCGGCGACGACCACGACATCATGGTGCACTGCCATTGGGAGTATGACCTGCGCACCGGCATCGATCTCGCTCACGCCGTTGCTTCCATCAAGCCGACGTGGCTGGAGGATCCGCTCCCGGTAGCCTACACCGAGAGTTGGAAGACCCTCTGCGCCAACTCGCCCGTGCCCATCTGCACCGGCGAGAACTGGTTCCGCCGCGCCGACGCCCTACCCTTCGTCGCCAACAACGGCACACACATCCTGCATCCCGACCTGCGCAACACCTGCGGTTTCCTGGAGTCCAAGCGCATGGCCGAACTCGCCGACCTGTACTTCATGCCCATGGCGACGCACAACACCGGAAGCGTGGTGAATACCCTGGCCACCTGCCATTGGGCTTCGTCGATTCGCGACTTCCTTGCCAGCGAAACCGTCATCGGCAAGCGGGATTGGATGGACGACATTGTCATCCATGACGGGCCGATCGTGAAGGACAGCCACATCACGATTCCGGATAAACCTGGATTGGGGATTGAACTGAACCCGGATACCGTGAAGGCACATTTGGCACCGGGTGAGGTGTGGTGGGGCTGAGGGCCCCACCCTTACCTGGCAGGAAACGCGGACGTATTTACTCTAAGACCTGGTGCTTCTCCCACGGTGTCGCACGCGGCTGCCAACTGCGCGAAACGTAGTCCATGGATACCAGCACCAGTAGAATCAGCAGGAACAGAATCGATGTGACGACAGCCGCCTTCGAAAGAATGTGGCTGTACTTCACATGCATGAAGTAGAGGATCACCAGCGTCGCCTTCACCAGCGCGATCGCGATGGCGACGGCAAAGCTCTTAATGCCCAGGTTTAGCCGCACGAACACCGTGAGGATCGTGCAGATCATGAGCGCGCCGAAGATCGTCAGATAAGTCTTAGTCGGGGTTACGTGGCCTTGCATGCTCTCTCCTCAGATCAGGTACAGCAGCGGGAACAGGAAAATCCAGACAATGTCGACGAAGTGCCAGTACAGCCCCGTGATCTCCACGGGATTGTAATACTCAGGCGAGTACTTGCCTTTCATTGCCGTGATTAAGAGCCACGTCATGATACCCAACCCTACGACCATGTGGACGGCGTGCATTCCGGTCATGGCGAAGTAGAGACAGAACAATATCTGCACCTCTCGCCCGCCTTCGCCGTGCCAGACGAAGTTCGGACCGGGGATGTGCCCGTGGTGATACTTCTCCGAATACTCGAACGCCTTCACACCTAGGAAGATGGAGCCGAATAGCATGGTCAGCAGGATCATGGTGACCAGCTTTTTCTGCTGTCCCAGCTGCGACGCCTGAACGGCCAGCGCCATGGTGAGACTGGAGATGATCAGAACAACGGTATTGGCCGCTCCGAGCGGGATGTTGGTGGCCGTGCTGGCGAACTCGAAGGCATCCGGATACCATGTGCGGTAGACGGCATAGGCGCCGAACATCCCACCGAAGAACATGACTTCAGTGATAAGGAACAGCCACATGCCGAGGTTGCCCGACTCATACTGCTGTTGGGCATTGTCAAAATGATGGGCTACGTGCGGATCGTGGCCATGGGCATGGCCGTGGACGTGGTCCACAGTCGTCGAGTGATCAGACAAGGGCCTTCACCTCTTCGTGTGAGTACGCGTAAACTTCTTCATTTACCACAACCGGCGCCGGGAAGTTCTCGGTGGGCGGCGGGCTCGGGATATTCCACTCCAGGCCCTTGGCCTGCCACGGATTCGCTTCAGCGGCCTTACCCTTGAACACCGACCAAGTCAGGTAGATGGCCGGCAGCACGAAGCCCAGCATCAGCACCGAGGCACCGATGGTCGACATCACGTGCAGCACCTGCCACTCTTCCGGATAGGCATGGTAGCGCCGCGGCATTCCCATATAGCCCAGCAGGAACTGCGGGAAGAACGTGAAGTTGAAGCCCAGGAAGACCAGCACGGCCGACACGCGGCCCCAGATCTCCGGATAGATCTTTCCGGTCATCTTCGGCCACCAGAAGTGCAGCCCGGACATGAACGCCAGCACCATCCCGCCCACCATCACGAAGTGGAAGTGCGCCACTACGAAGTAGGTATCGTGCAGGTGCAGGTCGAGAGCCATGGTCGCCAGCATGACGCCGGTTACGCCACCCACGGTGAACAGGCCGATGAAGCCCAGGGCGTAAAGCATCGGCGTATCGACCCGGATGGAACCTCGATACATGGTCGCGGTCCAGTTGAAGATTTTCACGGCTGAAGGAACGGCCACGGCGAACGTGATCAGGCTAAACACCACGCCGGCATAAGTCGACTGGCCGGCTGTATACATGTGGTGGCCCCACACGAAGAAGCCGAGCACCGCGATCGCCAGCGACGAGCCGGCGATAAAGTGATAGCCGAACACACCCTTCTTCGAGTAGCAGGTGACCACTTCGCTGATCACGCCCATGCCGGGCAGAATCATGATGTACACGGCCGGGTGCGAGTAGAACCAGAACAGGTGCTGGAACAGAACCGGATCGCCGCCCAGTGCCGGGTCGAAGAACCCGATGCGGAACGCGCGTTCCAGCATCATCAGCACCAGCGTGATGGCGACAACCGGCGTGCCCAGCAACTGGATGAGGCTGGTAGCGTAGTGCGCCCATACAAACAGCGGCAGGCGCCCCCATGTCAGCCCGGGCGCACGCATCTTGTGGATGGTGACGATGAAGTTCAACCCCGTCAGAATCGACGAGAAGCCCGCCACAAAGGCGCCCATCGCCGTCGCAATCACCGCGCTATTGGAGTAAGTCGAGCTGTAGGGCGTGTAGAAAGTCCAGCCCGTTTCGATACCGCCGCTAACCGCCACGTACAACCCGAACATGCCACCGATTATGTACAGATACCAGCTCAGCAGGTTGATCTTCGGGAACGCCAAGTCCTTGGCTCCCACCATGATCGGTATCAGGAAGTTTCCTAAGGTTGCCGGTACCGATGGAATCAGGAAGAAGAAGATCATCACCACGCCATGCATGGTGAACATCTTGTTGTAGGTTTCGGCGTCCATCATGTCGCCCTGCGGCGTCAGCAGTTCCAGACGCACGGCAGCGGCGAAGATGCCACCCAACGCGAAAAAGATCGTGATGGAAATGAGATACAGAATGGCGATCCGCTTGTGGTCGACCGTGAGCAGCCAGCTCTTCAGCGAATAACCGTTCGTTAAATAATTGACTCCGGAGGGTGCGGAGTCATGAGTCGTCGTCCCGGCGCTCACTGCTGACCTCCTTCCTCTTTCTCCAAACTCTTGATATAAGCGATGATCTGCAACAAACCTTCTTCGCTGATCTGCCCCTGGAAGGTGGGCATGATCGACTGGTAGGTGTCGACAACCTTGGCGCGCGGATTCAGAATCGACTCGCGCAGGTAGGCGTCGTCCGCCTTCACCAGATTGCCGCCCTGGAGCTTCACGTTGCTATTGTAGACCCCCACCAGCGACGGGCCGCGGCCCTTGCCGTCGGGCAGGTGGCAGGTGACGCAGCCATACTGGCCGAACAGGGCCTCTCCGCGGGCCGACATCGATTCGTCGCCGCCGGCGACCCACTTTTCGTAGTCCGACTGTTCCTGCACATACACCGTTCCGATCATCCCGGAATGCTGCGTGCCGCAGTACTCGGCGCAGAACAGGTGGAACTTGCCCACCTTGGTTGGAGTGACGTACATGGTCGTGTAGCGGCCCGGCAGCACGTCACGCTTCAGGCGGAAGGCCGGGATGTAGTAGCTGTGGATGACGTCTTCGGAGATCATCGTGAACTTCAGCGCACGGCCCACCGGCACGTGCAGTTCGTTGATTTCGCGCGGCCCTTCCGGATGCTGCACTTTCCACATCCACTGCTTGCCGGTCACGAAGATCTCCATCGCGTCGTTCGGCTGGATGGCGTAGGCCTTGAAGTAAACGGTCGTGCCCCACACAAAGAAGCCAAGTATCATCGCGAACGGAAGCAGCGACCAGCCCAGTTCCAGGATCAGCGATCCGTGGATGTGCGGCGTCACATCGTAATCTGATTTCCGGCGGAACTTGATCGCAAAGACCGTCACCAGCACAAAGATCAGAATCGAGAAGAAGACCGAAAAGCCAAGTTCGGCCATCATCAGCGCGTCGATCTGTGGCGACAGATTGCTGGCCGACTCAGGTAGCAGAGGTAAAGTCTTTTCGTTCATGCAATCGTCTCTCTAAGCAGCACCCAGATTCTTCTGGCGCTTTTCCCTCCGGAAACTCAGGATCAGAAATCCCCCAATTAAAGCCACCGTCACCAGTCCGGCAGCGCGGATGGCGGTGAGCACGCCCATGGTGTAGCGGCCGGACGTCGGATCGTAGTGGAAACACATCAGCAGCAACTGCGACACCGGGTCGCCAATCTTGCCCGCCGACGACTCCACCAGCGACAGACGCAAATCCCGGGCCGCATACTCAATGCCGAACAGGTAGCGGGAAATCTTCCCCGCCGGCGTCGCAATCAAAAAACCCGCCGCATGCGCATACTGCTTGATGCTGGCGTCATACGAGTAGCGGAAACCCATGGCACTGGTCAGCGCCTGGATGCTCTCTTCGGTACCGGTCAGAAACGTCCAACCCGCATCGGTTCCCTGGCGGTTGTACCGCTTCAGGTACGCCTTCTTCTTCTCGGCGGCCAGTTCCGGCTTCTCTCTCGGATCGAAGCTGAACATGACCACGCGAAAGTCAGTGCCCGGATTCAAGGTCACCAGCTTCAACGTCTTCACCAATTCGCTCATGGTGAGGTTGCACAGCATCGGGCACTCGAAATACACCGGCACCAGCACAACGGGCTTGTCTTTGAAGTACTCTCCCAGCTTGATCTCACGTCCCGTTTCATCGCGGAACGGCAGGTCCAGCGGCAGTTGGCTGTTCAGTTTCTGTTCGAAAGCAACCTCTTTGAGGATGTTTTCCTGAGCTCCGGGCGTCTGCTTGGAAGATTGCCCCCAAGCCGCCGCCACCAGAGTCAACGCCAAAAGCCCAATGCGCATACTACCTCTTACTGCTTCTTCGCCTCTTTAACCGCAGCCGCCGGACCAGCAGCCGCAGCCTTCGCCGCGCCGCCGCCCTGGGGCTTCGGATCGGCCAGCTTCAGCGGCTGGCCGGGCACACGAGCCGCCAGCGCACCGGAGGAGAGCACCATCTCGATGCCCTTTTCGATCGGTACACGGGCCACTTCGCCCTGCTTGTCCGACCAGCCATACCCGTGCAGACGGTCGTGCTGCTGCTTCTGGAATTCCGCCAGATCCTTGGCCGGAAAGGCCTGCAGACGCGGTACGTTGGTGGGCAGCCGCCCTTCGGTTTTGAAAATCGTCGGCTCCTGCGGCGGCTGATTGTTGATCTGGAAGCGGAACATCAACACGCCCAGCGCCATGCAGGCCACCAGGCCGAACAGGATGCCCGCCATTGTCTTGGCAGCCAGCCCCAGATCGGCGTCCCGCATCTCAATGCGGGCGTTCGGATCATAGCCGCCGTCGGAATGTGAATGCGAATGCGTACCCATTGCCTGATCTCCTCTTAGTTCAGCGGCAGCGGCTCAAGCGACCGCTTCTTCAACTGGAAGGCGAAAAATGCGACCCATAGGCCGCCGATGGCGATGGGCGCCGTCAGATCGGTGGGATGGATGGCGAAATGCGCCACCGGCACGCCGTTCTCCTGGCCATGCGAGAAGGCCGGCATGATCACCCACAGCAGATCGACGAAACGCATCAGAATCACCCATGCCGCCACGGTTCGCAGCAGACCGGGGTTCCGCTTGATCCCGCGCTGCTTCAACAGGAAGAAGACAACGCCGAAGTGGAAGATGAACAGCACCGTAGCCACGTTGCCCCAGCCGCCGTTCAATCGCTTCACATACCATGTGATTTCTTCGGGCAGGTTCGCGGACCACATAATAATCAGCTGCGACACATTCATGTAGGCCCACAACATGTTAAACGCGAACATCAGCGTGCCCAGGTCGTGGAAGGTCTGCGTGGAAACCACGCCCTTCATCGGCTCACGGGTGCCCAGGAACGTCATCGTGAAAATCATCACCGCGAACACCGACAGTGCCTGGTTCACCAGGAAGAGTACACCGTAGATGGTGGAGAACCAATGCGGCTCCAGGGACATGCCCCAATCGACGGCCGCGAACGTCACCGCCAGCGTGTGCAACAGCAGCCCCGGGGCGCTCACCGTCTGCAGGCTGGGACGCACCGCCCAATACCCTTCCGATTCCTGGCGCTTCGACAACGCATTCAGCCGCGTCGCCAGCAGGTACCAGATCACAAAATAGATCACAGCGCGGATGTAAAAGCCGGTGGGGTTCAGGTACAGCGCCTTCTGCTGCAGGATGTGATCCTTCGCGACAACGTCGGCGTGGGACCATTCATACAAGCCGTGCAGGCCGGCGGCGATCGGAATAAAGAGAACCGCAATCAAGGGCAGCGTCCGCGTGGAGGCTTCCAGGCCGCGGCGAATCGCCACACCCCAGCCGCCGCCCACCATGTGGTGCAGCATCAACACACCAACACTGCCGATCGCCACGCCCGCCCACAGCAGGAAACCCACCAGGTAGGAACGCAGCAGCTGGTCCATGTGAGCCGCGCCGGCCACTGCCGTCGCAATCAAGCCCACCACGCCCACGATCAAGGCGCGCGTTTGCATCTTATCGAGATAAGGCCGCATTGCCTCGGTCATTAGTGGCCTGCCTCCTTGGGCGCGGCGGCCGGCTTGGCCGGATTCTCACTCTCGCGCACCTTCGTTGCTTCGTCGGAAGATAAATTCGCCAGCTTCACGTTCTGGCTGGCCTGCAGCGCCCGCACATAGGCCACGATGGCCCAGCGATCCTTCACAGGGATGCGGAACGCGTAGCTGGCCATGGAGCCGTAGCCGGCGGTGATCACATTGAAGATGTGCCCGACGGTGGCGTCGCGCAGGGCTTCGGTGTGATACGACGGCGGATTCTTCAACCCGCGGCTGACGATCATGCCGTCGCCATAGCCGGTCAGGCCATGGCACGGAGAACAGTAAATCTTGTAGCGGTCCGCCCCGCGCGCCAGCATCTCTTTGGTGACCGGCTCGGGGAACTCCACTACTTCCTTGTCACCCACCTTGCCGGTCCAATACCCGGTGTCGGTCTTGAGCATGCCGCGAGCCACCGTGCCCTGCACCAGCGGGCGAGCCGCACGGCGGTCGCTGAAAAAGTCGCTCGCGGAGTTTACGGTGCGATAGCGGGGCGGATCATGCATGTCCTGGCGGCAGCCGGCCAGCAGCAGCGCACTCAGGATGAGGATGGCGTATTTCAACTTTCCACCTCCGATACCTCATGAGGATGCAGCGTATTGAGGAACTCGCGGGTACGCACCAGGTCAAAGCGCGGATCTTCCGATTCGATGACCAGGAAGAAGCGCTCCGAAGATGCCAGCTTGAAGCGCGGCACGTTGAACACCGGGTGGTACGGCAGCGGCAGACCGCACATGGCGATGAGCGTGGCGAACGTGGTCAACCCTGCCAACAGTACCGTCAACTCAAACGTGATCGGAATGAACGAGACCCAGCTGTTCAGCGGACGGCCACCGATGTTCAGCGGGTAGGCAACCTGCGAGATCCACTGCAACAGCCCGAAGCCGCCCAAGCCGCCAGCCAGACCGCCGAAGAACACAAAGCGCGGCAGCTTCGAATCGGGCAGGTGCATCGAGTGATGCAGCTCTTCAATAGGCAGCGGCGAGTAGGCGTCCACCTTGCGGTAGCCTTCCGAATGCACCTTCTCGGTTGCTTCAATCAACTGTTCCGGCGTGGCGAACTCCGCCATCAGGCCATAGAGAGGTTTGCGCATTAGTGATGGCCTCCCTTCGTTTCACGGGGTACCAGCGTGCGCACTTCGAAGATCGAGATCGACGGCAGCACGCGGATGAAGATATACATCAGACACAGGAACATGCCGATGCTTCCGATGTAGAAGCTCCAGTCATACTGCGTCGGGTAGTACATGCCCCAGCTGGAGGGCAGGAAGTCGCGGTGCAGGCTGGTGACGATGATCACGAAGCGTTCCAGCCACATGCCGATGTTGATGATCAGCGATACGACGAACACCAGCGCCACATTCTTGCGGGCCCAGCCGAACCACAGCACCTGCGGGATCAGCACGTTGAACAGAATCAGCGACCAGTAGCTCCAGCCGTAGGGGCCGGTGGTGCGGTTCTTGAACATGAACGTTTCCCAGCCGTTGGCGCTGTACCAGGCCATGAAGGCCTCCATGAAGTAGCCGTAGGCGACGATTAGGCCGGTGGCCAACATCACCTTGCACATGTTGTCGATGTGCTTGGCGGTGATGAAGTCCTTCAGCTTGTACCAGGACCGCATCGGTATCGCCAGGGTCAGCACCATGGCGAAGCCGGAGTAGATAGCGCCGGCAACGAAGTAGGGCGGGAAGATGGTGGCGTGCCAGCCGGGCAGCAAGCCCACCGCGAAGTCGAAGGAGACGACGGTGTGGACGCTGAGCACCAGGGGCGTCGACATGCCGGCGAGCAGCAGGCTGGCCGTTTCGTAGTGCACCCAGTGCTTGGCCGACCCGCGCCAGCCGAGCGCCAGCATGCCGTAGGCAACCTGCGCGAACCGGCTCTTGGCGCGGTCACGCATGGTGGCCAGATCGGGAATCAGGCCGACATACCAGAAGACGATGGAGATGGTGGCGTAGGTGGAGACGGCGAACACGTCCCAGAGCAGCGGGCTGCGCGGCTGCGGCCACATGCCCATGGTGTTGGGATACGGCAGCATCCAGTACGCCAGCCACGGACGGCCGGTGTGGAACGTCGGATAGAGCAGCGCGCAGGCCACCGCGAAGATGGTCATCGCTTCGGCAAAGCGTGCGATCGACATGCGCCACTGCTGCTTCAGCAGCAACAGAATCGCCGAGATCAGCGTGCCCGCGTGGCCGATACCGATCCACCAGACGAAGTTGATGATGTCGAAGCCCCAGCCCACCGGGACGTTGGGACCCCAGAGACCGATGCCCTTGAAGACCAGCCCGCCGATGGTGGCGAACAGCATCATCATGATGCAGAAGGTGGCCGTAAATCCCACCAGCCAGAACTTCGGCCAGCCCTGCTTTAACGGAACAGCGGCGATGCTCTCACTGACGCTTTCGTAATTGTGGCCGGGGGCCAGCACCGGGACCGGCCCGGCCTGCACGCCCGAGCCTGTCGTGCCTGTTCTCAAATCTACGTTATCCGCCATAACGGGTTATCCTTCTTCGCTAGGCCTTCTCGAGTTCCGGGTTCGGGTTCTGCAACCGGGCCAGGTAGGTGGTACGAGGCTTCGTGTTGAGGTCGGTCAGAAGACCGTAGTTGCGGGGGCCGGCGGCGTTCTTCGCCAGCTTGCTTTGCTTATCGTTCAAGTCGCCGAAGGTGATCGCCTGCGTCGGGCAGGCCTGCTGGCAGGCCGTAACCACCTCGCCGTCCTTCACCTTGCGATCTTCCTTGGCCGCAGTGATGCGGGCAATGTTGACGCGCTGCACGCAGTAGGTGCACTTTTCCATCACACCGCGGCTGCGCACGGTGACGTCGGGGTTGCGCAGGCCATACAGGCTCTGGCTGTCCCAATCGTTGTAGAGGAAGAAGTTGAAGCGGCGAACCTTGTAGGGGCAGTTGTTGGAGCAGTACCGCGTGCCGATGCAGCGGTTGTACACCATCTGGTTGATGCCTTCGTTGCTGTGGACCGTCGCCGCCACCGGGCAAACCGGTTCACAAGGCGCGTTCTCGCAGTGCATGCAGGTGACCGGCTGCGCATAGGAGGCCGGGTTGTCGAAGCTGCCCTTGTGGTAGCGGTCGACGCGGATCCAGTGCATTTCGCGGCCGCGCACGACCTCCGCCTTGCCGACCACCGGGATGTTGTTCTCAGCCTGGCAGGCGATGGTGCAGGTGCCGCAGCCCGTGCACGCGTTGAGGTCGATGGACATGCCCCACTTGTAGCCTTCGTAGGGCCAGTCGGGGTACATGGTCAGACCGGGCGCCGGTTCCTCCGTCATGTGCTTGGCGAAGTCGGGCGTCTTGAGGAACTCTTCTTCGGTACCAACGCGGACCAGGTGGCGCTCCAGCTGCGCTTCGCTGGCGTCCTTGATCTGCTGGATCCCGTGGTGGGTCTGCGTAGAAACCAGCTTGTAGGTCCCCTGCGGCTTGCTCAACTCGCCGCCGGCGGCATACCAGAGGGCATCCACGGTACGCAGCGGGTTCACATCGAAACCCTGCTCGGTGCCGACCTTGCCGGCGCGCGTGCGGCCGTAGCCGAGGTGCACCGTAACGGTGTTGGCGGCCTGTCCGGGGGTAACCCAAACGGCTCCCTTGACCGAGCGGTTGCCGATCTTGAGGGTGACCAGATCATCGGTGGTGACGCCCAACTGCTCGGCGGTGGTCACGCCAACGTGAATGGCGTTATCCCACGTGATCTTGGTGACGGGCTTGGGCAGTTCCTGCAGCCAGCCGTTGTTGGCGTAGCGGCCGTCCAGGATGGTGGGATCGGGGCGGAAGGTCACTTCCAAACCGGTCCCCGCGGCTGTCGGCCGGATGGCCTTGAAGTCAGCCTTCACGGTGAGGCTCTTCGGCGGCAGCGCCGTGTTGGCCCACGATCCGTCGTGGAGAGCCTTCTGCAACTGCGCGTCGAAGTCGGCCAGCTTCAGCTTGTCGCGCCAGTGGCGGCGCCACACCTGGTAATTCGTGCCGGACTTGCCGCGGAAGGCGGCGATCACCTCGATCACCGTCTTACCGCCATAGAGGGGGTCGATCAGCGGCTGGATGGTGGAGATGGTGCCGTCGTAGGCGCGGGCATCGCCCCAGCTTTCGAGCGGCACGGCTTCGGGCACATGCCAGTTGGACAGTACGCCGGTCTCATCGCGATAGCAGCCGAGGTGAATGCGATTCTTCACCTTGAGGAAAGCGTCGCGGAATTTGAGATCGCTGGTGACGCTGTAGACCGGATTGACGCCCAGCACAACCAAGGTGTCCACCTTGCCGGCGTTCATGTCGGCAACCAGCTCCTTGATGCTGTCGGCGTGGGAAACCGGGTTACCTTCCATCGGATCGGTATAGAACACCGTCTTGCCAACGGCGCCGATCTTCTCATTGATGGCA
>JAEUQF010000126.1 GCA_016789745.1 Bryobacterales bacterium
AGGAGAGACTGCCAGGTGGCGGCGGCGGAGTTGAAGTCGCTCTGGTATTGGGGGTCGCCCGAGTAGTTGACATTGATGATGAGGGCGGCGTGGGCCTGGCTGGTGAGGAGGCCGAAGGAGATGAGGGAAAGGCAGGCGAGACGTATCACACAGCAAGTCTAGCCAGCGTACGTTTGTAAACAGATAAGGCGGACCCCCGTACTGGGAATCCGCCATTTCTTAGCTCATACCGAGTTTTCAGACCAGCGTTGCTTACTGGTTCACGTTCACGGTGACCGTACGGGGCTTGGCGATCTCCTTCTTCGGAAGGGTGATCGTCAGCACCCCGTTCTTGTAGTCGGCGGCCACCTTTTCGGCGTCCACCGTCTCGGGCAGCGAGAAGTAGCGGGCGAACGAGCCGTAGCTGCGCTCGATGCGGTGATAGCCCTTGCCTTTGTTCTCGTTCTCGAACTTACGATGGCCCTTCAGGCTCAGCGTGCCGTTCTCGATCTGGATGCTGATGTTCTTCATGTCCACATCCGGCAGGTCGGCCTTGAGAACGACGTCGTTCTCGGATTCGACGATGTCGACGGCCGGGGTCCAGGGACGGCCCGTGGTGGTCTCATCGAGCCAACGGGAGACGGTGTCCTGGAAGAGCTTCACATCGGCGGTGAAGGGATCGAGACCAGCGAAAGCATTGTAGCGGGTCAACATGGTTAGTAGCGTTCCTCCTAAGAATCTTCTGCAGATCGCCTCTGCACAATCCCAATATATGATCTTAGTCTTATCGTGTCAAGTAGTATGTTGCTAGTGATGTGAAGATTTTTAACCCATCCCGTCCTACACTGGTTCCCACCACCTCATGAACCTCTACGCCTCACGTCCCTGGCTCCAGCATTACCGCACCCCATACCAACTCCCACTCCCCCAATCCACCCTTGCCGATACCCTTGATCAGCAGGCCGCCCAGCGCCCCCAAGCCCCGGCGCTGCAATACTTTGACCGCACATTCTCGTTTGCCGAGCTCGACGATCTGGCCTCGCGCTTCGCCGCCTGTCTGGCACACCGCGGCATCGGCCCGGGCGATCGGGTCGCGCTCTCGCTCCAGAACAACCCGCAATTCGCCATTGCCCAATACGGCGCCTGGAAGCGCGGAGCAGCTATCGTGCCGCTCAGTCCGATGTATAAGGAGGAGGAACTGCTGTTCCAATTGCAGGACTCCGGGGCGAAGGCCTGGGTGGGTCTGGACTCGCTGTTCGTTGCCCATGCGCGGCCGGCGTTGGCGAAGGCCGGCGTGGAGCATATCTTCACCACAAACGAATTGGAGTGGGTGACGGCGGCGGCCTCGCCGTTGCTGGCGCAGAGCGAGCGCCTCGCCGTGCTGGAGGCAGCGGACCTGGTAGGGGAACTCCGCCGGCGTGAACCAGACGTCCGCGATCGCGAGCAGGTGGGGCCGCGTGATCTGGCGCATATCGTCTATACCTCCGGCACGACGGGTAAGCCGAAGGGAGCTATGGGGTTACATGGCCAGATCGCGTTCAACAGCACCTTTTACCGCACCTGGATGGAGCTCGGTCCGGAGGACGCCATCCTGGCGATAGCGCCGTTGTTTCACATCACCGGGCTGGTGGGGCACCTGGGCGCCGCCCTGCTGTCGGGCGTCCCCCTGCTTCTCTTCCATCGCTTCCATCCGGGGGAAGCCGTGCGGATGGCGCGGCAGTACGGCGGCACGTTTTCGATTGCATCGATTACCGCCTATCTCTCCCTTCTCAACAACGCCCCGGCGGAACCGGGCCCCTTTCTTGCCAAGTGCTTCACCGGCGGGGCTGCGGTGGCCCCAGCGCTTCCAGAGCGATTCGAAGCCACCTACGGCAGCTACATCCACAACACCTACGGTCTGACGGAAGTGAACTCCCCCTCGCACTCGGTGCCGCTCGGCTTGCGCGCCCCTGTCGATCCGGCCAGCGGGGCGCTGGCGATTGGCGTGCCGATTCCAAACTGCGAAGCACAGATTGTCGATGTGGCCGACCCGGGGCGCCTGCTCAGCGTCGGCGAGCCCGGCGAGCTCGTCCTCAAGGGCCCGTTCGTATTTGAAGGTTACTGGAACCGCGCCGAGGCTACGGCGGCGGCGTTTCACGAAGGCTGGTTTCTTACAGGCGACGTTTGTGTGATGGATGCGGACGGGTGGTTTTACATCGTCGACAGGAAAAAGGACATGATTAATGCCTCAGGATTCAAAGTATGGCCGCGGGAGGTGGAGGATGTGCTCTACCAGCACCCGGCCGTCAAGGAAGCTGCGGTGATTGGGATTCCCGACGACTATCGCGGCGAGTCCGTGAAGGCCTTTCTGGCGGTTCGCAGCGACCTAACTGCCGAGGGAATCCTCGCCTTCTGCCGGGAGCGCCTGGCCACCTATAAGGTGCCGCGCGAAGTGGAATTCGTGGAGGAAATTCCGAAAACTGCTACCGGAAAATTCCTACGACGTGCGCTCAGGACTTGGAAACAACCGAGCTGATATCCAGCAGGTACATCTGCCTACCGCCGGCGTGGGGCGAGTCGATGACCACCTTGCGACCATCGGGACTGAAGCGCGGATGGGTGTCGCAGCGCCACTCGCCGGTGTACTCGGGCGCAGAGCGGAAGTCGCCGATGGGCACGCGTTGTTTGGTCTCTAAATCATAGAGATAGACGTGCTGCAGGCGGTCGCGGTCGGGGTAGGTGTCGTTGAGGATCCAGCGATTGCCGGGCAGGTAGGTGCAGTGCCCGTTGACGGTCATCTGGTCAGGCGCCACTACTTCGACATTGTCAGTCTTATCCCGGTACAGATAAAACTTATCCCCCTGGGAAGGGTGCCACGCCCAGGCAAGAACGTGACTCTTATCGCGCCAGATGAAGTGGGAAGTCTTGCCGTGGGGGTCCAGTACGTACAGGTCCTTTCCATCCGCGGCAGCGGTAAATAGCCGGGTGGAAAAACTGGCCTTTTCCTTGTCGCCGCGCCAGCGGTGAAGGAAGATGAAGCGCTTGCCGTCGGGGGAGATCAACAGGTGGTTAAACCAGTGCTTGGCGTGGTTGGAGTAGCCGGGCGGATAAGGGATGCGCTGGGCATCCACGATACTCACCAACAGTTTACGTTTTCCGGTGGCCATATCGACACGCCAAACGCCGACGTCTTCGGGAACGTCGACATCGCGGTTCGGATCGGGAAGGCCGGCGTAGCCGTAGCCGGGCCGGCAGTCATTCAGGCGGCGGAAATCGCAGGTGATGGCCCAGCGGCCGTCGGGGCTCAAGGTGTAAATCGGCGACGGAATAGTCCGCCTCTTGCCGGATTTCACGTTCACTACATGACAAACGAATTGCCCGTCGACGCGGTCGTTATAGACGACGTCCGTGGAGGAACCCGGCACCCATTGCAGCATGCAGCCCTGCTGCCAGTTCCAGGCGCGCGTGGTGCCGAGTTCGGTCCAGCGATCGCCGTCACCAGTGTCAATGACGCCAACGCGGATGACGTCGTCCGGCCGTGGGGAGCGATGCTCGAAATCGACTTGCATCCCCAATACGTAGCGGCTAGTTGGATCGAACTGCAACTTATCGTAGTAGCCAAACCAGTGGAAGCGCGGACCCTTGGTAATCGCGCGGACGGGGACCGCAGTGGAGGCTCCGGGAAGTGCGGCGGTGGTGAGGGCAGCGCAAAAAGAACGGCGCAACATGGCTGACATTATAAGAAATGAATAAGAAATCCGCCTGAGAAAACGGTGCCGGGCCTATATTTTTCGACGACACCATCCGATTGAGAAGACAGGCCGATGTCACTGCCACTCAAACGTCCGGGACCTGGAATCGAGGAAGCCGTGAAGACGGGCGAGTCGTCCAAGGTCATCGATATGGACGCGGCGCGGCGCCGAGGCCTCGCCGGCGTAAGTAGTATGCTGCCCGCCATCCTCTCCCCCGAAGTCACGATCGAAAGCGTCGAGATCCCGACAATCCTGGTCGTCGATCGCGAGGATGTCAACCGCCGCCTGTTGCGAGCCATGCTCAAATCGGAGCGGTACCAGATTGTCGAAGCGCGGCGGGCTTCCGAAGCCATGACGGAGCTCGAACGTCAGAAGATCGACCTGATCATTCTGGACCTGATGCTGCCGGAAGTGAGTGGCGCGGACTTCTGCCGCTGGCTGAAGAACAACCGCAAGACGCAGTTGATCCCCGTGATGATTATGACCAATCTGCACGGGGCCGAGCACGAGATCTCGGGCATTGGGGCAGGAGCGGACGAGTTCCTGTTGAAGCCGCTCTCGCCGACGCTGGTGCGGCTGCGTATTCAGTCGCTGCTGATGCAAAAGTCGGCTATCGACTCGTTGGAAGAAGCCGAAACGATTCTATTCGCCCTGGCGCAAGCCGTGGAACAACGCGACAAGCAGACGGGCGATCATTGCCAGCGTCTGGCCACCTACAGCACGGCGTTAGGGATGGCGTTGGGGCTTACCCGGCCGGAGTTGGTGGCGCTGTACCGTGGCGGCTACCTGCACGATATCGGCAAGGTCGCGGTTCCCGACGCCATCCTCTTCAAGCGAGGGAAACTCACCGACGATGAATGGCAGGTGATGCGTTCGCACACCACCAAAGGCGAGGAAATCTGCCGCCCGATGAAAAGCCTGGCGCTGGTGCTGCCCATCATCCGCAATCACCATGAACGCTGGGACGGCAGCGGCTATCCCGATGGCCAGGCCGGGGAGCAGATTCCCCTGCTCGCGCGGATTCTGCAGGTGGCCGACGTCTACGACGCGCTCACCAGCGAACGTTCTTATAAGAAGGCCTTCACCCATGAGGATGCGGTCAGCATTCTGAAGAGCGAAGCAGCCAAGGGCTGGCGTGACCCTGCGCTGGTGGCTCTGTTTGAAGACCTCTGCCTGCGGGCCGCTACCACCCCCGACGAACCGCTGGCGCCTCCCGAATGGCCCGATGCATCGCCGCTGCAGGTATCGCTCCACAACATGAGCCGGGCGCTGCTCAAAGAGCGCACCTAAACTACAAAGCGTTTCGCTGCCACCCGTTACGCATGTGAGACAATGAGCGCCATAGAAGAGTATGGCCTTTCGCCGAACCGTCGCCACGTCCGCCCTTTTCTGCCTGTCTTTAGGTTGTACAGGACCGTACTCCCAACAAACCGTGAAGGCGAAGGCAGATGCCCCCGTGTCTGTGAAGGTGCAGAACACGGCGCTCGAAAACATTCCGGAAATCGTCAACGCCACCGGCGAGTTGTTGGCCGAAGACCAGGCCACGCTACGGGCGAAAGTGGCAGGGCGTGTTTCGGCGATCAAGGTCGATTTGGGCAGCCGCGCCGAACAGGGCGACGTTGTGGTGGAACTGGAGAAAGACGACTACCTGCTGCGCCTGAAACAGGCGGAAGCCGCGGTGGAGCAGACCAGGGCGCGCCTGGGTCTGGGTCCCGGTGAGGGCGATGCCGTGGATCCGGAAAAAACCGCGCTGGTCCGGCAGGCGGCGGCGTCTCTCAAGGAAGCGCGCCTCATGCAGGCCAACGCGGCGCAACTGTTCAAGCAAGGCGTGGTGTCGAACGTGGATTTCCAGCGCGCGGGCGTCAATCTGCAGGCGGCGGAAGCGCGCCACCAGGGGGCAATCGAGGAGATCTACCGCACGCGCGCCGAACTGTTGCAGCGGCAGCAGGAACTGGCCCTGGCGCGGCAGCAACTGGCCGATACCGTGATTCGCGCTCCGTTCCGCGGCGCGGTGACGCAGCGGATTGCCACGTTGG
Organism: Bryobacterales bacterium; assembly: GCA_016789745.1. Classification (GTDB taxonomy): domain Bacteria; phylum Acidobacteriota; class Terriglobia; order Bryobacterales; family Bryobacteraceae; genus CADEFT01. The sequence goes on from JAEUQF010000126.1 coordinate 5,747, forward strand.
GCGAGTATCTGGCCGTAAATGCTCCGGCGGTGGTTCTGGTTCGCTGGCACCCGTTGCGCGTACGTTTGCAGGTACCCGAACGGCAGGCGTTCAAGGTGAAGGCGGGCCAGCGCATCGATATCACGTTCGAGGGGCAACTGGTGCCGCGCCCCGGCCGTGTGGTGCGCCTGAGTCCCGCCATCGAGGCGCAGAACCGCTCCCTCATTATTGAAGGCGAAATGCCGAATGAGGATGGCCGCCTGCGCGCCGGCTCCTTCGTGGAAGCCACCATTACGGTGAATCCGCAGGCCACCGGCATCGCCTTAAACCGCAGCTCCGTCATCAATTTCGCCGGTGTGGATCGAGTGTTCGTGGTGCAAGATGGCAAGCTGGCCGAACGCATAGTGCGTATGGGCCGGCGGCTGGACGGCGACCGCATCGAGATCGCGTCGGGTTTGGAGGCGGGGCTGATGCTGGTCACCAATCCTTCGGACCGCTTCGTGCCCGGCCAGCCCGTGACGGTGGAGCGCTAATCGCATGCAGAAGCTTGCTGAAGTCTGTATCCACCGGCCGGTCTTCGCGGTGATGCTGATTCTGGCGCTCACTGTGGTGGGGGGCGTCTCCTACACGAAGCTGGGCATTGACCGCTTCCCGGACGTGGACCTTCCCATTGTGACCGTGCGCACGCTGTTGCCGGGCGCCTCGCCGGAGGAGATTGAGAGTTCCATCACGCGGCGAATTGAGGATGCCGTGGCGACGGTGGAAGGCATCGACAGCATCCGCAGCACCAGCACGGAGAGCCAGTCGATCGTCACCATTACGTTTCATCTGAAGCGCAATGTCGACGTCGCCGCGCAGGATGTGCGGGATGCTGTAGCCACCGTGATTGCCCTGCTGCCGCGCGATGCCAAGCCGCCGCTGATCCGCAAGCTGGATACCGAATCGTCGCCCATTCTCAGCCTAGTGTTGTCTGGCAGCCGCACGCCGCGGGAACTGTACGAGATCGCCGAACAGCAGGTGAAGGACAACATCGAGTCGATGGGCGGTGTGGGGCAGGTGCTCATCATCGGCGGCCAGAAGCGCGCCGTCAACGTCTGGATCGACGCCAACCGCCTGGCGGCCTATAAGATCCCGATTCTTCAGGTGCGCGACGCGGTGGCCCGCCAGAACGCCGAGATCCCCGGCGGCCGCATCGACGAAGGCACCCGCGAGGTAGTGCTGCGAACCCTTGGCCGATTCCCGGATCCGGCGCTGTTCAATGACCTGATCGTGGCCCACATCAACGGCACTCCGGTGCGCATCCGCGACATCGGCTACGCCGAGGACGGACATAAGGAGCAGCGCACGGCCGCTCGCTATGACCGCAAGACTGCCGTCTCGCTGCAGGTGCGCCGCCAGACCGGTGCCAACACCATGGAGGTGATCACCAACGTCAAAAGCCGGCTGCCGCGTATCCAGCAACTGCTGCCGCCCGGTGTGACGCTGGAGATCGTGCAGGACCAGTCGCGCTATATTGAGGCGGCCTTCCACGAAGTACGGCTGCACTTGGTGCTGGGCAGCATCCTGGCGTCGCTGGTGGTGTTCCTGTTTATGCGCAACTGGCGGGCTACGGTGATTGCCGCGGTGGCGATTCCGGCCTCGATCATCGCCACCTTCGGCGTCATGTACGCGTTCGGCTTCACGCTGAACAACATCACCATGCTGGCGCTGGTGCTGATGGTGGGCGTCGTGATTGACGATGCCATCGTGGTGCTCGAGAATATTTTCCGGTTTATCGAAGAGAAGGGCCTGCCGCCGATGCAGGCGGCGGTGCTGGCTACCAAAGACATCGGCCTGGCGGTGATGGCTACCACGTTCAGCCTGGTCGTGATCTTCCTGCCCGTGTCGTTCATGTCGAGCATCTCGGGCCGCTTCCTGTTCAGCTTCGGCGTGACGGCGGCGGCGGCGATCCTGGTTTCGCTGCTGGTCAGCTTCTCGCTGACGCCGATGATGAGTTCGCGCCTGCTGCGCAGCGGTCACGAAGCAGGCGACAGCAACCATGCCGCTTCGCGGGAAGGATTCTATGGCTGGCTGGACCGCAGCTACACGGCGATGCTGACCTGGAGCATGCGGCACCGGGCGATTGTGGCGCTGGCGGCGGTGGTGACGATTGCCAGTTGCTTGCCGCTGTACCGCATGGTTCGTCAGGAGTACATCCCCACCAACGTGGATGAAGGCGAATTCGAAGTGAACGTGACCGCGCCGGAAGGCGCAAGTCTAGCGGCCATGGACGCCACGGTGCAACGGATCCAGGAGGAACTGTTCACCCTGCCAGGCGTGCAGCATGTGCTGGCGACCATGGGTGCCAGCTACCTGAATTCGGTGAATAATGCGCAGTTCTTCATTCGTATCCAGCCGGTTGAGG
>JAEUQF010000189.1 GCA_016789745.1 Bryobacterales bacterium
CGGGGTCTGGCCGTTCATGCGGTCCCAGGGGTACTGGCGAATGGCGGACAGCACCTTGTAGTCATTGGCGATGTGCATGGCGCTGCGGAGTGTGCCGTCGAGCCGTAGGGGGCGGATGGCTTCGACGACGTCGCCGAGGGCTTCATCGGAATCGATACGGCAGAAGAAGGCGCGGAAGCACTCGGGTGCCGGCATGAGCCAAATGGTCATGCGCGTGACGATACCGAAGTTGGACTGGGAGAACAGACCGTCGAGCGAGGGGCCGACGCCCCAGCGATAGACTTTAGTGGCTTTGGCGCCAGGGTACCGGCCGAAGCCAGTTTCGATGCACTCGCCAGTGGGCAGAACCACTTCCAGACCGCAGATGTAGTTGAAGTGATCGCCGTAGGGGGTGTGGCCGAAGCCGCGCTCCATGGCGTTGCCGATGAGGCTGCAGGACGGGCTGGCGCCGGTGGCGTCCATCCAGAGGTGGGAGTTGCGCTGGCGGAGAAACTCGAACAACTGCTGCTGGGTGACGCCGGGCTCGACGGTGACGTAGGCGAGTTCTTCGTTGAAGTCGACGATGCGGTTCAGGGCGCTGAGGTCCAGCAGGACGCCGTCGCCGGCGGGAACGCCGGAGCCGTAGCCCCAGTTCTTGCCGCTTGAAACCGGGTAAACGGGGATGTGGAAGCGGTTGGCGATGCGGAGACATTCCTGGACCTGCTCACGGCCTTGGGGGCGGAGAACAAGCGGGACCTGGCTCCAGGTGGGGAAAGTTGCCGTCTGGCGGCGGCGGAGTGCGGCGGGGTCTGCGAGGACGGCTTCGGAACCCAGCAGGCGCTCCCAGTGCGTGCGGGCTTCGGCCAAGGCGGATGTGGTTAGCTCAACGGGCATGGGCCACCATGCGTTTCGGACTGGCGGAGACGGCTTCGGTATCGTTAACGGCGGTCCAGAGGTTGTTTAGCGAGGAGGAGATGCCGCGGCGGGCGGCTACGACTTCGACCTTGGCCAGGGATTCGGCCAGGATGGAGACGCTCTGGGCCAGGCGCGGCTGCAGATGGTCAGAATCGAAGCGCAGGATCTCCATCTGGCAGCGGTAGCGCTGGTCGAAGTAGGGGGGCAGGTCGACGCCCTGCCATTGCAGCGGGGAACCACCGACTTTGCGCAGGATCTGTGCGGAGTTGTGGCGTTGTGTAGCGTTGACGATTCCAAATGCGCCGCCCGAAACCATCGCGAGGGCGAAGCTGGTGAGGGCGAGGCGCAGGCCTTCGGTGGTGTTGCGCAGTTCCTTGCCCATGGCCCAGCCGCCGACTTCGATGTACTGCAGATCGCGTTGGGCGGCGCGCTCGAACTCGGACTCAACGGCGCGGCGGAGCGCGAGGGCCCAATCGCGGTCCCGGGCGAGGGAGGATTGGGACAGGCCGAGGTGCTCGAAGCGGGCCGGTTGGGCGATGGGACGGTAACGGATGGTTCCGCGGACTTCGTCATCCTGGCCAAGAATGAGGAACTGCCAGCCTTCCTGATCGATGCGGGAGATGAAGCGGCCATCTGGCGCGAGATCCGTCTGGGCGATGGCACCGTCGGCGAGGTAGACAGCGCCACGGAGCCGCTGTGCGGCTTGCAGCAGGTGGGCATGCTGTCCGGCATCGACTCGAACGCGATTGAGGTGCGCGGGGACGAGGTCAGTGCTTGCGGCCAGCAACACCAGCCTGCGGCCAAGACTGGTTTGTCCGTCAGATGAGATCTTCACGGAAGCTCCTTCTGGGCGGGGAGTGGATACGGCGTCTGCTCCACGCGAAGACAATTGCGTTACGGTTGTCTCTGAAGGATTGATCGGCTTCTAAGGGTCTCGGCTTTAGTGGCGAAACGGGTAAGGTTAGGGTATTAGATTGAAGAAGTTGGAACCTGGGGTGGTTGGTGTACCGGAAATGCTGTAGGAGTTGGGCTAGGATGAGGCTGACAGAGCCTTCAGATCCGGCCGGGTGGCGATGGCTTGGCGGATGATTTTGAGGACTTGCTCGCGCTCTTCGCCTTCGATGGGGAGGCGGGGGGCGCGGGTGGTTTCGGTGCCCAGGCCGACTTCGGCCATGCAGAGCTTGATGTACTGGACGAGCTTGATTTTGGTGTCGAGGTGTAGCAGCGGGGTGTACCAGCGGTAGAGGGCTCGCGCCTTTTCCCATTGCCCGGCGGTGGCCAGGTCCCAGAGCGCGCGGTTTTCGTGCGGGAAGGCATTGACCAAGCCGGAGACCCAGCCTTTCACTCCGAGTAGGACGCTTTCGAGCACGAGGTCGTCGACGCCGCTGAACAGGATGTAGCGGTCGCCGAGGATGTTGTAGATGTCGGTGATACGGCGGACGTTGTCGGAGGATTCCTTGATGCAGACCAGGGTGGGCTCGTCGGCGAGATCGGCGAACATCTCCGGGGTGATGTCGACGCCATAGGCCGGCGGGTTGTTGTAGCACATGATGGGGAGGGTGCTGGCGCGGGCGACGGCGCGGAAGTGGGTCATGGTCTCGCGCGGATCGGACTTGTAGATCATGGCGGGCAGGACCATGAGGCCGTTGGCGCCGGCTTGCTGAGCTTCGGCGGCGTAGGCGCAGGCTTTGCGGGTGGTGTTTTCGGCGACGCCGGAGAGAACGGGGATGCGGCCTTTGACGTGTTGGACGACGGCTTGCAGAACCTCGAGTTTTTCTTCGTAGTCGAGGACCTGGTTTTCGCCGACGCTGCCAAGGGTGATGACGCCGTGGATGCCGGCTTCGATCATGAGTTCCAGGTGGCGGAGGGTGGCCGGGATGTTGATGGATTGGTCGGAATGGAACTGGGTGGTGAGGGCGGGGAAGACGCCGTGCCAGGAGATGGGCATTTCGCTATTGTAGGGCAGCGCGCGACCTCCGTCGGAGGCTGCCGGGTGCCGGAGGGTATCGATTCTCAAAAAAACGTGAAATCGCGTGACAGGCTTTCGGCAAGAATCCCGCCTACCCCTGCCAGAAAGCTCTCTGATGAAACTTCTTTCCTCCGTGGTGATGTTGGTTTTAGGTTCGGCGGCCGCCTTTGGGCAACAGCCGCAGGTGGTTATCAGCCATAGCCACAGCTACTTCCGCGCGCAGTCCAATGCCGTGTCCCTGGTTCGCGTCAACTCCTTTTCTCCCGGCGCCTTCAACCTCGGATTCACGCCGGATGCGAACTTCACAGTCACCCGGATCAATGCCCCGGCTACCTGGAACTGCAATATAGGTGCCCTGACCTGCTCGCGCGCCAACAACGGCCAGAACGCCTTCGAGTTCATCCAGTTCATCGGCACCATCAACGCAAACGCGCCCGCGACGATCACGAATCAGGCGACGCTGACCGGCGATGGGTTATCCAGTCCGAGAGTGGTCAGCGATGCCGTTCCCGTCTATAGGCCGGCAAAGGTTGTCCAATGGGGGTCGAACGGTTTCGGTCAGTTGACGAACCTGCCAGTGTTGCCGGGCTTCACGGCGGTATCGGGAGGGTTCCGTGAGGTGCAGGCCCTTACTCTGGACGGGACCATCGTGCAGTGGGGGAATTTGGGCGTACAACAGCAGAGTCCGCCGGCGGGCAACGGCCACCTCGCGTTAGCGTCCGGCACGGCACACCACGTCGCCCTTACCCTGGACGGCCGCGTTGTGATGTGGGGTTCCAACAGCAACAGCCAATTCACCGGTCTTCCTACGGATGCGGGATTCATCGCCTTGGCCACGACCGACTCCTCGACAATCGCACTCACCAACGAAGGCCGCATTGTGCAATGGGGAACCGCGGACCGCACGGATTTTCCAAGCTCCGCCGGCTACATCCGCGTCGCCGGGGGGCATAACCATGGTCTGGCACAGTCTCTTACCGGAACCGTCGCACAATGGGGCGCTAACAACATTGGTCAACGCAACGGCCTGCCCCCCGGCGGTGGCTGGAAAGCCCTGGCGTCAACGAGTTACAACGGCATTGTCCAACGGCAGGACAACACGCTCCTGGAGTGGGGCAGCACCTCTAACAACCCGATGGCCGGGTTGCCCACCGGCGCAGTCGCCGCATTTGGAGCGAGTCCCTTGAACTCGGCGGGTTGGTCGATGCAGTCCGATGGGTCCATCTATATCTGGGGCGATGCCTTTGGCGCATTTCAGGCCAATAAGCCCACCCTAACGGGGTACGCGCTCGGTTCCGTCGCCTTTGGCCTGAACCATGCCAACGCGTTGCTCCCGCTGACGGATCTGACGCTTAACGGGGGTGCCGGGCAATCGACACTGGTGAGCACAGCCTTTGCGACGCCGCTTTCGGTGAAAGCTCTGGATGCGTTGGGGAATCCGGTGGTGGGGTTAAGGATTACGTTTGCGGTGCCAGGGGGTGCGTCGGGAACTTTTAGCAATGGCTCCTCATCCATTTCCGTCAACACCGATGCTTCCGGCGTCGCCTCGGCTACCTTCACGGCGAACGGCACGGCCGGATCGTACTCCGTGACGGCGTCCTACCCCGGGTTAGGCTCTATCCAGTTCGGATTAACCAATCAAGCGCCCCTGGCGGTCACGGCCATCAACCAGGGAGGCAACACGCCGATTCCGGCGGGCGCGCTTTACCCGGCGGGGGCCGGCCAACTGCTGGTGAACTTCAACTCCCAGCCTGCCAATGTCACCAATACCGCGAATTACCTGCTGGTGAGCCGCGCCGATGGGCAGGACCCGCTGACGTCGAGCTGTTCGGCGCTCGCGAGTGGCGATACGGAGGTGGGGATCGCGTCGGTGGTGTATAACAGCGGCGCGAACTACGCGCAGGTGGATTTCGCTGCGTTCCCTGCTGCCATGCGCTTCAAGCTGCTGGTGTGCGCCGTCAACCGGCTGAACGCGGCGAATTCGCTCAGCGGACCCGGGGGAACCACACTGCCGGCGGATGTGATCAGCACTGTGATCGGCTCACTGCCGATCCTGAGCGTCACCGGCGTGACGCAGAACGCGGCGGGGGGAACGGCCGTTGGAGAAGGCGCCGCGCTCAGTTCCGCGGTGACCGCGCTCCATGTGAACTTGAACAGCGCCGCGGTGGCGGCCACGGTGTCCGCCTCCAGCGTGAAGCTCTTTAGTGGAACGCCTTCGGTCTCCGGATGCGCGAATCCGGGCACGGCCGTCAGCGGCACCGCCTCGATCAACGGCAACTCCATCGTGTTCACGCCGGCCAGTTCCCTGTTCACCGCCGGCACGTATCAACTGGTGGTCTGCGGCTCGGTCAAAGGCGGTAACGGCGCGGCTCTCGGCTCCAGCGCGTTCGGCGCCCCGGGTGTTGATTTCGTCCGCAATTTCACGATTTCCCAAGTGGCCACCACGATGACGAAGAGCGCCGGCGACGGGCAGTCCACCGTGGTCAGCACGGCATTCGGCACGAACCTGAAGGTGCTGGTCAGCGACCAGACGGGTGCGCCGATGAGCGGGGTGCCGGTCACCTTTACTGTAGTTCCCGGATCCGGTGGCGCGGGCGCCGCCTTCGCTGCGGCCGCCGTAGTTAACACCGGCGCCGACGGCACCGCAACGGCCCCCGGATTGACCGCGAACGCGGTGGCGGGCGGTTTTAGCGTGACGGCCACAGCCTCATCTCTGAGCCAGACGTTCAGTCTGACGAATATCGGATTGCAGGGGGTGACCATCACGGTTCCGGCGGGCGTCGGCTTTTCGCTGGGTGGGAGCAACTATGCCGGCACACAGACGATCTCTCTGGCGCCGGGAGACTACCTGCTGTCGACCACGGCGACACAGTCCCTCGGCGCGGGTGCGCAGGCCGTCTTCACCGGCTGGTCCGATGGCGGTCTCATCGGGCATACCATCACGGTGGCGTCGTCGCCGTTGAGCATCACGGGGAGTTTCAAGACGCAGTATCAACTGACGGTGTCGGCAGGGGCGGGTGGCACGGCGTCTCCCGCATCGGGGACGTTCTACGATGCGGCTACGGTGGTGGCGGTGCTGGCAACCGCGAATAGTGGGTATCGGTTCGACGGTTGGGGCGGCCCGGTCGCCTCACCCTCGTCGCCGGCGACAACCGTCACCCTGACGGCTCCGGCTTCGATCACCGCGAACTTCGCGGCCAAGATCACGCCTACCATCAACTGGAACAACCCGGCCAACATTCTCTTTGGCAGCGCGCTCGGTCCCAGTCAACTGAATGCGACCACCACCGTGCCCGGTACGTTCACCTATACGCCGGGATTGGGAACCGTGCTGCCGATCGGCGCTAACCAGACCCTGAGTGTCACGTTCACGCCTACCGATACGACGACCTATCTGCCGGCTTCCAAGAGCGTCAGTATCAATGTTCTTGCCGGCAACCCGGTGGCGGTGAACCTGGTGACGACCAATGTACTGAGCCGGGACGGTTCTACGGGAGAGATCGTGGTACGGATTACGGTTGCTAACGCAGGCACCACCACCGCTACAGCGGCGCGGCTGACCGCTGTCCGAATCGGTACCACTGCCACGACGGCGGTGCTGCCGGTCATGCTGGGTGACATCGCCGCCGGGCAGACGGCGACCGCGTTGGTGCGGGTGCCGGGCACCGCAGGGGCCTCACGTGCCGCGGGGACGCTCAGCATAACGGGCCAATACGGGGCGGCATCCTCCTTCGGCGGGACGGCCCGAGTGATTCTGCCGTAGGCAAGTCGCGGATAACGAAGATGAAGACACTCTTTCGATCGGCACTATTGGTTGCCGTACTGGCGGGCGCCGCCTGCGCGGATCCGATCCTGTTGACGTTCACGGGGCCGGGGAGCGGCGTCGCGGGTACATCCGTGACGCTGCTGGCGACGGCAACGAATACCACCGGCGCTGAGCTGCCGCTGGATGCGCTGGGGTTGACCCTGATTTCGCCCTTCGTGGACTATGACGACAGCGCGTTCTTTACGCAGTGGCCGCTGCAACTGGATGCCAGCGGGCCGGGTTCGGAGTACGGCCCGGCGGCCATTTTCAGCGTGTTGATTCCCCTGGGAACGCCGGCGGGGCTGTACTCGGGTAATGTAGTCAATCTGCTGGGCGGAGGGAACCTGCTGACCAGTCAGACTTTCGACATTGAGGTGGCAGCCGCGGCGGTTCCAGAACCGGCGACGGGTATGCTGCTGGCTACCGCAATGCTGATGATCGCCGCGGTCCGCACGGGGCGATCGCGGTAGCAGCCTATTCGGAAAGGAACTTCTTCACGGCGCGCATAGCTTGCCGGGTGCGCTGGTGGTTTTCGATGAAGGCAAAGCGTACGTGTCCTTCGCCCATCGGCCCGAAGCCGATGCCTGGGCTTACGGCGACCAGCGATTTTTCCAGAAGCAACTTCGAAAATTCCAGCGACGGCATATCTTTGTAGCGTTCCGGGAGCGGGGCCCAGAGGAACATGGAGCCTTTGGGCGGGGTGACTGGCCAGCCGGCGCGGTTCATGCCGTCCACCAGCACGTCACGTCGCTTCTGGTACATGTTGCAGATCTTGTGCGTTTCCTCTTCGCACTCGCGCAGGGCGATGATGGCGGCAATTTGCAGCGGTTGGAAGATGCCGTAATCCAGGTAACTCTTGATGCGCGCCAGGGCCTTGATCATCTTCGGATTGCCCAGGCAGAAGCCAACGCGCCAGCCGGCCATGTTGTAGCTCTTCGACATGGAGAAGATCTCGACGGCGTGCTCCTTGGCACCCTCCACCTGGAGGATGCTGGGCGGCCTGTAGCCGTCGAAGCCGATGTCGGCGTAGGCGAAGTCGTGCACCACCATGGAGCCGTGGAGGGCGGCCATGCGGATGATTTCCTTGTGGAAGTCGAGGTCGACGCAGGTGGTGGTGGGGTTGTGCGGGAAGGAGATGAGGATCATCTTCGGCTTCTTGGCAGCCGTTTTATAGAGATCCTCCAGGCGGTTGAGGAACTCGGCGGGCGAGGGCATGGGCAGCAGGCAGGCGTGGCCTTCGGCCATGATGACGCCGTACTGGTGGATGGGGTAGGCGGGGTTGGGGGAGACGACGGCATCGCCGGGACCGATAACGGCGAACAGCAGATGCGCGAGGGCGTCCTTGGCGCCGATGGTGGTGATTGCTTCCACTTCCGGGTCGAGCGTGACGCCGTAGTTGCGTTCGTAGCGTTTGCAGATTTCGAGACGCAGGTTCGGCAGGCCCTTTGAAAGCGAATAGCGGTGGTTGCGCGGGTTGCGGGCGGCTTCCACCATTTTGGAGACGATGGGCCGAGGCGTCGCCCCATCGGGGTTTCCCATACCGAAATCGATCACATCTTGTTGTGCCGCGCGCAGCTTTGCTTTCATCTCATTGACGACAGCAAAAACGTAAGGGGGCAGCTTCTGGATGCGATAGAACTCTTGGGAATCGGATGTTGACATGGCAGTTACAGCGTAATGGGATATTGTCGCAAAGGGTCAGACTGACAGACAAGCATGGAGCGGATACGAGTCATCGGAGCGGGACCAGCGGGGGGCGCAGCGGCGCTGACGGCGCTAGGGGAAGGGGCGGCGGTGGAGATTTACGAGAAGTCGCGGTTTCCACGACACAAGGTATGTGGCGAGTTCCTGTCGCCTCAGACGACGAGCTTGCTGCGCGATCTGGGGGTATGGCCAGCGATCGAGACCGAAGCGGTGCCGATGCGGGAGATGTTGGTGACGTTCGGCCACCGGCAACGCCGGGCGAGGTTGCCGGAGCCGGCCTGGGGGTTGAGCCGGCGGCGGTTGGACGAATTGCTATTGGACGCGGCCCGGGCGCGAGGGGCGGCATTTTACCGGGAACGGGGAGCGCCCGGCGCCGGGTCGCAGCGCACGGTGGTGGCGACGGGGCGTCACAGCCGGGAGCCGAAGGGCGAACGACTGTTCGGCTTTAAGGCGCATTTCACGGGTCCGTCGAGCGATTGTGTAGAATTGTACTTTTTCGGCGAGAAATCGTATCTGGGGGTGAGCCCGGTGGAGGGCGGACGGGTGAATGTCTGCGGTATTGTGCCGGAGAGTCTGCTGGCGCGCCATGACTTCGAGGTGGATGCGATGCTGGCCGGGTATGGCGCGTTGGCCGAGCGGTTGCGGCCGCTTCATCGCGAGTGGGACTGGCTGCATGTAGGACCAGTTACATTCCGGGCGCCTGGGTGCGAGTGGGAGGTGCGGGAGGGAGAGTACCGTTGTGGGGACGCTCTGGGATTCGTGGATCCGTTTACAGGCTCAGGGATTCTGTCGGCACTGTTGACGGGGACTTTGGCGGGCAGGGCAGCGACGCGAGGCGAGAGTGTGGCGGCTTATGTTACGGGGTGCCGGCGGCGGCTGTATCCGGCTTATCTGGCGTCACAGGTGTTTCGCGATGCGCTGGCGAGGGGATGGGCGGAGTTGTTTGTTCCCTGGATTCCGCTTTCATGGCTGTTCACGTTAACGAGACCACGAGTGTAGAAATAAAAAACCGGTGAGCACTCGGAGGAAGATGCTCACCGGCGCGACCCGATGTGCCGGAACACACGGATCTAACCCGAAGCTGCTCACACCCGGAATGGCGGAGCTGCAAAGTCTGGGTTACGGTTATGGTTCAAGCATATACCACAGTGTGTGGAATTGATACACCATAACTGCTACTTAATTGTCAAAAACGCATAGTAGACCATCACGAGGATCGTTACCGAGGAGGCCACCACTAGCCCGCCGGTGATGATAGCCCCCGGCTTCACCTCATCCGGCATTCGTTTGAAGCGCAGGAACAAGGTGCCAATGGCTATCACTGGTAACATAGACGCCTGCGCCATACCGCCTAGTTTCACCATAAGGACGGGGGACTGCCAGAAAAAGTAGAGGGCCATGGAGATTAGTACTAAAGCCACCACGGTTCCATTGCGCCAGCGGCAGCGGGCCGCGTAGTCACCTTTGGGGAAAAGGTCCAGGAGGCGTGCCATATCGGCATAGACGCGAGAGTTAGCAGCAGTGGCGGCGAAGATAGTGCCATATAAGGTGGCGATGGCACCGGCATAGAACAGCCACACGGCCCAGGGACCAAGGGTTTCGGTGTACATTTTGGACAGAACGGGGATCATGTCCTTAGCAGCTGGAACCAGGCCTTGGGAGTGCAGAATACCAGCTCCCAGTAAGTAGAATGCCAATGTCGCAACGGTGTAAATAACCATACTGGCGAGAATGTCCAGATTCATCACGGCCGTCCAACCGAGGGCGCGGTCGCGCCAGGCGGGGGTGCCGTCGCGCGGGCCGGTGTAACGGGCGTAACCTTTCTCTACGCACCAGTACGGATACATAAATAACTCCGCCGCGCCGACGCCGGTGATGCCGAACACGGCCACGGCGCTGGCCAAGCCCTGCGGGGGCAGGTTGAAGGCAAGGCCATGGGCGACATCGGACCACTTGAACAGGTCGGACTTCTGCATTAGGACGAGGGCACACAAGAAAGTAAGGATTGTAAACAGTCCTACTTTGATAGTGGCCAGTTTCTCGACCCGTTCATAGCCGCCGCTGAGCAGCAGGAATAACGTGATGACGCCGAGTACGGGGACCCAGGCATTAATCGGGATGGCCGGCATCAGTTGATTCAAGACTTGGGCGACGCCGCCGAACATCGCACCAATCTGGAATAAGGTCATGAGCACCATGAAGGCCCACATCCAGACGATCCAGTTGCAGTTGAACAGGCGGGGGCCGGGGACTTCGTTGAAGCCGGCCAGTCCGGTCTCGCCGGTAGCGATGGTGTAGCGGCCGAGTTCGGATTGAACGGAAGGTTTGATGGCGCAGCTGATGAGGATAATCCAGAGGCAGACATAGCCGACCTCGGCGCCGAGCGTGGTAGTGGCAATCAACTCGCCACTGCCAACGATGGAGGCAGACAGGATCATGCCGGGTCCGATGCGGCCCAGCATCTTGGCGAAGCCCCGTGGCGGGTTTTCGATATCGGCTTGGTCGTAGGCGTAGGGATCTTTGAGGACGGGCGCGACTGGAGCCTTGGCGGGGGCAGTCTTCGAGGATTGCATTCTAGGTATGCTAACACCGTGGTTGGCGTTGCCGGAGGCGGGGGAGGCCGCGGAACGGCGGACGTGGGCGTTCCGCGGCGTGGCACTGTGCATTTAGGGATTCGGGAGGATTTCCACGCCGAACGTCTCCCACCCGAGCGGAGCGGGACGATTGGCGCGGACTTCGCCGGTGCCTTCCAGGGTGACCCACAAGCCGTTTGCCGCTCGTAGCGAGAGGGAGCTGCCCTGTACCTGGACGGAGAACTGTTCGTTGGGGCCAGGGGTGGCGGGCCCGACCGAAAGCGGACTCGGCAAGACCGTGGAGAAGGTCACGAAGTTCCCATTCTGGGCCTGCAGCGTGATGACATCACCGGTGGCGAGATCGCCGCCGTTGAGATCGGTGAGGGTGAAGATCTGCTGGGCATTCGCGGGGGTGCCGGGAGCGCCGGGGCCGCCGGTGAGGGCATTGCCGTTACCGACGGCGAGGAGTCCGCCCTGCCAACTGCGCAAGCCGATGCGCGACGTCCGTGCCGGCGGCGGGGGAGTAGTCAGGGTAACCAGCGCGAACGTTTCCCATAGCCCCACGCCTCCCCGATTGGCATTCAGGTCGCCATTGCCTTCGGCGGCGATCCACTGGCCGTTGGAGGCGCGGAGGGCGATAGTGTTGCCCTGGATGCGCACGGTGAAGCGCTCATGGGTACCGTCGGTAGGCGGACCGACCGAAACACGGCCGGGCGCGGCGACCGCGGCGGTGAGGAAATTGCCATTGGGGATTTGCAGGCAGACGAGGTCGCCGTCGGCGAGGGTGCCGCCGTTGAGGTCCGTGAGGGTGAAGACCTGGGAGCCGTGGGGCGTACCGCCGGCGGCGGCCGGTGGAGCGTAGAGGGTGCCGTTCGGCAACGCCGTAACGAAACCGCCCTGCCAGCCGCGGAGCGCGACGAACGAGGTGTTGGTGGTGGCCGGGGGCGTGGGGGTGGTGGGGTTCGCTGGAGGTGCGGCGACAGCGCCGACCGTCGCCGTTAGGGGTTCCGACTGCGCCGCGCAGTTGCCGCCGTAGTTCAGGGCGCGGAAGGAGATGCGGGAACTGCCCTGCAACTCGGCGGCGGTGAGGTTGATTGTGGCCTGGGTGGGGCTAACGATCGTGGCGCGTTTGGTGCCGCTGTCGACGTCGGTCTGGTAGCTGATGAAGAGGTTGTTGCCGCTGAAGCCGGAGCCGGTTAACGTGATGATGACTTCAGTGCCCAGCGGCAGGGTGGCGGGGCTGACCGAGTCGATGCGCAGCGGCGTTCCGGTGACGTTGAACATTGCCACCGGGAACCGCTCGCGGGTGACGGCGGCGGTAGCCGAGGCCGTGTTCGGCAGTTCCGGCCAGCCGGACCAGCCGGTGAAGACAAAGCCTTCCGGGGCCGTGGCGGTGAGTTGCAGCGGGGTGCCCTCGCGGTAGAAACCGTCAGCGGAGGCGGGGCTGAGAGTGACCGACCCGCCGCAGAAGGAGGGGGTGATGGACACGCTGGCGCTGACGCGGAATTCGGCGCGGAAGTTCGCGGTCAGGACCTTGTTGGTGCCGGGCGTATCGTTGGCGTTGATGGGATGGTTGGCGCCGCCGTTATCGCTCCAGCTTTCGAAGACGTAGCGGGATTCGCCGCTGCTGACTTCCTGGGGAGCGGCGGCCACGCCTACCTGTTGGGTGCTGCCCGGCGTCCAGGCCGAGTCCTGGAAGTCGGAGTAGCTCACCGGGGTCCGGCGGCTGGCCCCGTTGACCAGGACGCGGAGGAAGGGCGGGTTTGAGGTGATGGTGGTGACCGGGCGGGCCGTGTAGGTAGGAAAGAGCGACGTGACACCGCGGGGGCTGATCTGGACGGGATTACCGGCCTGCGGCGGAGGCAAATAGAAGCTGCCGCTGCCGGACCAGCCGTAAACCGTCTGGCCGGCGGGAGGCGTGGCGGTGACCGTGGTCAGTTGGCGCTCGCGATAGAAAGAGCCTTGGGGGAAGGAGACCGGTCCGGGACTGAGTTCAGCGGTGCCGGGGGTGGCATCCACATTGATTGGCGAGTAACGGATGAAGTTGGCGGTGTAGAGGGTTACGGCGGGAGAACTGGTGGGATCGGTGGGGCGGCCGGCGCCGGGGGTAACGGTGATGGTCTGGCGGCGCTGGCCGAGGTTGCTCCAGTTGCCGAAAACATGGATTTGGTTGTTCAACGCCTGTGCCTCATCGGGAACTTCGAGAGTATGGGTGCTGTTGAGAGCCCAATCGAAGGCGCGCGGGGTGGTCACGGCCGTGCCGTCCACGAGGATGCGCAGTCCGGCGGGATGCGAGGAGATGGTCACCTGGGTGGGGGCGGCGCCCGAGAGGCGGCGGATGGCGTCCACCTCGTTCTCGCTGAACTCACCGCTCATCGGCTCCAGCGGGATACCGGCGGGGATGGTTTCGTAGTAAGGCCTGCCGCGGCGCGTGGTCCCCACCTGGTTGTCCACCATGGCGCGGTAGGAGAACGACGTAATGATGCGGTGGGGCGGTGTGACGGCGATCGGCTCCAGGCGCGTGATTTCGTCGGGGAAGATCTGGAGGAAACTGGCCCGGTCCGGATGGCTGGCCATGTGCTGCAGGCCGATGGCGTGCCCGATTTCATGGATGGCGCCGGTGAGGCCGCAGGAGGTGGCATTGACGTCCTGCGCGCCGCCGCGGCGGCCCACCCAGGAGTTGCACAGGCCCGGCTCACTGGTGAAGACGACGTAATCGGCTTCGCTCGTACGGGGCACCAACTGCACGATGCCCGTCAACTGGCGATTCACCGCGGTGATGGCGGCGGCGACGTTGGCATCCGGGCTTTGGTTGAGATAAGGGATCTGGACGACGTTCCCGGTGCGCGGCCAAAATGCCGACCCGGTGCTGATGGCGGAGCGCGTGCCGTCCTTGGAGGCAGTGCCGACGATGATGTCGCCGTCGGCGAGGATGTAGCGACCGAGTGGATCGGTCTGCCCGACCAGCGGCAGAGCAAGCAGCAGCAGTAGAGGAGCTCTCATGCCGAGAGGAGGCGGGGAAAACGTCCCTAGGCAGTCACCCTGGTCGAGGATTTCAGAAAGGCGGCGATCCGTTATTCGTCAGGGGCAGGGAAGTCCGTCTCTTCTACCGGCACTACCTCTACCGACACGGCGATCATCTGCTCGCCGCCGCCGAGGGCGACGCCGCGGACGGGGGTGACATCGCCGTAGTCGCGGC
>JAEUQF010000231.1 GCA_016789745.1 Bryobacterales bacterium
CTTCAGCACACAGATCATCAGCAGGAAAAGGCCCGCCAGTCGCATGACCCGTTCGCGGAGGGCGAAGCCGGCCAGCAGGGAGGCCACCGCCTGCATGCCCCAGGCGATGGTGAGCAGGCCGCCCGAGACTTCGTAGAACAGCAGAATGCTGAGCAGGGCGGTGCCGAGCAGCGCGTAGCCAGAGCGCGGGTAGCGCTCCTCCCGCGCGTGCAGCAGTTGCCCCGCGTGGAAGGCGGCGATCACCGCCAGCCCGACCGTGATCCGTTCGGAGATGCCCAGCAGCGTGTCTGCCGAGTTGAAGTTGGTGGCCCAGCCACGGAGAAAGGTGATGCCCGCGAGCAGGTAGGCTTGCAGGCGGAGGTCGATGAGGTGGCGGCGGAGCCCGAAGTGGAGGACAACCAGCATCAGAGCCGCCCAACCGAGTACGACGAGCGTACGGCCCAGTTCGAAACGCAAGAGAACACCGGCGAGGATGGTGAGCGTCCAGCAATAGAGCCGGGCGGTCTGCGGCAGGCGCGCCCGCTGCCAGCCGTGATACGCCAGGGCTAGCATCGGCGCCACCGTCAGAATGCGGTGCGAGAGGAAGCCGGTCTGGGTGGTGATGGTGAAGTTGGCGAAGAACAGGCGGCCGAAGCCGCCGGCGGCCATGGCGTGGGCTTGGGATTCGACGAGGGCCGAGCCGAGAATGAGGCTGAGTTCCAGCGTGACCAATGCCAGCAGACCCCAGGCCGGTCCGACCAGGGCAGCGGGTAAGGCATGCCAAGCCGAGCATGCGGCCAGCGTGATGGCCCCGCCCCAGGCAAAGTCGCGGAGGCGTGCATCGGCGGGGTGCTGACGCCAGGAGGCGAGCACGAACAGCGCGGCGGCGAGGGCGATATCGAGCCAGACGTTGTGATCGGCAAGCGTGGCGATGACCAGGAAGAGGCCGACCAGCAGAGCCTGCCAGCGAAACTCAGACTGCGTGAAGCGGCGCCAGGCTTCGGTGAGCGCGAGGACGAACAGAGCGAGCGCGGTGGCCTGCCAGCGGTCGGGGGTGACTTCGAGAATGCCGGCAAACAGCAGCGGCACCGCTCCCCACGTGTAGTAGCGGCCTTCTCTGGTGAGATAGCGATTAAGGTAGAACAGGCCCGGCATCACGAAGGCGAACGGCACCCAGTTCCGGTGGAACTCGTGCGCGCGTGCCGCCAGCAGCAGAGTACAGAAGGCAAACAGCACGGCGCCCAGGTGACGCAGCAGGGGCATGCGGAGGCGGACCCCGGCCAGCACCAGCAGCTGCGCTTCCAGCAGCAGCCCCGCCTGCGCGGAGACGGGGTCTGCGAAGCGGCGCAGGATGGAAAGGGCGAACAGACCGCTGGCGATGCCGAGCGCGAGTTGCTGGACCGTGGGCAGCAGGCTGGGCTTGGCTTCGGCCTCCGGTTCAGGGTCGGCGAGCAGCGACCAGCGGATGCGCAGAATCGCCGAGGCAAGATAGAACGCACCCATGACGGTGAGGAAGTTGGCGGCATCAGTACGCGAACCGGGCGGAATGGAAAGGAACGCCGCGCCGAAGAAGAGAATGGTGTTGAGGAAAAAGAGGCCGGATTCGGGGACCAGGGATTTCCAGGCGGCCCGGAGGCGGGCGAGGTCGTAGATTTCAAACGCAAGCCAGTAGGCGAGCAGGGCGAGGGTACCGACGGTGGGCGGGACTTCGGCAGGGTCGTAGCGGAAGGCGAAGGTCCAGTAGGTGAGCACCATGCCGGCCACCGGAATGAGCTGCCACTGCATGGCGCGGGAGACGGCGAGCAGCGAGAGGGTGAGGGGGACGCTGGCGGCGATGCCGAAGGTGGAGAGGGGCCCGAGGATTAGCGCGACGTAGGCGCTCGCATAGGCAAGCATGGTGAGGGTCTGCGAGCCGTAGCGGAGCGAATGGAGGATCATGGCGGAGGCCACGAGCAACAGGAGGAGGCCGCCGGCGAGGGGAGAATCGATGACGCGGGCGGCGGGGAGTCCATGGGCCGCGAAGGCGGTGAAGTAGAGCGAGGCCCACCCGCCGGCAATGAGCCCTCGGCCGGCGATGGCGTAGCGTTCCTGGCGTTCGACGAAGATGCCGGCGGCGATCATGAAGACGCTGACGGCGGCGCCGATGGCGATCTTGCCGAGCGGGCCGAACTGGGTGAGGGCGTAGCCGAGGAACAGGGAGATGCCGACGACGAGGATCAGGGTGCCGATGGCGTTGAGCCAGCTGCCGCCGACCACGGCTTCCCAATCACGAGTGGGGGTGGGCGCGGGGGGTGGTGCAGGTGTGTCGAAGGTATCGTCGATGCCCACGAGAACGGGTTCGGGTTGCGGCTCGGGTTCGGGAATGAGCTGCGGTTCGGGAACAGGTTCTGGAGCCGGCTGGGGCTCGGGCACCGGCGCAATCAGCGTTTCGGCGATCGCCGGTTCGGGGAGGGGTTCGGGTGGAAGGGGTTGGACCGCAGGTCTGAGATATTCGAGCTCGTAGACACGCGCCGTGAGGCGGCGGATGAGTTCCGACTGCTCTTCGGATCGCCGTTCGAGTTCGGAGATACGCGGGCCCTGGCGAATAGCCTTGACGAGAGCCCAGACGAAGGCGACCGGGATCGCGAGGACGAGAAATACGCCAAGGACTTCCATGTGGCTCCTAAGTGTACAAGCGCAAACCAGGGAATGAAACGGTCAGGTGGATGCGATAATGAGAGACTTCATGTTTGCCGAACTGATTTGTTTCGAGCCGGCCTGCCGGGCGCGGTTCGCCATTACCGAGGTTTTGTATAGCTGCCCGAAGTGCGGGGGCTTGTTGGAGGCGACGTATTCGGGCGAGTGGCCGGAGCCGGAGCAGTTGAAGAAGCTGTGGCGGGAGCGGCGGATGGACAATGCGCCGCTGGAACAATCGGGGGTATGGCGGTACCGGGAGATGTTCCCGTTTCTGGACAGCAACGACCATGTGGTGACGTTGCGGGAGGGAAACACGCCGTTGCTGAACGCGCCGGTGGCAGCGCGCTATGCGGGATTGGCTCGGGTGACGTTCAAGCATCACGGTTTCAATCCGACCGGCAGTTTCAAAGACAACGGGATGACGTGCGGGACGGCGCAGGCCGTGCGGCTGGGGATGAAGCGGGTGGCGTGCGTCTCCACAGGCAATACATCGGCATCGATGGCGGCTTACGCCAGTGCGGCCGGGCTGCAGCCGATCATATTTATCCCGCATGGCAACATCAGCTACGGCAAACTGGCGCAGGCGCTGGAGTACGGGGCCCGGACGCTGCAGGTGGAAGCGAACTTCGACCAGATTCTGGCGCTGGTGCGGGTACTGGCGGAGAGGCTGGGGATTTACCTGCTGAACTCGATTAATCCATTTCGGATTGAGGGGCAGAAGTCGATTGTGATTGAGATGCTGGACCAGCGGGACTGGCGGGTGCCGGACTGGATCGTGCTGCCTGGAGGAAACCTGGGCAACACGTCAGCGTTCGGCAAGGCGCTGCGGGAACTGAAGGCGCTGGGACTGATCGAGAAGCTACCGCGGCTGGCGGTGGTGCAGGCCGAGGGGTCGGCTCCATTCTATGACTTTGTGCGGCAGCCGGCGGGTACGGGGTTTGTGCCGGTGACGCATCCTGAGACCCTGGCGACGGCGATCAAGATCGGCGATCCGGTGAGTTGGCCGAAGGCGCTGCTGGAGGTGTCGACGACGGATGGCGTGGTGGAACGCGCGTCCGAGCAGGAGATTGCCGACGCCAAGGCGCAGATCGGGCTGGCCGGGATCGGGTGTGAGCCAGCCTCGGCGGCGACGCTGGCCGGGATCAGGAAACTGGTGGCCGCGGGCGTGATGGATAAAGACGCGGACGTGGTGGCGGTATTGACCGGGAATGTGTTGAAGGACCCGGATTACATTTATAAGTACCATACGGGGCAATTGAAAGACCCGCATGGGGAGAGTATTCTGGCGAATTACGGGAATTCGCCGACGGTTGTGCCGAACGACGCGGATAAGATTGCGGCGTTGTTGATGGGGGATTAAGGCACGTATCGCCGTCGCGTGTCTGATAGCGGGCCTCGCTGTTGCGTTCGCGGAGTACGTTGACTTTCGGTCTACGGTGCCTCTCCGCCAAGGCCTCGGCGGACTAGCCTGTGGAATGTTTCGCGTTTGTTTTGCTGGCGATCATCGGTGCGGCGGATGGGGGCGCTAGTTTAGGCGGGCACCCCCAACAGCGGCGAGGCGGATCAGGCCCGAGGGCGGCCGGCGAGGCGGCGCTGGCAGTCGGGATCCTGGCGGACCACGTGCACCAGTTCGCGGAAGCGCTGGGGCCCTGCGAAGGTGTTGTGCATGGCGCGGAAGACACCGGCGGCCTGGTAGATCTGGCGCTTCTGGGAGGAACCCTGGCGGCACTCTTCAAAGGGAAAAGGAACCTTGCTGTATTTGCCCCTGGAGTTCCACATTGCATGGATTTTAATCCATGCAATGGCCTCGGCTTCGGGGGTGAAGCGGCGGCCCTTGCCAGCAGGGCCGAAGGCGATGTGAATGCACTCCCGGAGGAGCCAGCCGCTGTTCCAAAGGAGTCGTCCAGGGCGGACGTAGACGGTGTTCTGGTAGTCGTATTCACAGGGAACGGAGAGTTTGGGGACCTCGACGAAGGTGAGGCGATTGAGGAGCGTCTCCTTCATTTCGAGGTTAAAGGCGTCGTCCGGTTCGGTGCCGTAGGCGGTATGAAGGAAGTGATTCTTCCAGTCGGTTTTGAGATAGGGGCCGAGGGCTGGAGTCCAGGTGCGCGGCGGGATGTAGATGATGCCGGGTGAGTCCGAAGAGCTGAAACTGTAGTTCTTGCCGTCATTGCTGCGGGTGCAGCCGACGAGTTTGGCGAGGTAGTAGTTGACCTCTTCGGGAGTGTGGGTATTGAAGTTGAATTGGATGATGTCCCAGGGGTCTTTGCGGCCGTATTTTTCGGCGAGTTTCCACCAATTATCACCGTCCTGGACTTTGTGCGTTTTGTCGGGATAGAGCGGGGGCCAGGCGGGGAGTGGTTGTTTGGGGGTTTTGGTTAGCATGAGTGTTCCTCCACTTCGGATAGGGCAGAAGGAGGGAGGAACCGGTCATGATTCGAACATGTCCGCCTCGGGCGTGCCCGTGCTGCCGCTTACCGGCGCGGCGGTGCTGGTGAACCCTTAGCCACCGACACGCGGCGCAGTTGGTTGATGCGGTCGCGGAGGGCGGCGGTGAAGCAGCCGGTATCCTGCGGCGAGGCGCCCGCGGCGCGGAGGGCATCGCGGATCTGCTGATCGCGCAGGCGCCCGAGATAACGCATGAGCCAGCGTACGTCCTCGACACGGATGTCCTTCCGGAAGTCGCCGGCATGCTTGCCGCGGTAGGCCCAGTCCAGGGTGCCGTCGGCGTTGCGTTTGACGAACTCGCGGCTCTGCTGGGTGAAGCCTTCGCAATCCCATTTTTCGCGGGTGAAGATGTTGCCCCACTTGCCCAGGGAGGCGCCCCAGTCGGCAACGAAATAGACCAGCAGGCGGTGGCTGGGGCTTTCGAGAACGCCGTTATTGCTGTCGATGTCTCGCGGGTCTTTGTTGTCCCAGTCCGAAAGCAGCATCACCAGGATGCGCAGGCCGTTCAACTCCGGCCGGCCAGTGAATGGGTTGTTCTTCCAGGTCCAGGCGAGGTCGGGGCGATACTTCCAGCCGGACATACGCAGTTCGAAGCGGGCATCGCGGAAGGGGCGCGAGTCGATGCTGCCTTCGGGCACCAGCCAGGTGCGGTCGGAATGATAGCCAAGTGCCCAGGCCAGGCGGGTGGCGAAGGCCTCGGGCTTGGCTTCCGGCCCGAGTTTGGCCTCCCAGGTACGGCCGCGGGCATCGCGGACAATGATCTTCTCATTGGTGCCGGAGCCATTCTTTTCGACATAACGGAACGGCGGCTTGGGGATGGCGCCGCGGCCGAGCGGGCCGTGGTAAAGGTCGAGGGCTTCCACCTTACCGGGATCGCGCCACAGCACGGTACGGACGGGGTCGGCCGCCAGACTCACACCTACGGTTACAAGCAATGCCAGAACGATACGCATCGTAAAACGTACCTCGGTACGTTTGATCGCGAAGCGCACGGCTGTGTGACAGGCAGTCCTTAGTTTTTAGTCGCCGGTGCTGACGGCTTCGACACCGCCGGGCGTGGGCGTGCGGCGGACGCGCCGTTGGAACTTGTCCTGCAGCGCCGACAGGTAGAGGTAAACCACCGGCGTCAAGTACAGCGTGATCAACTGCGAGAAGACCAGGCCGCCGACGACGCAGAGGCCGAGCGGGCGGCGGGCCTCGCCACCGGCACCGTGTCCGAGGGCGATGGGCAGTGCGCCGAGCAGCGCGGCCATGGTGGTCATCATGATGGGGCGGAAGCGGGTGAGGCAGCCCTGGTAGATGGCATCATAAGGACTCATGCCCTGGTTGCGCTGGGCGTCGAGGGCGAAGTCGATCTGCATGATGGCGTTCTTCTTCACGATGCCGATCAGCAGGATAAGGCCGACGAACGAGTAGATGTTGAGGTCGAGCTTAAACCAGTAGAGCGTGAGCAGCGCCCCGAAGCCGGCCGAAGGCAGGCCGGAGAGAATCGTGATGGGGTGGATGAAGCTCTCATAGAGAATGCCGAGCACGATGTAGACCACCAGGATGGCGACCACCAGCAGGATCCACAGGCTGTCGAGCGAGGATTGGAAGGCCTGCGCGGCGCCCTGGAAGGCGGTACTGACGGTATCGGGCAACTTCTCATTCGCCAGGTCCTGGATGCGGGTGACGGCATCGCCGAGCGAGACGCCGGGCTTCAGATTGAACGACAGCGTGATGGCGGGAAGCTGTCCGTAGTGATTGATGGACAGCGGGCCGGCCTTCGATTCCATGCGGGCCAAGCCAGTGAGCGGAACCAGGTTGCCGGTGGCGGCGGAGCGGATGTAGAGCGAGGAGAGCAGCGACGGATCTTCCTGAAACGCTCGCTCCACTTCCAGCAGAACGCGGTACTGGTTCTCCGGGGCATAGATGGTAGAGACCCAGCGCGGGCCATAGGCATCGAACAGCGCATTCTCGATTTGTTCCGGAGTGACGCGGAGGCTGGCGGCTTTATCACGGTCGATGACGACGTGGAGTTCGGGCGACTTGATCTGGAGGTCGCTGGTAACGTCCTGCAGGCCGGGGATCCTGGCCATCTCGGTTTCAAAGCTCTGGGCACTCGAATAGAGGGCCTGGGTATCGGTGCCCATGAGGGTGAACTGGTAGAGGCTCTTGGTGAGCGAGCCGCCGAGGCGGATAGGCGGGGGGTTCTGGAGGAACGCGCGCATACCCGGAGTGGAGTTCAGTTTTGGGCGGAGTTGTTCGATGACCTGATCGACGTGGAGCGGGCGTTCCTTGCGCTCTTTC
>JAEUQF010000240.1 GCA_016789745.1 Bryobacterales bacterium
TGGTGATGCCTGGCGATAGCGTGCAGTTGGTGATCGAGCTGATCACGCCGGTCGCAATGGACAAGGGATTGCGCTTCGCGATTCGTGAAGGCGGCCGCACGGTGGGCGCCGGTACGGTTAGCGAAATCCTCCCGGATTAAGAGCTGTCGATCGAGTTGGTTTCATGCGAACCGCTCCTGGCAACGGGAGCGGTTTAGCATGTTCGGGCAGTTTGCGATACAATCGAAATTGCCCAATTGTCGTCCTAGGGTTTAGGGGCGTAGTTTCAACGGTAGAACAGCGGTCTCCAAAACCGTGAGTGGGGGTTCGAATCCCTCCGCCCCTGCCAGTTCCGGAAACAAGCGAGTGTGAAGCTTGCGTCCGCGGCTTGCCCTGTAGTTTTTCAATTTCGACAGAAGTGTGAGAGTGGTTGTGGCTACAAGTTCTGCTATGGAAACCGAAGCTCGCGGAGATTCGAACTCGTTAGGCCCGAAGATCGCCGCCTGGCCCCAGAAGGTCAGAGCGTATGTGGATGATTTGAAGGCCGAGATGCGCCGGGTTACCTGGCCCTCGTGGAATCAGGTCCGGGCGACGACTACCGTGGTGATCGTCTCCGTCTTCGCGTTCGCGGCCTACTTCTGGGTTGTGGACTTAGCCATCACGCGCCTCGTCACGAAGATCTTCGATACGTTCACCAAGTAGAGTCCCCAGGTTTATTCATGACCGACGAAACCGCGCTTCCCCAAGACGACGAGAGCTTCGATCCGGACCAGTACGAAGTGGTCGACGTGGACCCGTCGGAAGAAGCCGCTGTCGAGGTTGAGTCTGAGGACAACGTTCCGGCCGCACCGGTTGCGGACCCGGAAGAGACCAAGCGCTGGTATATCATCCACAGCTATTCCGGATTTGAGCAGAAGGTGGCCGAGTCGCTGAAAACGCGTGCCGACGCCTTCGGCTTTGCTCACAAGATTGGGCAGATCCTCATTCCTACCGAAGAGGTTGTGGAGTTGCGCAACGGCAAGAAGGTGACCAGCAAGCGCCTTCTGTATCCCGGCTACGTGATGGTCCAGATGGATATGGACGACCAGCTGTGGCACGAAATCAAGAACACGCCGCGCGTGACGGGTTTCGTGGGTGGCGGCAATACGCCGGTGCCGCTGACGCCCGAAGAAGTGAATCAGATTCTGTTCCGCCAGGCTACGTCGGCGGAACGTCCTCGTCCGAAGCTGACGTTTGAGAAGGGCGAAACCGTGCGTATCATCGACGGGCCGTTCTCGAACTTCTCCGGCAAGGTGGACGAGGTGAACAACGAACGCAGCACCCTACGCGTTCTCGTTACGATTTTCGGCCGTGCGACGCCGGTCGAGCTGGAATTCCTACAGGTCGAAAAGATTTAAGTAAGCAGCAGGCATAACGATGGCAAAGAAAGTCACTGGACAAGTTAAGTTACAGATTCCGGCTGGGAAGGCGACGCCCGCACCTCCTGTCGGAACCGCGCTCGGTCCGCAGGGCGTGAACATCATGGAGTTTTGCAAGGCCTACAACGCCAAGACGTCGGCCAAGGACCTGGAAGGCCTGATCATCCCCGTGGTGATCACCATCTACTCGGACCGCTCGTTCACATTCATCACCAAGACACCGCCGGTGCCGGTGCTGATCAAGAAGGCCGTTAACCTGGCGAAGGGCTCGGCGGAGCCGAACCGCAACAAGGTGGGCAAGATCACCGCCAAGCAGGTGGAAGAGATCGCCAAGCAGAAGATGCCCGATCTGAACTGCTTTGACGTGGAAGCCGCGATCCGCAGCGTTCGTGGCACAGCGCGCAGCATGGGCGTCGACGTCGTCAACTAGCATTCCCAAAGCCAGATTTATCGCAAGCGCCGCAGCGGATTTCTCCGTTGCGGCGTTTTGCATTTTATTGACGGGTCTCGGACAATATTCAGTATGCAATTGAAGTCGTGTGCGCTGGCTTTTGCTTGTACTGTTTTTGCTTCAGGCTCCGCCCTGGCGCAGGGCGAGTTGAATGTGTATCGCGGATCTCTGGTGGCGGCACAGGCCGTTACGGGGCGTGTCGCCGTGCTGCCGGACTCGATCGTCTTTATCGACGATGAGAAGCCCGAGGCTTCCTTCTTTGCCACACGGGCGATGATTTCGGCGGTCACACCCGATACGGATTCGGTGACGATCCAGCTGAACAAGGCAGTGAAGGACCGCTCCGGCTCGACAACACGTGTCATTCTGCGATTGACGGCGGCTTCCGAGGCAACGGCCATCCAGCGCTGGTTCTCCTCCGCACCGGCAGCGGCGGCGGGCCCGCAGAGTGGCGCCGCTGGCGCCTCCGCCAATACCCTGACCTTCCGCGCCCAGAAGAAGAAGATGCTGCGTGGCAACACCGACGGCAAGCTGATCATCGACGATACGCGCATTATGTTCGAATCCACGGATAACGCTTCCGATTCGCGCCGTTGGGAGCTGAAGGAAATCAAGGAACTGAAGAACAAGAACCCCTACGAGCTGGAGATCCGCCCGTTTCGCGGCGAAAACTACGAATTGCAGTTGACCGATGCGATGGACCAGGCGCAGTTCCGCGAAATTGTGGATCGCGTCACGAAGTCGCGTACAGCCCGCCAGTAGCCGTTCCTGTCTCGAAGGTGCCTTGTGTGATAGAAACTCACAAGGCACCATGATCACCCGAAGAGCCTTCGCCGAACGCTTCGGCATGTCCGCCAGCCTCCTGGCCCCGCTCCGCGCGCTGGCAGCCTCCGCCAAGCCCGTCAAGATCAAAGGCATCGACATCTTCCCAATCGAGATCGCGATTCCCCGCGAAGAACTGGCGATGGGAAAGTATGCCCGCTACACATTCTTTGACGTGGAGACGGACGCAGGCGTGCGCGGGTACTGCTTTGATCGCGGCAGTTACGGCCGCATCCTGGACAGCGTGATCCGCCCGGCGTTAGTGGGCAAGGATCTGTTCGCGGTGGAGGATCATCTGCGCGCCGGCCTGGGACAGTGGGGCGGGTTGGAGCAGGCCATCTGGGACGCCATCGGCAAGATCGCAGGACAGCCGGTCTGCCGCCTGCTGGGCGGGTCAAAGGAACGGCTAAAGGTGTACCTGACGTGTATCTGGCGCGGGAAGAACGACCAGTCGCAGGTGGCCTATCGGGACATGGCCGATCATGCGGCGAAGATCCGAAAAGCCGGCTATCGCGGCATGAAGATCCGGGCCTGGCGTCCGAAGCCGACCGACGATGCCGATGCCTGTGGAGCCATCCGCGCGGCCACGGGTCCGGACTTCACGATCATGGTAGACCGTACGGCGGATCTGAACGGGCTGTGGAGCTATTCCACCGCGCTGGAGGTGGCCCGTGCGCTGGAGAAGCATAACGTCGCCTACCTGGAGGAACCCTTCGCGCGCGATGATTTCTTTTCGCCGGCGCGGCTGGCGCGGGAAGTGGACATCGCCGTTACGGGCGGCGAACGCTTCCACGGACTGGATGCCTATCGCGAGGCGCTGGCCGCGGGCTCCTACGATGTCCTGCAGCCCGATGTCGTGCTGTGCGGGGGCCTGTGGATGACGCGCAAGATCGCCGCGCTGTGCGAGGCCTATCACAAGCCAGTGGTGCTGCACGGGTCGATGGGGCTGCGTTTAGCCGGTTGGCTGCAGGCCAGCGCGGCTATCGGCGCCGAGTGGCAGGAACTGGCCTTGCTGACGCCGCCGCTCATGCCCGAAGAGCAATGGAGCCCGGCCCTGCAGGTTCTGAACACCAAAACGCTCTTCACGATTCGAGATGGATATATCGACGTGCCCACCGGGCCGGGGCTCGGGCTGGACGTGAACCGCGAGGCGGTGTTGCGCCATCGTATTCCGGAATCGCCGGCCCGCAGTTTTTATCCGCAGTATCCCGCATAACCAAACATAAGGAATCCCATGTTGGCTTTCTCTTTCCGATTTCTGACTCTGGTTTGCTTCGTGGCGGCGTACGCTGAGGGGCAGACGTTCACGGCCGAACAGGCGCTGGCAGGCCGTCAGGCGTACTTGGGCAACTGCGCCAGTTGCCATCTGCCCAGTCTGGCCGGGCGCAATGAAGCGCATCCCCTCACCGGCGCCAACTTTCTGAATGTATGGCGCGACCGCACGGTGCTGCAGTTGACGCGCTACATGCAGCAGACCATGCCTCCAGGCAATGCTGGTGGGCTCGGCGAAGACACGTACGTGGCGTTGTCAGCCTTTATCCTTGAGGCCAACGGTGCCAAGCCCGGAGCCGAGCCGATGATCGCCAACAGCCGCATTCGCATTGGCGCCGTGGCGAACGGGCAGATGCCGCCGGAGCTGCTAAAGATATTGACGGATCCGACGAGCGATCAGGCGGGCTTGTCGACGCGGGCGCGTCCGAAGGGGCATACGGTGCGGGGCACGGTGAAGAACTACCGTCCGGTGACCGATGCGATGCTGCGGAATCCGGATCCGGGTGACTGGTTGATGATTCGCCGGAATTACCAGGCATGGAGCTACAGTCCACTCGGCGGCGTCACGGCGGCGAATGTGAAGAATCTGCGGCTGAAGTGGGT
>JAEUQF010000351.1 GCA_016789745.1 Bryobacterales bacterium
GCGTTGTAGAGAAGGGCGAAGAAGACGGCGATGTTTTCGGCGCCACCGTTCTTCCAATACTCGTCGATCTTGAGGCTGATGGCGGTTTCTGCCTGCAGGCCCATGCGTTGTTCCACCAGATCAGGGAAGGAGGCGGTGACGAGTGCTCCGCGGGCGGCGGCACGCTGTAGGGCCTGTTTCTGCTCGGGCGTGAAGACGGTGGAGTTGTGGACGAAGGCGATGATCTGGGCGCGTTCCAGGCGGGCGGGCTTGCTATTGGGGGTGACCAGTTCGAGGTCAATGCGGGAACGGCCGTGTTCGCGTTCAAAGCGGGCGAGTCCCGGCGGCACCATCTGCGGATAAGGTGTGATGAGGGCAATGCGCAGCGGGGGTTCCGATTGCGCGGCCAGCAGGGTGAGCAGCAGCGCGGCAATCATAGCTTGATGCGGAAACCGGCCGTAACCAGGCGTCCGGGGTTGCGATTGAACTGGTAGTAGCGGCGGTCCAGCAGGTTGAGCACGCTGACGAAGGCTTCGTAGCGGGTGCTGAGGGTGACGTTAGCGGTGATGTCGGAATCGAAGAAGGGATCATAGCTGCCCTGGACGCCCTTGGTGGTGTCGGTATTGGTGTCGTTGGTGAACATCTTGCCGAAGTAGCGGCCGGAGGCAACGACGTTCCAGCGTTTCTGGTTGAGGAAGGCCTGGAAGGTGGCCACCGAACGCGGGACAAGAGCGACGCGCTTTCCGTTGGTGGCCGGGGAGGCGGGGTTGTTGGTGATGAGGGCATTGGTGAAGGTGTAGGACTGGCGGAGGCGGAGGAAGGAAGAGGCGCGTTGTTCGGCGGCAGCCTCAAAGCCGCGGGTGCGGGCGGCGCCGACGTTGGTGATGACGGAGGTGCGGCCGGTGGGATCGAGGGTGAAGTCGGTTACGCGGTACATCAGGTCGGTGATGGAGTTGTGGTACGCGGATAGGTCGAATTGCAGGCGTGAGGAGAAGCTTTGGCGGAAGCCGGTTTCGACGCTCCACATCTGTTCGGGCAGGAGGCTGGGGTTAGGCAGGCTCAGGACCTGGGTCTGCGCGGAGAAGGTGGTGCGGTAGAGGTCCACCAGGTTGGGGGCGCGGAAGGCGTTGGCGGCGGAGAAGCGGACCACGGAGCCTGTGCGGAGGCGGTAGACCGCCGCGCCTTTGGCCGACAGGTAGCGGGCGGTGCGGGTTTCATAGGACTTGATGGGGACATCGGGCCGGTCAAGGCTGGCGCCGTCGAAGTTGCGCCAGTAGTCCAGGCGCGTGCCGCCGGTGATGTGGAGTTTCTCGCCGAGCGAGAACTGATCCTGAAGGTAGACGCCGTTGTTGAGCGATCGGCCGGCGGAGTAGACGGAGCGGCGAATGACGTTGGTGGGGAAGGCGAAGTCAGTGACTTCGTCGTTGTAGGCTTGGGTGGAGAACAGACGCATTTCGTTACCGGCCAGCAGGAAGTGGCGGCCGAGGCGGGGCGCGGTGTATTGGGCCTCGGCGTAGGAGGCGCGGTTGGGGCGATCGGCGTAGGTGCCAGGGCCACCGGCGCCGTTGGCGGGAGTGGCGGCAGCCGCCGAAGTGAAGGCATCAACGGGCGAGTAGCTTTGGCCGCCGGCGATGCGCAGGGAGCCCTTGGTATCGAAGGAATGCAGTAGGGTGGCGTTGAAGAAATGGGCGTTGCCATTGCCGCTGCCGGGCACGAAGGATGTGGGGTTAAGAGTGACGCGGCGCCAGGCGCCGGCTTCCTGGAAGAAGACATTGCCGCGGAAAAGCTGGGCGCCGGCGGCGTCGGTGGCGTAGCTTCGGGTGCCGTCGTAGCCGTAGCCATAATCGCGGTACATATACTGCATGGCAAGGCTGGTGCGGGAGTTGATGGCGACGTCACCTTTGGTGCGCCAGGTGTGGTGGTTGTACCAGTTGTTGCCCTGTTCGCCGAGTTCGTAGGTGGTGCCGCCGGTGGAGGTGAGGGTGCGGCGCGGCGCGGGGATGATGATGCCGGCGGGCGAGGCGACGGCGGTGGCGGTCTGCAGCACTTTGCCGACGGAGTAGCCCCCGGTTTGGGTGCGCTGGTAGGAGAAGGAGAGGCCCAGGCGTTCCCAGAACCGGTCGCTGTAGCGGAGCATGTATTGGGTAGTGTCCTGAGAGCCGTACTGGCCCTGGAGCTTGATCTCGCGGCGGGTGGGCGTCCGGGTGATCATGTGGACGACGCCTCCCATAGCATTGCCGCCGTAGAGGGCGGAGAAGGGGCCGCGGACGACTTCCACCCGGTCGAGTTCGTCGACCGGTAGCGAGGTGACGGCGATCTGGCTGGAGTAGCCATTGTTGATGGGCTGGCCGTCGAGAAGGACCAGGACGCGGGAGAAGTTGCGGGCCCCGAAGCCGCGCATGCCGAAGCCCGGATCAGTGTCCATGAAGCCCTTGGAGCGGTTGGGATACATGCCGGGGGCTTGCATGAGGGCCTGGTCGACGGTTTGCGTGTTGCGCTGTTCGAGTTCGGCGGCGGTGACAAGGGCCGTGGCGGCGGGAGCAAGTTCGAGTTCGGCGGCGCCTTTGGAGGCGGTGACGACGACGGTGGTTTTGACGGGCTCAATGGGTGGGGTTTGGGCAGGCACGAGCGGGGAGAGGAGAAGAAGAAGGAATGGGATGCGGGGCATGGGAAGCCCTTAGTCTGGCTTGCCATGGAGAGTTTCCCGAGCGATTCCTCGTGAGCGGGCCGATTCTGATGGGCGGGAGGCCTGTCGTTGGCGGTGGGCGGAACAGGGCGGACGGAACCCTGTCAGGACGAGAGATCGAGTCCGAAGCGGGCCGTGCTGAGGAGTTCGGCGACGAGTGCGACGGTGCGCTCGGGAGTATGATCCAGGCTGCGGCTGCGGCGGTCGAGTTCGGCGTGGAGTTGGCGGACCGGTTCCAGCAGTCGCACAAAGCCGAGCCCTTCGCCGTGTTGGACAAGATCCTGCCAGGTGCGGAGAGTGAGCGCGTCGGTGCGTTCGATGCCAAGGGTGAGCATGTCGCCGAGGGCGGCGAGGATCTCGCCCAGGTATCGGGCGATGGGGTCTGTGGCGGTTGCGGGAGCTGACTGGGGTATGACGGCTTCCACCGGGCCCTCGTCGATCCAGGGTTGCAGCAGCCAGCGTGCGCCGTTCTCTTCAAAGACCAGGCCGCAGGGTTCGACGCAGAGCCCGTGGTGCGACAGACGAACGCGGGCGGCGACGAAGCGGAGCGGCGTCTGCCCCAGGTGCTTACGCAGGCGGGAGAAGCCTCCGGCTGCGCGGGAGTAGTACGGCTGGTCGAGTGTCGCGCGTTCTCCGGAGGGGTCGACCAGTGTGGCCTGCAGGCGCTGGGCGGCGGGGTCGAAGGCGACATCCACCACCTGGGCGATGGGGCAGACATAGAGGTTCTCATTGGCGCGGCGCGGGCGCAAGCTGGCCGGCGGCAGCACGGATAAGTGGGCGCGGATTTCGGCGAAGCCTTCGGCCAGCACGGGCGGGCGGAGTTTCTCCCATTCGAAAGACTGCGGATGGACGACGAGCGGGGCGCGGCTGGCCATGAGGACGAGGTTCGGAGTGCGTTTGGCGCCCTTAGCAAGGATCTGGCCGGAGGCGATGGCCTGGTAGCGGTAGGTTTTGTTGAAGTGCGCAGCGGCCAGTTGGGCGAAGGGCTGGTTGGCCTCCGAATCGCGCAGGATGGAGACCACAAGCCCGGTGCTGGTGTCCTGCAGCGGAATATGGAGTGTGACGCTTTTGCGTCTGACGTCGACGAACGAGCCGAGACCGATCAGACGCGCGGAGCCGATCTCAACCGCGGTCTCCTTGGCGGTGCCACGCACGAACAACTGCGGGACAGCACCGGTATTGGCCTCCATGGCGTTAGCGCGAAGGAGGAGTTCGGCGGCAAGATCGGCGAGTTCGGGCGGGGAGAAGCGGGCGTCGGCGGCCAGGTGGCGATCGCGGGCGAGGAGGATTTCGGAGGTGATATCGGCCAGCCAGTGGATGCGATCCTTACGTAGCGCGGTCTCCAGCGATTGCCAGCGGCGGAGCAGGGTGGGCGGCAGGCCGGCGATGCCGAACTCGGCGCTGGCGGTGAGCAGTTCGCGGATCTCGGCGGTGTGAGGTTGCGGCGCGGGCGGGCGCTGGTTGACGGCAAGGAGCGCGGAGGTGCGGTCCGCGCGTAGGGCGCGGAAACCCCAGATGGCGAGCGGCACGTGGCGGCAGGGGGCCTCTTCGGCACAGTCGCACTGCGTATAGCGGAGATCGTTCGGGACCAGGAAGCGGACGGTGTGGCCGGCCGTGTGGAGGCGCGCCAGAGGTTTCAGCAGCACATGCGCCTCTACCACCTGGCCGGCCTGCCACTCCTTGCGAACGGCCTCATATACAGCGGGTTTGTAGAGCCCGGTGATGGTGTCGTCCGCGATCAGGCCGGGATTCCAGGGTTCGGGCTGGGCCTGCTCTTGCGAACGCGGCGCGGTGGCCTGGTAGTGGAGGATGGTGCCGAGGATGTGGCGACAGAGGCCGGTGGCCGCGCAGGTGCAACAGCGGTCGTCGAAGCTCATGCTGGGAGCCAGCGTGACGGTGGCGCCGTCGGCCCACTGGGCAGTGACTGTGCCGTCCGGAGCTTCGGCGCAGGCGGTGGGTCCGGCGCCCGATTCGATGTCGCGCAGGGCGCGTTTCAGCAATCCGCGGCTGGCGAGCGTGGCGAGGTCGTCTTCGGTAAGGGCGAGCAGGTCGGCACGCGGCATGGGTCAGCGGCCCACCTTTTCCGCAACCCAGTTGGCGAGTTCCCCAGGCGTCATGGCGCCGACGTGCGCACCGAGTTTGGCGATGTAGGCTGCGGTGTTGCGGTCGTATTCCGGGACGGCGCGTTCGTTGAGGGCAGCC
The DNA here is from genome assembly GCA_016789745.1 of Bryobacterales bacterium. Classification (GTDB taxonomy): domain Bacteria; phylum Acidobacteriota; class Terriglobia; order Bryobacterales; family Bryobacteraceae; genus CADEFT01. The sequence continues at coordinate 4,868 of JAEUQF010000351.1, forward strand.
AGTCCCAGCAGGTGCGCGCCACTTTCGATGATGTGCCGGCAGACGGAGAACAGCTTGTGCGTGGGTGCGCCTTCAAAGAAGTCCGTGATGAGAACCACGATAGTCTGGCGTGGGTTGTCGATGAGGCCGGCGGCGTAGCTGAGCGCGCCGCCAATGTCAGTGCCGCCGCCGAGTTGCACCTTCATGAGGAGTTCCACCGGGTCGGCGCAATCGCTGGTGAGATCGACAATGGCGGTGTCGAAAGCGATGAGGTGTGTTTGCAGCGACGGGATGCCGTGGAAGATGGACGCCGTCACGGCAGAGTAGATCACGCTCGACGCCATGCTGCCGGATTGATCCACCACGATGATCACTTTCCACTTCTTCATCTGCCGGCGCTGGCGGGAGAAGAAGCGCGGCTCGTGGATGACAATCTGGCGGCGGCCGGCATCGTAGTTCTTGAGGTTCTTGCGAATGGTCTCGCGCCAGTCGAAGTTCTTCGCAATCTTCATCAGGGAGCGCTCGCGCAGGCGCGGGCCGAAGAACGGCTGGCGGATGGGAAAGGCAAGTTTCCGGAGGATCTCTTCGACGACGCGCTTCACCAGAATGCGGGCGGCCGCCAGGACTTCCTGGTTCATGAGGTGCTTGGTGCGGAGGACGGCCTCGAGCAGCGTCTGGCTGGGCTCGGCGCGCTGGAGGACTTCCGGGTTGGTAACGATGTCGTCGAGCTGGTAGCGTTCGAGGGCGTCCTTTTCCAGGCGTTCGATGGCCTGTTTTGGGAAGAGTTCGTGGATGTGGTTGATCCAGTCGGGGACGGTGAGCGCGGAGGGGTCGAGGCCCCCCTGGCGGCCGCCGGCTGCGTCTCCGGACAGGCTGTTGCGGCCGGCGAGTTCGCGGTCATAGAGGAAGCCGAGGGATTGATCCATGCGGGCCTGCGCGCCGGTGAGGCCGGTGCCGCCGAGTTGGCAATCGGAGCCGAGGATAAGGCGCCAGCGAGCCTGTTGGATGGGATCGGTCACGGCTTCACTCCGTAGCGATCCATCTCGGCGTAGAGGCGGCCTTCCCAGGTGAGGACGGCGGCGGCGACTTCGAGCGGCACGGCAAGTTTCGGGGCGGCGGCGCGGCCGAGCAGCGAATCGGCGATGTGGTGCTTTTCGCGCGGCGTGAAGGCGGTGAAGGCAAGGCGCAGCGGCGGCAGCGCGATGAGGAACGCATCGTCATCGAACGTGGCGACGAGGCTGGCGATGCGCCGGATGAGTTCCGGGCTGCGCGAAAGCACCTCCTTGGCGAGGGCGAAGAGGCCGGTGAGATAGTCGCCGAGGTCCTGTGGATTAGCGCTGCCGGCGAGTTCGACGGCGGGCGCGGTGTCGGGGTTCAGGGAGAAGAGCACGCCAGTGGCCGCGCCGCGAAGTGTGGGTGATACCGCGTGCGCCGCGATGCGCGTGAAGACTTCGACAAACTCCGTCTCCGCCAGTTGCAGCGCCGGACCGCAGCGGGTGAGGGTTTCGCGCAGGAGGCGGATGCCGTCCGGCAGAGTGGGCGAGAGGGTGGCCGTGGAGCCAAGGGCCTCGACGAGCCAGAGGCCGCGCGTGTAAGCTTCGCGGAGCAGTGCGGCGGCCGCATCTCTGCGGGCGGCGCCCAGCACGTCGTCGTAGCGGTAAAGATACAGCAGCGAGCGGAGGGCATCGGCCAGAGAGTCGAATCCGGCCTCTTCGCGGATGAGGAACGCAAGCTGTTGCCGCAGTCGATCGGCAACGGCGAGATGGCCCATGAGGGAGGCTCGCAGCAGGATGGCAGCCGCGGCGGAAGCGGAGCGTTCCAGGCGTCCGGCGGCTTCTTCCAACTTGGCGAGGCTAGCTTCGGCAAGCGATGGTCCGTAGATGGAGGCTTCGATGCAGGTGGCGTCGTAGGCGTCGTGCCGTTGCAGGCTCCAAACCTCTTCGACGCTCATCGCCTGATCGCGGCGGGTGAGCCCAGCGGGAGTCGCGAGCGTATAGCCGGCGATGTCGAGTTCGTCGAGTTGGTGCAGGACGCGGGCGCGCACAAGGTGCGCAGGATTCGTGAGATCGAGCGTGAGGCTGCGAGAGGGGGTGGAAGCGAGGTCGTGCGCGGCGATCTGGCGTTGGATATCGTGAACCAGCGGTGGCAGGGCGGTACCGCCGGCGAGTTGTCCGCGCTGCTCGCCACGCAGGACAGCGTGGACGGCATCGAGAACCGGATGCCAGCCTCTGGGCCCGAGATCGTCCTTGATGAGCGCGCCGCGGATGCCGTCCACCAGATCACGGCGCCACGGCCGGGCGTGGCCGCGGAGTTGGGCGAGGGCGAGCGTGAGGCCTTCGGCGGCGATGAGGTCGGCCGTACTGATGGGCTGTTTGCGGGCGCGGAGAGTTTCGGCAACGTTGGCGAGCAGGGCGCGGTGGACGTCGGGGGTGGTCCAGGAGCGGTGATAGAAGCCGGGGTTGGGCATGCCGGCGTCGTAGCCGGTGAGCGAGTCGAGTCGTTCGTAGGAGTAGGGCGTGAGGGCGATGCCTCGTTCGGCGATAGCAGGCGCGGGTTCCGGATCGGCTTCGGGTTCGACGACCGCCGGCTCCGTGTAGGGCAGTCTGTGGTGCCGGCAAAAGAGCGGATAGCTATGGAAGCCTCCCGTGACGATGACGAGCGGCGCGCCGTGCCGGGCCAGGGCTTCGGCGATGCGGGCGGACATGAAGGCTTCGCGGCGGCGGTCATCCGGATCGCCGGGGGTGCACTGGCGCGCGAAGAAGAGCAGGCGGTGGAGGCTGTCGAGGTAGTGGTCGAGAGTCAGGGTGGAGTCGACTTCGAAGAACTGGTCCCAGAAGTCGTCGTAAGAGTCGAGGCCCAGGCGCTGCGTGAGCGCCGTGAAGTAATCGGAGCGGCGTTCCTGCCCATCGGCGTAGCAGTGGACAGAAGGGCTGCGCGTGGAAGCAAGGTCAGCCCAGGGCAGGTCAATGAAGGCGGCGGGGATGGCTCGTTCGCGGGCGGCTTCGATGGCCTGCCATTCGGGCGAGTACTCGCAAAAAGGGTAAAAGGCGCCGGAGCGGGCTTGGGTTTCCCAGCGGATGTAGCTGTAGATGGCGATGGGGAGTTGGTGGCCGCGGTGCAGTTCGGCGAAGTGCGGATTGAAGTCCGACGGGCCTTCGATGAGGATGGCTTTGGGTTGGACGCGGGCGATGCATTGGCGCAGCAGACGCGCGGCGGCGGGCGAGTGATGGCGAACGGGGAAGAAGACGGCGTCGCCCGTGGTCTGGGCAATGCGCGGGTCGAAGGCGGCGGTGCTCATGGCAGCAGCGTTCTGGCTTCGTAGTATTCAGGCCAGCGGCCGCGGGCACGCTCCTTGACGACGTGATGGAAGTAGTGGCGCAGGCGTTTGGCGTCCTCCGGTGAGTCTTTGAGGGCCGAGCCGGAAAGCGATTGGACCACATGCGCGGGCGTGACCTGGCCGTTGTCGTAGTAGTGGGCGTGGATAGCGGCGGCGTAGCCCACCGAGACGGCTTCCGCGGTGGACATGACAGTAGAGAGCGGCTCCAGCGCCTTGCCATCGCCCGTTTTGCCGTTGCGCAGTTCGTGGAAGGTGACAGTGAGGATTTCCGTGATGTCTTCCGGCAGCGCGGTGGGGATGCTGGCGCGCGCCAGCAGCAGATTGGTTTCCCGCTGCACCAGATCCATTTCATCGCGCAGGTTGGGGATGGGAGGAATGGTTTCGAAGTTGAAACGGCGCTTCAGGGCGGCACTCATTTCGTTGACGCCGCGGTCGCGCGTGTTGGCGGTGGCGATGATGTTGAAGCCGACACGGGCGTAGAGGGTGCGGTCGGCGTCGGCGGGCATTTCGGGAATGGCCATCATGCGTTCGGAGAGGATGGACAGCAGCGTGTCCTGCACTTCGAGCGGGCAGCGGGTGATCTCTTCAAAGCGAACGATGCGGCCCGCGGCCATGCCACGGTGTACCGGCGCGGGCACAAGCGAACGTGGCGATGGCCCATCGGCCAACAGCAGGGCGTAATTCCAGGAGTATTTGATGGCATCCTCGGTGACGCCGGCGCTGCCCTGGACAACCAGCGTGGAATCGCCGGAGATGGCCGCGGCCAGCAGTTCGCTGAGGTAGCTTTTCGCCGTGCCGGGTTCGCCGATGAGCATCAGACCGCGGCTGGTGGCGAGGGCGACGACGGCGCGTTCCACCATGGCGCGGCTGCCGACGAACTTGGGCTTGAGGTTGCGGGAGTTGTCGCCGAGGACGAAGGCGAGCACGGAACGTGGCGAGAGGCGCCAGCCTTCGGGTTTAGGATGCGCACGGTCATCAGCGGCGAGGCGATCGAGTTCGGCGGCGTAGAGGATCTCGGCGGGTGGGCGCTGGATTTTGGTGGTGTTCATGCAGGGAAGATGGCGGCGAGGTCAGCGTTGATTTCGGCGATGGCTATGGGGCTGTTGACTGGCGGGTCGAAGTGGACGGAGATAGCCTGTTGGGCGGTCCAGGTGCCGCCGTAGTGGATCGGGATGCCGGTGTAGCGGAGGTAGGCTTTGCAGTGGAGCAGCGGGAAGGCTTTCGCGTGCTGGCGGAGGACGTTGGCTTCGGGGCGGGTGCGTTGCCAGCCTTTCGACTCGAGGCCGGTGAGGAGGGCGGAGGGAGAGATAGCGTTGGTGGGCAGGTGGATGGCGGTGCTGTTGACGGGGCGTTTGTCGAATTGGGGGAAGACGGGTTTTGTGGTGGATTTCCAGGATTGGGCTTCTTCGGGCGTGATTTGCGAGGGGTGGACGATGACGATGGGGAATTGCGGTGCGGCATCGGGCGTGAGGAGGAAGGTACGGCTGACGTGGCCGGTAGGGGTGAGTTCGCCCCAGACCAGCGTGGCGGCGAGTTCCTGGAGGAGGGGGTTGGCGAAGATGGTCTCCTTCAGGGCTTGGTGGGTCCAGGCGAAGCCGCCTTCGCATAGGCGCTTGAGGACGTCGATGGCCGGCTTGCGGGAGGTGGCGTCGGAGGAGAGGCTACGGAGTTCGCGCTCCAGCGGGCCGATGTTGTGTTTGACGCAGAGTTCGTCGATCTGCTTGTCGATCTCGTTCCGAGAGTAGGTGTCGAGTCTGCGGGACGCGGCTACGGCAGCGGCAATGCCACTCGGGCCTTCCAGAGTGACGAACGACTTCACCCCAATCCCCGTCCACATTGGCCCCGGGTTCAGGAGGAACTCGCGAAGCGCGGCAGCAGTCTCCGGCCCGCCGGCAAGCGAAGCCACTAGCAGCGCGGCGTACAAGGGGTAGCTGGTGACTTCCCCTTTGCAGGTGCGAATCAGGGCAGCGACAAGTGCATCCAGGCAGGCGGCATCAAGGTGCATACGGACTACCGGTAGGCTCTGCTGGTAGATACCCGGTTGGCCGATCAGAGCGGAAGCGAGGTTCTGAATCTCAACCGGGGTCAGGACTCTTCCCCGGATCGAAATGGAAGGCAAGAGGCTGGGGTCTATCCAACTCTGACGCGGTGTGAAGCGGCCTTCCAGGATATCTTCGATATCAGGCTGCGCCATTACTTCTTCTCCTTTGAGGCAAGGTAGTCCAGGTCTGTGAGCACTTCGCTCAGGATCACGTCATCGACTTCGCGGAGCAGGATGCGTAGGCCGCGGTCAACATCACCCCAACTGCCTTTAAAATAGCCCGGGATGAAATAGAGGGCCTCCGGGCTGGTCTTCTCGCCAATGTCGACATAGCCGATCACCATGTAGGAGTGCTGCAGCACAGCGGTGAGATCGGCGCTGGGGAAGTACTTCACGTGTTCGACGACAGAGCCGCCATCGCCCACCTGGCCGCGCATCCAGCCTTTCGATTGCAGCACGCTGCCGAAGACGACAGGTTCGAGGGCGACATCCGTATGGCGCTTGATCTGCGCACCGAGTTGCTCCTTCTCGCTGAGGTACTGCACGGCGCGCGTCAGTTGCACGAATGGCGGCAGGATCTCATAGTCGGCCAGCAGTTCGCCCCAGGCGTTCTTATCCGCGTCTGCGATCTGCAGCGGATGCGGCAGGCCGATGATGGCGTCTTCCGGCAATTCGAAGACATCATCGTGCGCAGTGGTGTAGGTGCGGTCTTCGGCAACGCGGAAGGTGGCGGCGAGTTTGCCGTTTTCGTAGACGCCCCAAACCAGCAGGCGAACGAGGTTGGTCATGAGGGGATGCTGCACCAGCAGGCGTTCGAAGTCCGCGGCGGTCCAGCGGCGCTGCGTGACCAGGGCCTGTTCCAGCCGCGTGACCTGCGTTTTGGCGACGTCGGCCACCTGCTTCTTGATGATCTTCCACTCGTCGGTGGCGGCGGCGGCCTTTGCTGCGTCGTCCTTGGAGTTGGCCGGCGGCAGGTTGGGCTTGCGCGAGCCATCGGGGGCGACCACGACGGGCTTCAACCCTTCGCCGATTCGCAGTTCGAACTGGCGCGGGCCGAAATCGAAGGTGCGGGTGCCGCGGGCGTCCAGGCCACAGTCGGGCACAATGCGGTCTTCGAGCTCATCGCGGCTGAGACCGCGATCCTGGGCCACCTCTTCCATGCACTCCTGGGCGCGCTTCTTCAGAGCGGCGAACTTGGTTTTCTGCGCGATGGCGTTGATCTGAAGGATGGCGGTATCGGTGCCGATGTTGCGAAGGACGTCCAGGCCGAGCATGGCTGCCTGGCTCTTGCTTTCCCCCGGCCAGTTGCGGATGAACGGAGCCAGATGCAGCGCCGCGCGGTCCGACCCGACGGCGCCGAGCGCGAACATCGCCCACTTTTCGCGGGACTCCATACCGAGCGAGCGCCACTGCTCGAAGAGCGCGGTGACGAAGGCATCGAGCGAGTCGGGCGTGACGTAGCAGCGGGCAGCGAGAACGAACGGATGAGGCACGCGCGGGTCGGCTGTTTTGAGGGTGGCCAGCAGCAGGTTGACGTAGTCTTCGGGCAGGCGGCCGTCGGCGGTAAGCAGCGGCGGAAGGCTGGCGGCGGTGATCCAGGCGGGGGACTTCAGTTTCTGTTTGGAGGCGAAGCTGAAGGCTTCGGCCAAGCCGTCGGGGATGGCGTCGGCGACGGCGGTTGTGGGGTTGTCCGCGTTCTCCAGCTTGCGGCGAAGCGGGTCAGGAAGATTGGCGTAGGCGGCGTCGCGCTCGGCGGGGTCAAGGGCGCGGGCGGCCAGCAGCAGCAGTTCCTGGGCGCGTTTGGCCGCGTCTTTGCCGGGATGCTGCAACATCGGGATAAGGCCGAGGAAGGTCTCGCGCGGGTGGGCGGCGAACCATTCGTTGGCGAGTGCGGCGAAGTTGAACTGGAACAGATGGAAGACTGCGGGGACGGCTTCGCGGGAGTGGAGGACTTTGAGGAAGGCCTTCACACCTCCAGTGGCGTCGGTCTTCACGACTTCGGTGAGCGAGTCCGCGACGGCGTGGAGTTCGCTGAGTTCGGTGTGGGCCAGCCAGGGGATGATGGCCTGGGGATGCACCAGGAGCAGCCGTTTGCGTCTGGCGTAGGTGATGACATCGGCCGGGCTGTCGAGCCCGAAGATGAAGTTCACGGTCTGCTCCTGGCGCAAGTAGTGGACCGGATCCGGAAAGTGATCGAGATAGGCCTTGAGTTCCGGGCCAAAGCCTCCGAGTTGGGCGGCCAGCAGCAGCACCCAGTTGCATTGGCTTTGGACAAACTCCACCTCAGGGAGCCAGAGGCGGATGGCGGCGCGGAGGCTGTCCATTTCGGCATCGGAGAGGTGGCCGTACATGGTGCGGCGGAAGACGTTGTCCGTGACCGGAACATTGCCGCCGTTGACCTTAGGAAGCCGGTTGAGGATGAGGAGAAAGTCGCTCCAGGAGAACAGGTGGTAGAGCGGCAGGAGGATGGCGGTGGGGAGATTACTGCGACTGAGAAGCGCGACGGCATCGTCCACGGAGAAAGGTGAGGCGAGGTCGAGCAGGGCCAGTTCCTTGGTAACGTCTTCTATTTCCACTTGGTGGTACCAGGTCTGGGGCCCGTTAGGCACATCGCGGAGCCAGTGGACATGCGTTGCGGAGATGGCGGCCAGCCAGAAATGGGCCTCTTCGCAGGTCATGGCGGCGGGCAGGTTGGCGTTGTCCCAGGAGGTGGCCCAGTATTGCTGTCCGAGGGCACGTTTGAGGCGTTTGAGGCCGTCTTCCTTGCTGAACTTGGGGGCGGGCGGGCGAGGCGTGACGGTGCGCGGGCGCCAAGTGGCCCAAGCCCAGTCTTCGGGTGCCAGGTCGAGGGCGGGGCGGGTTACGGGTGCAGGCGGAGGCGCGGGCGGAGGCGCAGGCTCGGGCTCCGGTTCCGACTGCGGTTCCGGTTTGCGCTTCGGCTTCGCGGCAGGTGGCGGCGTGGATGCGACCGCGGTACTGCCGGCGACCTCCACATACCCTTTGCCAGTCTTCTCCCGGATCAGCTTGTCATAAGCCGTTCGCGCGGCATCCGGGCTGGCGAAATCCTTCGATTGCGTCTGCCCCGCGGTGCCGCGCTTACCGAAATTAACCGAAAATGACGACCCGTCCAGCGTAATTCGCCAGAACTTGTCAGATGTTCCTTCACGGAACTCGAACTCCCGTGTCTCCATGTGTGCGCTCTTCCGAGTGTATCGGCAGAGGCGCCCGGAGACTACAGTCGATGCATTAGCGCTGCGCGGCGCCGGTGCGGCCCATGATCGGCCAGGCGTCGATGATGTCGTTGCCCTTAGCGATATAGTAACGGTCGTAGCAGTTGGTGCTCATGTCGAGGTTGCTGCAGTAGATCTCCACACGGTCACCCACGCGGATCTCTTCGCCGCCGCCATCGCTCCACGCCAGCATGCCGTATTCGGCGCCCTGGTTGCCGACCTTCAGCCACGGCTTGCCCTTCACCGTATCGGTCGGACGGGCCAGCGCTTTGTTGCCGTAATCCGTGGTGACCTGGCCCTTGTGCTGCTTGCTGTCGACCGTCACCAGCACACTCAGCGAACTCTCGAAATCCGTGTAGACGCTGTCGTCAGACTGGCCGCCGACCGCCTTGTACAGCGAGTCCATGAAGACATAGGAGCCGCATTCGAGTTCCGTCAGCCCCAGATCCTTGTCCATGTTGTAGGTGCCCGTGGAACCGCCGCTGACGATGCCGATCGGCAGGCCGGCCTTCTTGGCCAGCGCAATGGTTTCGTTGACGCCGGCCAGATCCTTCTCCGTCTGCTTGCGGCGGGCGGCGAAGGTCTTGGTGTGCGACGCCGTGCCGGAGTAAGCCATGAAGCCTTCCAATTGGATGTTCTTGGAGCCCATGATCTTCTTGGCAAGGTCGACGGCAGGCTGGCCGTTCTCAATGCCCTGGCGCTTCAGGCCGGCAAAAACAGCCACGGCAACGCGGGCCTTCACCTTGGCGGCGGCGGCGGCTTCCTGCACCTGGTCGGCCACCTTCGGGTCGTCAATGACGAACATGAAGGTGGGATCTTTCTTGGTCAGCGCGATGGTGCGGACCAGGTTGTTGTAGCTGGCGGGTTGCTTGGTCCAGAGAACGCCCTTGATGCCGGCGTTGGACATGAGTTCGGATTCGGCGATGGTGGCGGTGGTGAGGCCGATGGCACCCAGCGCGATCTGGCGCTTGGCGACATCGACGCTCTTGTGCACCTTGACGTGCGGGCGCAGGAAGATGGGAGCCTTCTTAGCGTAGTCCGCCATGGTCTTGAGGTTCTTCTCGAACAGGTCGATATCGACCACCATGCAGGGAGTGGGCAGCACGTCCTTGGTCATGCCCTTGAAGTCTTTTCTGGCGATACGCTGTTCGAATTCGGCGTAGGGGAAGGTTTTCACATCGGCGCGCGCAATACGGGGCAGCGTGGAGGCAACCAGGGCACCGGCACCGGTTGCAAAGAACTGACGGCGAGTGGACATGCTGAAAATCTCCTTCGGTTGAGGCGGTAAGG
>JAEUQF010000367.1 GCA_016789745.1 Bryobacterales bacterium
TGAGTCGATTGCCGACACCGGAGACTGGCTGCGGTTGGTGGTGCAGGGCTACTTCAACTAACATGCGGTTCCCGGGAACTTCGCGGCGCTGCAAACGCTCCGGCGGGAGGTGGCACGGGCATGGCTGGCGGCGCTGCGGCGTCGCGGCCAGCGGCATCGCCTTCCGTGGGAGCGATTCGGATCGATCCTGGATCGCTATCTACCCCTGCCGCGGATTCTGCATCCGGAACCCGGCGTGCGGTTTGACGCCATGCACCCAAGGTAGGAGCCGTATGCGCTAAAGTGCGCCCGTACGGATCTGTGCGGGGGGCGTCCGGTAACGGGCGTCCCTACCGCGACTCAACGCAGATAGGTTTTTTGTTGTGAATCGGCGTCTATCGGCGGCTAAGTCCGATAGGGGGCTTTTCAGCGCCCTGCCAGAGACGGGATCAGCGGCGGTTGTAGAACGCCTCGGTGAAGTCGACAACGTTGCGGCCTTGCTTGCTGGCTCGCAGCTTGCCCACGATACGACTGCGGTCTGATTGGCTGCGCTCCTGGCCCAGTTTGAACTTGCCCTCCATGGTTTCGATGCGTAGCCGAAAGCCAAGGATGTTCTTCATCATGTTGCCGGTGTAGTCGCGCGGCAGTTTCTCGAGCGTATAGCCTGTGTTTTCGTACTTGCCTTCGGAACGCGATACCAGCGTGGAGAGCAGTTGGAACAGCGCATCGGGTTCCGACACGGGCTCCAGTTTGCCGGAGACATGCACGGCGGCGAAATTCCAGGTGGGCACGGCGTGCGGGTTCTCGTACCAGGTTGGCGAGATGTAGGCGTGCGGTCCTTTGTAGACAATGGTCGCCGCGGCCCTTGCTTCAATCGCCGCGATCTGTGCGTTGTTGCGGGCGATGTGGCCGAAGACGGTGCCGTAGGGGCCGGCTTTGCGGTCCAACCAACTGGGGATGTGGGTGATGCGCAGGCTGGGCGTGGTGGTGATGAGGTCGACGAAGGGGAACTCGTCCATGGTTTCGTGCAGCAGGGCAAGATCCCCGACGCGGTGCGCCGGCGGAATGTAGAGTGTGCCGGGGTCGGGTGTCTGGAGGTGTTGGGCGGAAGCGGCGCAGGCAAGGCCGGCCATCAGATCGCGTCGTTTCATTGGGTACCATTGAAGCATGCTCGCTCTGGCCGAGTCCGGTGCATCGATTCGAAGGGCGGTGGAAGCCGCGATGGGGCCGTTGTCGGAATTGTCGGAGGAGCAGGCGAGCGAGCGGTGGCGCGGGGCGGGGACGTGGAGCCGGAAGAAGTTACTGGGGCATCTGATTGACTCGGCGGCGAACAATCACCAGCGCTTTGTGCGCGCGGCGATCGACGGCTCGTTCAGCGGCATGCCGTATGCGCAGGAGCAGTGGGTGACGACAGGGGCTTATCAGGAACTGCCCTGGACGTTCCTGATCACCCTTTGGCAGCACTACAACCTGCTGCTGGCGCATGTGCTGGAACGCGTGGATGCGGAACGGGCATCGGCAGCGGTGCGTATTGGCGAGGAGCAACTCACGCTGGCTGCGGTGGCGGAGGACTACCCGCGCCACATGCGGCATCACTTAGCGCAGATTTTGGGCTGATGGGGGTAGGCGTGAGGTGGCTCCGGCTACCTTTCCGGAGGATTGCGCGCAGAGCCGCAAAGAACGCAGAGAAAACACAAACAACTTTACGGGCGGCCCCTCGGGCCGGGATACTTTCTTGCGATCGTGGCTGAGTTATTGAAATCGGCAGTCACGGAGATTAGCAGCGATAGCGCGCCAGCGCCGCCTCATCCAGTTCGACGCCCAGGCCCGGGCCGTCTGGCGCTTTGACGCCACCGTCGCGGAAATCCAGCGGTTCGGCCAGCAGGGTGTGTTCGTAAGCGAGCGGGCCCAAGATATCGCAGGGGAATTCTTCGGCGTCGATGCCGGGGCAGGCTGTCGCCAGATGTGCCATCGCGGCGCTGGCCACGCCCATTTCCAGGTTGCTGCCCACCACGCAGGTCAGACCCGCGGCTTCGGCCAGGCCGGCCACCTTGCGTGCGGGTCCGATACCGCCGCCCTTGCCGACATAGATGGACAGGATATCGGCGGCGCCGCTGCGGGCCAGGGCCATGGCATCCTGCAGCGTGTAGCAGCTTTCATCGGCCATGACGGGCACCGGGACGTTGCGGCGAACATCCACCAGCCACTGCATGTCGAGGGGTGCGACGGGCTGTTCGGCGAAGTAGATGTTGCACTCGGCGGCGAGGGTGCGGATGGTCTGGATGGCCACGCGCGGGCTCCAGCCGCCATTGGCATCCACGCCCATGCGGAACGACGGCCCGACGGCTGCGCGCACGGCTTTCACGCGGGCGATGTCGCCCTGCGGTTCGATGCCCACCTTCACCTTCAGTGCGGTCAATCCCTTGGCGATGGCGAAGCGGCCCAGTTCTGCGGCGCGCTCCGGGGCCGCGCCCGATACGGACATCTTCACGGGTACGCGATCGCGCACGGCGCCGCCCAGCAGGCGGTAGACCGGCAATCCCACGGACTTGCCGAGTATGTCCCAGAGCGCGATTTCGATGCCTGACTTTGTGAAGGGGTGACCCGCCACGGCGCGGCGCATTTTGATGGTAAGCCGCTCGATATCGCGGGGGTCCTGGCCAACCAGCGTAGGCTCCAGGAAACCGCGGATGATGTGGGTGGCGGTTACCGCATCTTCGCCGCTCCAGACGGGCGTGCAGGAGACTTCGCCGAGGCCGGTGATCCCTTCGTCGGTGTGAACTTTCAGGATGACGAAGGGCGACTCGGCGTGCTGCCCCAAGGCTCCTTGGATGACCAACTCGGGAACAATCGGGACGATGACGGGGATGGTCTCAATGCGGGTGATCTTCACGCCGTTACAGAACCCCGTACTTACGGAACACGTCGCGCAGGTAACCGCCGGCCATTAACTCGGCACGCGAGCCGTCTTCGCGCTTGACCTTGTCGGCGGCCATCTCCACTACTTTGGGGACAATGTTGCCGGGGATGGCGATGACGCCGTCGTAGTCGGCGAAGATGAGGTCGCCGGGGTTGACGATGACCTCACCGCACTCGACCGGGACGTTGTAGGCGGTGACGACGCCTCGGCCCATCGAGTCCACGGGCTTGATACCGGCGGCGAATACGGGGAAGCCGAGTTCTTCGATTTTCATGACGTCGCGAATGAGGCCGTCGACGACGGCGCCACGGGCACCGCGAGCCTTGGCGGCGGTGGAGAGCAGTTCGCCCCACGGCGCGTTGCGAGCCGACTTCTGTGTGCCGATCACCGCGACTTCGCCGGGCAGCAGGCTGTCGATGGCTTCAATCTCCATGGCGTAGGGCTCGTCGACGATGTGGTAGACGTCGGAGCACGCGATGGTGCGCGCCCACCCGGCGAACTTGCAGTTGCGGTGCGCCGGTCGCAGGTGTTCGCGCATGGCCTGGTGACGGACACCCAACTGATCGAGAGAATCGGACACGACAGCGGTGTAGAGATTCTGCTCGACGAACTCACAGATAGCGATGTCCCATCGCGGCTGCCCGTTCTGATTATGCGATTCTGTGGCGCTCAATGACTGCATCATTCACCTCAACTCCAAGGCCCGGCCCTGCCGGCACGGGCAGATATCCATCAACCATACGCAGAGGCTCCTTCACCAGGTCGCGGCTGAGGGGCCCATGCGATGTACTGAATTCGACGAACTCGGCGCGCCGCTGGAAGGCGGTCAGGTGCAGTGAAGCCGCGGTCAGCAGGTCGCTGGACCACGAGTGCGGAACAACGAGGCGATTCGCCCGTTCGGCCATGTGCACGATCTTGCGTGCCACGGTGAATCCGCCGCAACGGGTGAGGTCCGGTTGGACCACGTCGACCCCGCCACGCTCAATCAACTGCTGAAAGCCCCATTCGGTGGCTTCCTGCTCGCCGCAGGCGATGCGCACATCAACCGCATCGGCCACACGCCGGTAGCCATCGTAGTCCTCCGGGTGAAGCAACTCCTCCACCAGGAACGGCTCAAACTGCTCCATTGAGCGTACCACCTGGATGGCTTCTTTTGCCGTGCGCTCACGGAACCAGCCAGTGTCCACCAGCAGGTCGTTCTCCGTGCCCAGGGCTTGGCGGGCGGCCTCTACCAGGCGCACGTCGAGGCGCCGGTCTTTGCCGAAAACGCCCCAGCCGAATTTGACTGCCGTGAAGCCCTCGTCCAGGTACACTTTCACCGCCTCGCGCATGGCCTCGGGGGTCGGGCGGAACAGCGTGCTGGCGTAGGCGCGCACCTTGTCGCGCCACTTGCCGCCGAGCAGGATGTGGATCGGCTGGCCGTAGAACTTACCGCAGATATCCCAAAGGGCGATGTCGATGGCGGAGATGGCCTGGATGGCAACGCCGCGGCGGCCATAGTAGATACTGCCGCGGTACATGCGGTACCAGAGGCGCTCGACTTCGAGCGGGTTCTCGCCCACCAGCAGCGTGGCAAGCCCGTCGAAGCATTCCATGCCTTCTTCCTGGCTCCAGCGCGGGGCATCCACGCAAGCTTTGGCGACGCTGGCGCAGGTTTCCATGTCGGAATAGCCGGTGATGCCTGCATCGGTATGGACGCGCACGATGCCCATATAGGATGGCCCCAGCGGCTCTTCCGATCCTTCCGGATTGTTGTAGAGTCCTTCGGACTTGAGGACCAGCAGTTCGACAGCGGTGATCTTCACGCGCCCACCTCCAGCCACGACACCTGGTCGGCAATGACGAACAGGGTCTGGCCTTTCCTCGGCCGCGCGCTCAAATGCATCATGGCGAGGTAGCCCGCGTGCGGTGCACGTATTTCCCAGGGGGACGAACTGTGGTCAGAGAAGTCATGCAGGCGCCCGATCAGATCGCCGGCATGGACGGGGCTGCCCGGCTCCAGCAGCGGCTCCCAAACGCCATCGCGCGGGCAGGGATGATACTGTTCCAGCCGTTCCGCTTTGACCAGGCGGCTCTCCGGCGCGCCATGCGGACGAATCGGCTGCACCATGCCTTCCAGCAATCCGTAGTGGCGCAGTACGTTGCGAACGCCTTCATAGGCATGGGTGACGCCGTGGCGGCTGGTGCTTTCACCGCCACCGAATTCCCCGCCGATAGTCACCTTACCTTCTGCCTCCGCTTCGTCGGTGAGCAGGCCCGATGCCATGGTACTGGCATAGATGAAGACATAGGGCGTGTCGAACAGGCGCGCCAGACGTGCGGTCTCGGCGCATTGCACCGGATCGGGAATGGGATGGAACGATGTACAAATAGGGAATGCGCCTTCATTGCCGCCGGCGTGAATGTCGATGACGATGCGGCCGATGGGGAATACGTGCGTCTTGACGAAGTGCGCGATGCGGGAGGAGATGGTGCCGCGGGCATTGCCGGGAAAGGCGCGGTTCATGTTCACGCCATCGAGCGGCGACACGCGCTGGTTCGCGATGCATGCGCTTTCGCTCAACTGCGGCATCAGCACCACGCGGCCGGTCATATGCTGGGGGTCAAGGCCGGCACAGAGGCGCTTTACCGCGATCTGGCCTTCGTATTCGTTGCCATGCGTGCCGCCGAAGCAAAGCACGCCGTTGGCGTTGCCTCCCTGGGCTCCGACGACGACGGTGAGCGGCACCAGCGAGTAGCCCCACGTTCCATCCATATGGAAGGCGACCTGGTAATGCCGTTTGCCGGGCGAATGGAAGTCAATCTCCGCGGCGTTATGGACAACAGTGGGGGGCATTCTGGGGGACCAGCCACAAGCGTAAGGAGTGCGTGGAAGTCGGGTCAAGCCAGCGTTTTGGATTCCTGTTCAGGATAATGGACGTTTCACGAGTTCTGTTGCTACTGGGTGGATGGGTGGTCCAGAATGCTGGAAGAGCCTTATGCCAACCGTTCAGAACGCATCTTCGGTGGAGCGTGCGTTGTCCATCCTTGAATGTCTGGACAGCTCTCGCCGCGGCTTGAACATTTCCGAGATCAGCCGCAAGCTTGGTATTCCGAAAAGTTCCGCACACGTCATCATGGTGACGCTGGAGCGGCTGGGCTACGTACAGAAGCGCAATGACTCGCTGTACTATACGCTGGGGTTGAAGGCGTATGGTCTGGGCCAGGGCATGATGAAAAGCCTCTCGATTTCCGAGGCTGCCTTACCGCACATGCGCGCGCTCAGCAACAGTCTACACTTGCCGTCGCACCTGGCCGTTCCCGATGGTGACCAGGGAGTGTACATCCAAAAGGTAGACACACCTGGCCTGATCAAGATCGACACCTACGTGGGGCGGCGCATGGATTTGCATTGCACCGGAGTGGGGAAGATCCTGCTGGCGTTCGGGCCGCCGGAACTGGCGGAGCGTGTGCTGCAGAAGCCTGTCTATATCCGGTACACGCGGAACACTATCACGTCGCCGCGGCAAATGCAGCGGGAGATCGTGAAGATCCGCAAAGCTGGCTACGCGCTGGATGATGAGGAGGAGGAACTGGCAGTGCGCTGCGTCGCGGTGCCCGTGTTTCAGAGTGGGCGGTTCGCGGCGGCGTTGTCGGTGACGGGAACCACGACACAGGTTCCGCTGCCATCGGTGGAAGAGGTGGCACGCGAACTGCGGGCGGCGGCGAGCGCGATCAGCGCGCCGCAACCGGTGGAAGCCCGGTAGGGGCCTTATTCAATTCCGAGTAATTCGAGCGAATTTCGTTCAAACATGGCTTCCATCTTGTCCATGTTGAGACGGGGCAGGTTGGTGCCCTCCAGCATATTGTTCAGCGCGCGCATGCCGGCGAGGCTGGCATCCACGGTGGTGAAGGGATAGTCGCTGCCGAACAGCAGTTTGTTCCACACGCCGTATTCCTGCAGCAGCATCAGCGAATGGTAAAGCTGGAACGGCCGGTAATGCAGGGCCGAGCAGTCAGCGTAGACATGCCGGTGTTTGCGAATGGTGACGACGCACTCGCCTTCATAGGGATGGCCGATGTGGGCCAGGATCATGCGTACCTCGGGGAAGCGGGTGGCGACTTCATCCAGATGGCGCGGCAGCGTGCACTCCAGCGGGGCCTGGGAGATAAACGTGGTGCCGGTGTGCAGCAGCACTGGCAGATGATGCTTAGTGGCGTACTCCCAGAGATAGTCGAAGCGGCGGTCCTGCGGCAGGAATCCCGCGTACATGGGCATCAGCTTGATGCCTTTAAGCTTTAGATTCTGATGGCCCTCGATCATCTCGTCCTGCCAGCCCGGCTGCGTCGGATCGAGCGACAGAAAGCCAATCAACTTGTCGGGCTGCTGCTTCACGTAGCCGGCAACGACCTTGTCCGGCACCCAGAGTCCCGATAGTTTGGCCTTGCCGCCGAAGACTACGGTTTTCGAAGCCGCGGTGGCGGTGGCGGCGTATTCGGCGTAGCGCACGGTGAGGTCCACCTCGACATCGCCGCGGGCGCGGCGCGCCTGTTCCTTGAAGTCGTCCGAGAAGTGCTCCGGGTATTCCCAATAGTGGCTGTGGACGTCGATGATCACGAAAGACAGGATAGCGGACTAGAGCGCAAATGCCGGTCGCGTCCGGTATGCTGGACATTCCGTCAATTGCTCTACCCTCGCTGCCATTTCGCGGGATTATAGAGTTCCTGGGAAACCCATGACCCCACAATGGGCGTTGATCGCCTACCTCTGGTTCTGTTACGTACTTAACCATGCCGACCGGCAGGTGATGTACACCCTCTTTCCTGCCCTGCAATCCGAGTTCGCGCTGAGCGACACGGTGTTGGGATTGACGGGGGCGCTGTTCCTGTGGATTTATGGGCTGTGTTCGCCCATCTCCGGCATTCTTGGCGACCGCTGGCCGCGCACGCGGGTGGTGACGGGCAGCCTGATTCTGTGGAGCTTCTTCACGCTGCTGACGGGCTTCGCGTTCAACGGCACTTCGCTGCTGACCCTGCGCGCGTTGCTGGGTGTATCGGAATCGCTGTTCATGCCCGCGGGCTATGCGCTGATCGCCGCGGCCCACGGCCCACAGACGCGGTCGAAAGCGATTGCGGTCTTCGGCACCAGCCAGATGTTCGGGGTGGCGATTGGCGGCTCGGTCAGCGGTTGGCTGGCCGAACACATTCACTGGCGCGTGGCGTTCTGGGCATTGGGCACCATCGGTATTCTCTTCGCTCTTCCGCTGTGGCGATTCTTTAGCCGGGTGCCGCCTTCGTTCCTGCGGGGTGCTTCGGAAGCGGCCGCCACGTTCTCCAGCTTTCTGTCGCTGTTTCGCATTCCGTCGCTCTGGGTGGTGACCACCTTTGTGAGCATCGGCACGTTCGGGCTCTACCTGGTGTATACGTGGCTGCCGACCTACTATCACGACCGCTTTTCGCTGGGCCTGGCGAGCGCGGGTTTTGAAGCCAGCGTGTACCCGCAGATCGGCACCATCTTCGGGCTGCTGGTAGGCGGGACGCTGGCGGACAAAGCTTATGGCCAGACCGCGGCGGCGCGCTTCTGGATCGTGATGGCGGGCTTCTGCTTTGGCGGGCCGAGCATCTTCCTCCTGGGCCAGGCGAATGCGCTGGAGACGGCGCGGTTGGCGTCGATGGCCTTCGGCTTCTTCTCCGGCTTCATTGCCGGCAACCAGGCGGCGGCCTGCTTTGACATTGTTCCGGCGTCGCAGCGCGCCTCCGCCGTGGGTGTGCTGAACTTGCTGGGATCCAGCGTTTCCGGCTTTGCGCCGTTCCTGGGTGGAATGGCGCGCCGCACGATTGGGGTGGACCGGGTGATGGTGGTTACCAGCAGCCTCTATATCATTACGGCGGCGATCATTTTGTTCGGAATTGTGCGGCTGTTCCGGCGAGATCATGAACGGTCGCTGCAGACGCAGGCCGCCAACAGTTAGGTGCGATTCGGCAGGGGATGCGGGCGGCCCCCAGGGGCCTGGGACACTCCGTTGAGAGGCGCGGCAGCGTTTCCGGAAATCTCGCGCAGAGCCGCAAAAGACGCGGAGAAACAACGACAAACAACTTCATAGAGGGGCCGGCGTGGGATGCTCCCTTGCGGGCGTGGCTCTGTAACGCGATCCGCAACGTACAGAGCCGGGCCTGCGAGTAAGAGGGAGTTGCGATCCGCCGGGGGCTAGTCGTAATACTCCAGGCCAAGGTGGGTGATGAGGTCTTCGCCCTTCATCCAGCGCAGCGTGTTCTTCAGCTTCATGAGTTGGATGAAGATGTCGTGCTCGGGATACAGGCCCGGAGCGGTCATGGGCGCCTTGAAGTAGAAGCTCAGCCACTCCTGGATGCCCTTCATGCCGGCACGCTGTGCCAGGTCCAGGAAGAGAACCAGGTCCAACACCAGCGGAGCGGCCAGGATGGAATCGCGGCAGAGGAAGTCGATCTTGATCTGCATCGGATAGCCGAGCCATCCGAAGATGTCGATGTTGTCCCAGCCTTCCTTCTCATCGCCGCGCGGCGGGTAGTAGTTGATGCGCACCGCGTGATAGAGGTCCTTGTAGAGTTCGGGGTAGAGGTTGGGCTGGAAGATCTGATCGAGCACGCTCAGCTTGGTTTCTTCCTTCGACTTGAAGGAGCCGGGGTCTTCCAGCACTTCGCCATCGCGGTTGCCGAGGATGTTGGTGGAGAACCAACCGGAACAGCCCAGCATGCGGGCTTTCAAGCCCGGCGCCACCAGCGTCTTCATGAAGGTCTGGCCGGTCTTGAAGTCCTTGCCGCAGACGGGAATCTCGCGGTCGCGCGCCAGGTTCAGCAGGGCGGGGATGTCATGGGTGAGGTTGGGGGCACCGTTGGCGAAGGGCACGCCGCTTTTCAGCGCCGCGTAGGCGTAGACCTGGCTGGGGGCGATATCGGAGTCGTTCTTGGCGAGGCCCTTCTCAAAGGATTCCAGGGTTTGGTGAACTTTACCCGGCTTGTGGAACACCTCGGTGGAGCCACACCAGATCATCACGGTGCGATCGACTTTGTTGGCCTTCTGGAAGCTGCTGATGTCTTCGATCAGGGCCTCAGCCTTCTCGGCCAGCGTCTTGTGGGTCTTTACGTTCGGCCCGTCGATGCGTTTGACGTAGTTCTTGTCGAACACCGCTTTCATCGGCTTGACCTTCTTGAGCGCGGGTTTCACCTGGTCGAGAAGGTCGGACTTCAGCACGTTGGCATTCTTCGCGGCTTCGTAGGCGTTGTCTTCAAAGATGTCCCAACCGCCGAAGACCAGTTGGTTGGGCGAGGCAAGGGGGACGAAGTCCTGGATACGTGGTACGCGGTTGTCGGTGCGTTTGCCCAGGCGGATGGTGCCCATCTGGGTCAGCGATCCGATGGGCTCGGCGATGCCCTTCTTTACGGCCTCCACGCCGGCCATGAAGGTGGTGGAAACGGCACCGATGCCGGGGATGAGAACTCCAAGTTTGCCCTTTGCAGGGGCGAGTGTGCGGCTCATAAGCAATCCCAGCGTACGGGTGGCTCCGGGATGGGTCAATGCAAGTGCGCGGATTTGCTGATTACGGGGCTGTAGAATCATCTTTGTAAAATGAAACTGCATGCTTCTGGCGCGGCATATGGCAATCCCGTTACAGAGGGCGGCGCAGGATGGATCTCCGGTGCTGGTGCAGGGACCGCGCGGGGCAGGCAAGTCGACGCTGCTGCGGCAGGAGTTTCCGGACCGCCTGTTTATCGACCTGGACGCAGCCGCTGATCGGACATCGGCCCGCCGCGATCCCGATGCCTTTCTGGGCAGGCTGCGTCGCCCGGCCATCCTCGACAACCTGCAGCGGGCGCCGGAGATGGTGCGCTACCTGCACTACAACGGCATCCACCTGCCGGTCGTCTTCGCCAGTTCCATCCGGCTGCGGTTGGCGATGGCAACGCTGGAATTGCATCCTCCGACACGGGCCGAGCGGCAGCGCCGCCCGGCGTTATCCATTGCCATGTTGGGCCGCTTTGTTCCTTCGGCGCCGTTCACCAGCGAACTGCCGCCCGCCTGGCCGCTGACGCGAAACCTGCTCCAACAGGACGTACGGCAACTGGTGAGCCTGGACGATCCGGATCTGTTTGACAGCTTTCTCGCGGCGGTGGAAGCGCTCACGGGGCAGCCGCTGCAGCAGCAGGACCTGGCGCGGCAGATCGGCGTCTCGCATCGCACGGTTGTCCGGTGGTTGGAGATTCTCGATGCTTGCTTCCTGACGCTGCGGCTGGAACCGTGGGATGACGGTCTGGGACGCCGGCTGGTGCGCCGGCCCAAGCTGCATTGGTTGGGATCGAGCGCCAGTTTCGAAACCGAAGTGGTTACCGAGATCTACCGCAACGCCTGTCACGCGGGCCTAACCCCCGTGATGCGCTACTGGCGCGATTCGAACGGGCTGGAGGTGCCACTGCTGCTGGAGGCCGATCCGGCGGCGGAACCCGTTCCCATTGGCATTGCCGAATCGCCGAACCCGGCCACGGAGGCGCGCCTGCTGCGCTGGATGGATCTGGCGGGGGTAAGCCGGGGCGCGCTGATCGGACGGAAGACACAGTTGCTGGAGCGCCGGTCGACGCGCGTGCTGCGCTATGGCTGGGAGCATCTGTGACGCCACACGCAATACAATAGGGGCGAATGCAAGGAAGGGCGATTTTAGTCACCGGTGCCACGGGCGGCATCGGCGGCGAAACCAGTGCGCGCCTGGCGGCACAGGGCGCGAGCATTGTTGTAGCGGATCTCGATCAGGAACTGGCGCATGCTAAGGCCGCCCACATCATCGCCACGGGCGGCCAGGCGATGGGTGTCGCTTGTGACATCACGCAACCCGAAGCCTGCGAGCGCGCCGTGGCGGCAGCGGTGGAGCGCTTCGGGCGACTGGACGGCATGGTGAACTGCGCCGGCGTCAGCCGCCCGCATGATTCGCTCACCCTACCGCCCGCCGATTGGGCGCGCATGATTGATGTGCAGTTGAACGGCGCTTTCTACATCGCGCAAGCCTGCGGCAGGGCGATGCAGGAGTCCGGCGGTGCGATTGTGTTTATCACCAGCACCAATGCCGAAGCGGCCTTTCCGCGGCGCGCTCCTTACTGCGCCGGCAAGGCGGGCGTTGCCATGTTGACGAAGGTGCTGGCGATTGAATGGGCGAACCTTGGCATTCGTGTGAACGCCGTGGGACCCGCCTACGTGGCCACCGAAATGACGCAGCGCAACATCGCCGCGGGCAACGTGAACGAAACGCAGATCAAAGGACGCATCCCTCTGGGCCGGCTGGCGCAACCCGTGGATGTCGCCGATGCGGTGGCTTTCCTGCTCAGCGATCAGGCCAGCTTTATTACGGGCCACTCGCTTTATGTGGATGGCGGCTGGCTCGCCTACGGCTACTTCTAAAGAGCCGGCATGTCGCGTACTTCGCTCATCGTCCTCATTGGCCTGCTGCTGGGCTCCACCACCATTAACTACATCGACCGCCAGGTGCTGTCGGTGCTGGCGCCGATGCTGCGCGATGAGTTCCGCCTCTCCAATCAACAATACGCGCTCATCCTGAACGCCTTCATGGCCACGTATGCCATCGGCATGCCGGCCGCCGGTTGGGTGCTGGATCGCGTGGGTGTCGGCCGCGGGCTGATGCTGGCGGTGAGTTGGTGGTCGTTGGCGGGCATGGTGACGGCGCTGGCGCGCGGTCCGCTCAGCCTTGCCTTCTGCCGGTCGTTGCTGGCGGTGGGGGAAAGCGGCGCCTGGCCGGCGTTTGCGAAAGCGATTGCCATCTGGGTGCCCGCGCATTGGCGCACCTTCGCCATGGGCGTCTGCAATAGCGGCAGCAGCCTGGGGGCCATGATTGCCCCGCCGCTGGTGGTGTGGATCACGGCGATCTATGGCTGGCAGGGCGCGTTCATCGTTACCGGCACTCTGGGCATCGGCTGGGTGCTTGGCTTTGCGCTGTTCTGGCGGCTGCATCCGTACATGCACACCACCGATCGCGGCCAGCGCACTTCCTCCGATAAGCCCGAATCCTGGCGCGGGCTGCTGCGCTACCGCCAGACCTGGATTGTCTTTGTCTGCCGCTTCTTGGCCGACCCCATCTGGTACTTCTACGTTTTCTGGATTCCGGAGTTTCTTACCAGAGAACGCGGGCTCAGCCTGGCCGCCATGGGCGCCGTGGCCTGGATTCCGTTCCTGGTCTCTGATATCGCCAACTTCGCGACGGGCCTGCTGGCACAGCGTCTGGAGCATGCCGGCTGGAGCGTGAACCGCACGCGGAAAACCATCATGATCACCGGAGCGGCGGGCGCGCCTGTCGGTGTCGCGGCGGTTTACACGCAATCGCTCGCCTGGACCATGACGTTCATCTGCATCGCCATCTTCTTCTGGATGATGTGGTCGGTCACGGTGCAAACCTTGCCCGGCGATTACTTCCCGCCGCACGCGGTGGGCTCGGTGTACGGCTTCGGGGGCATGGGTTCGACGCTGGGCTCGGTGGTCAGCATCTGGATGGTGGGCCGCACGCTGGACCTCACCCACAGCTACACGCCGGTGTTCACGGGGTTGGGGATGCTGATGCCGGTGGCGTGCACGGCGGGCCTGCTGTTGATGGGGCGCGTGCAACAAGTCGACCTGAAATCAGCAGCCGTGAGATTGTAGAGAAAGGTTTTTTCGCAGATAGCCTGAGCATGTCAATCAAAGTCGATTTCTTCGAGAGGCTGGAGGGCTATGCCCAGGCCCGTTCCGCGGACATGGCCATACAGGGGTTGAGCGAGCAGCAGCGCGTCATCATCAGTTGGCAGAAACTGGCGGAAGACACCCGCAGCCTGGGGACACGATTGCAGGAACGCCTGCGCAACCGCAGCGGCGTGCATGTGGCCATCCTGATGGAGGACTCGCCGCAATGGGCCATCACATTCCTAGCCGCCTGGAGCGCCGGTTGCATCATGGTGCCGCTGGATCCCTCACGCGATGCAGCCTCGCTGGCCGGCATTACGTCGCATGCCGATTGTGAACTGCTGCTGGTTTCGCCGAAGTTTGCGGAAACCGGCAAGGAGATCGCGGCGCTGCATCCGGGTGTGGCTCTGTTCGATCCTACCCAGCCGTGTCCTCCCGCCAGCGGTCCGCTGCCACTGGTTCGCCGCGATCCGTTCTCCGATATCGCCATCCTCTACACGGGCGGCACTACGGGCGCTCCCAAGGGTGTGCGCCTGACCGAAGCGAATCTCTTTTACACCATCTGGGACACGCTGGAAGTCATCCATCTGACGAAGACCGACCACGTTCTGTCTATCCTGCCGCTGTTCCACGTCATGGCATTGTTGGCCAACATGCTGGGGCCGCTGTACGTCGGCGGCAAGGTTACGTATCTGGAGACCAAGGATCCAGCGCGCGTCCTGTCCACCTTCGCGCAGGAAAAGGTAACGGCGTTCCTCTGCGTGCCGCAGTTCTACTACCTGATGGTGCGGCGCATCTTTGAGCAGGTGGAGACGCTGCCGCCGCCGAAGAAGTTTGTCTTCCACCGGCTTTTGAAACTCTCGCGATTCCTGCGCACGCGCTTCGGCATCAAGATCGGCCGCAAGGTCTTCGGCAAGATCCACGAGCGCTTCGGTCCGCAGTTCCGCATGTTCGCCGTCGGTGCCGCCAGCTTCGCGACTGCCACGGGCGAGTCATTGCATGACCTGGGCTTCGACATGTTCCAGGCCTACGGCATGACGGAAACCACCGGCCCCGCGACCATCGATCCGCTGGGTCCGGAAGGCGGCATCACCTGCGGCAAACCGCTCAGCCACTCGCGCATCCGCATCCATGAGCCCAATGAAGAGGGCATCGGCGAAGTGCTGATGGCGGGCGAGCACCTCACACCCGGCTACTGGAAAGATGAGAAAGCCACCGCCGCCCTCATCCACGACGGCTGGCTGTGGAGCGGCGACCTCGGCTACATCGACCCGAAGGGCCGCCTGCGCGTCACCGGCCGCAAAAAGGAAGTGATCGTCCTCAGTTCCGGCAAGAACATCTTCCCGGAACAGGTTGAGTATCAACTGCAGAAATCCAGCGACTACATCAAGGAACTCTGCGTGTTGGGCCATGTCGGAGAGGACACCGAAGAGCGACTGCATGCCGTAGTGGTTCCAGACTTCGATCGGCTCCGCGAGCGCGGCATTACGAATGCCGAAGACCAGATCCGCTTCGACATCGACAGTGCCTCCCGCGCCATGCCGGAGTACCAGCGCGTAAAGAGCCTGGAGATTCGCGATGAGCCGCTGCCCCGCACCTCCACTCGCAAGCTGAAGCGGTTCGAAGTGAAGCCGCGCTTCCAGAATTCGACCACTGCCGCGACGGCTGTCGTCGAGGCACCTACGGGCCCGGAGCCAGAGGTCTACGCGCTCATCCGGCGCATCAAGCGCAACGCTGGTGTTATTACCCCCACTACCAGCCTGGAACTCGATCTCGGCCTCGGCTCGCTGGAGCGTGTCGAACTTTTGTCCAACATTCAGGCCGTTTACGGTATCGAGGTCACTACTGAGCAGGCCAACCGCATCCAGACCGCCGGCGATCTGGCGGCCCTGGTCGAATCCGGCGGCCACACAAAGGGCCAGGCCTGGATGGGCTGGGATGCGATTCTCAACGCGCCACTCACTGCCAGGGAACAGGAAATCGCCGACCAGTACCTGACGCGGCGCCCCGTGGTGGATGCGACGATCTTTCTCGTCTGCCGCCTTTTCCGGCTAATCGCCACCGTGCTGTTCTCGTTCCGCGTAACCGGAGTGAAACATGTGCCGCTGGATGGCCCGTTTATTCTTTGCGCAAATCATGCCAGCTACCTGGACGCCCTATTCCTGGCCGCATCGCTGCCCTATCCGGCATTCAAGAAGATATTCTTCCTGGGCGCAACGAAATACACCCGTAAATCTTTCCAGCGCTGGTTTGCGCGGATGATCCACGGGGTCGCGGTGGATAAGGGCGCCAATGCCGGCAGTGGTCTGCGCCTTGCGGCGGAGGGGATGGATCGCGGCCTGGTACTGTGCGTCTTCCCGGAAGGCCATCGCTCGGTCGACGGGAATTTGCTTCCCTTCCACCATGGCCCGTCGATTGTGGCCACACAAAAAAATCTCCCGATTTTGCCCGTCGGCATCACGGGAACTCACATGGCCTGGGGCCGCGGAGCCAGTCGTATCCGCTTGCATCCGGTGGAGGTTCACATCGGTCCGAAGATCGATCCGCCGGACCATGAGAGCCACGAACAGATGACGGCGGAGGTGGAGCGCGCCATACGGGGCCTGCTGGAGGACGCTCCAGTGCGCTATACTTAACACCGCTAAAGATTTATGAATCAGTCCGCCGCCACGGCAATTCGGGCTGAGGCGCCGTGTCGCGACTCGAGTGCCTTTCGAGGTACCGCACTGCGCTCGCTTCTGTTCCGAATCCGCGAAACCCTGGAAGTGATTAAGGCCACCACCGATGGTGCCATGGGCCTGCGTTTACAAGGCGATACAGGCGATCCGCAACATCGGGTCGCGGGTGTTTTGCCGCCTCTCTACCCCGAATGGCTGGGTGACCGTTCGTTCCAGGAAGTCCATGGAACGCGCTTCCCCTACGTCGTGGGGGAGATGGCTGACGGCATCGCCACGACGACCATCGTCATTGCCGCCGCCAAAGCCGGATTCCTCGGCTTCTTCGGCGCGGCTGGCTTGGGGTATGAGTATGTCGAACAGGCGCTCACCGAGATCAGCCGCGAACTGGACGGCGCTGGTCTGCCCTGGGGCTCCAACCTCATCCACTCGCCTGCCGAGCCGCTGCTGGAAGAATCTGTAGCCGACCTTTACATCGCGCGGAATGTACGCCGCGTATCGGCCTCGGCCTTTATGGCGCTGACGCCCTCCGTTGTACGAATCGCCGCAGCCGGTCTGCATCTCGATGGCGCGGGCCGCATCCAAAGGAAGCATTACATCTTCGCGAAAATCTCGCGTCCGGAGACCGCGGCACAGTTCATGGCGCCGCCTCCGCAGGAGATGTTGGACGCCTTGGTGGCCAAAGGATCCATCACCCGGGAAGAAGCCCGGCTTGCGGCCCGCATTCCAGTGGCGGAAGATATCTCCGTGGAAGCCGATTCTGGCGGCCATACCGACAATCGTCCGCTGGTGTGTTTGTTGCCCGTGATTTTGGAACTGCGCGATCAGATTGCCGCCAAGTACGAATACGACCGTCCGATCCGAGTCGGCGCGGCCGGTGGGATCGGTACTCCCGGAGCCGCCGCGGCTGCCTTCGGCATGGGCGCGGCCTTCGTTATGACCGGCTCCATCAACCAATCGGCGATTGAAGCCGGTACGTCGCCGGCTGTGAAGGCGATGCTGGCCGAAGCCACGGTGTCTGACGTGATGATGGCCCCCGCGGCCGACATGTTCGAGATTGGCGTGAAGGTGCAGGTTCTGAAGCGCGGTACCATGTTCGCCGTGCGCGCCGCGCAGCTTTACCGCGTCTACTCCGAGTACACTTCGCTCGATACCATTCCCGCCGCTTTGCGTAAGCAGTTGGAATCGGAAATCTTCCTCGCTCCCTTTCAAGAGATCTGGGATGAATGCGTGCGCTTCTGGCAGCAGCGCGACCCGGGTCAGGTTGTCAAAGCAGAGAAGGATGCCCGTCACAAAATGGCCCTCGTGTTTCGCTGGTACCTGGGGAAAGCCAGCCGCTGGGCCCGTAGTGGCGACCCCAAACGCCGGCTCGATTACCAGATCTGGTGCGGCCCGGCCATGGGCGCCTTCAACGCCTGGGTCAAGGATTCGTTCCTGGCGGCGCCGGCCAATCGCAATGTCGCCCAGATCGGTCTGAATCTGCTGGAAGGTGCTGCCGTTATCACGCGCGCCCAGCAGGCCCGAAGCTACGGCATTGCTCTGCCCGAGTCCGCATTCAGTTTTCCTCCCCGATTGCTTTCCCCGGCCTAGCCGGTTTTTTGTAGCAGCATGATGAAACGCGAACCCATTGCGATCACCGGTATCTCCGCTCTATTTCCAGGCTCCACGGATATGGCGGGGTTTTGGAACGACATCCTTGCCGGTCGCGATCTGATCACGGATGTGCCGTCCCACTATTGGCTGGTGGAGGATTTCTATGATCCGAATCCGGCCGCGGTCGACAAAACCTATGGCCGCCGCGGTGGTTTCCTGACGCCGGTACCTTTCGACACACTCGAATTCGGCATGCCGCCTACCGCGCTGCCTGCCACCGATAGCTCGCAGTTGCTGGCATTGCTGGGAGCCAAGCGCGTCCTGGCAGATTACAGCCGCGGCCGCAAGAACCCCGTCGCCAAAGACCGTATCGGGATATTCCTGGGTGTCGCCGCAGCCACTTCGCAAGCCATGCACATGGCGTCGCGCCTGCAGCGTCCGGCCTGGGTGAAGGGCATGCGGGAAGCCGGCATCGCCGAATCGGCTGTCCAGAAAGCGGCCGACTACATCGCCGACAACTTCGCTGTCTGGCAGGAGAGCACGTTCCCGGGCATTCTGGGCAATGTCGTCAGCGGCCGTATCGCCAACCGCTTCGATCTTGGCGGCGCCAACTTCACCACCGACGCCGCCTGCGCCAGTTCGCTGGCCGCCATGTCGGTGGCCATCAACGATCTTTATCTGGGCAACTCCGACATGGCCATCACCGGCGGGGTCGATGCACTAAACGACATCCAGATGTTCATGTGCTTCAGCAAGACGCCGGCGCTGTCGTCCACCGGCGATTGCCGCCCGTTCTCGAAGCAAGCGGACGGCACGATGCTGGGTGAAGGTCTGGCGATGTTCGCTCTTCGCCGCCTGAGCGATGCCGAACGCGACGGCGATCATATTTACGCCATCATTCGCGGCTTGGGCTCGTCGTCGGACGGCCTTGCCAAGAGTGTGTACGCGCCCCGCGCCGCCGGGCAGGCCACGGCCCTGCGCCGCGCCTACGCGGCCGCCGGTTACGGACCCGAGTCCGTCGAAATGGTGGAAGCCCATGGCACCGCCACCAAAGCCGGTGACCAGGCTGAATTCGAAGCGCTGCGCCAGGTGTTCAGCGAGGCTAACGCCGATCGCCGCCAGTGGTGCGCGCTGGGGTCTGTAAAGTCGCAGATCGGTCACAGCAAGGGCGCCGCCGGTGCCGCCGGCCTGTTCAAAGTGGCCATGGCGCTGCATCACAAGGTGCTGCCGCCCACCATCAAAGTGGCCGAGCCGAATCCCGCCCTGCAGATTGAGCAGAGCCCGTTCTACATCAACACCGAAAGCCGCCCGTGGGTGAAGAAGGATGAGACGCCGCGCCGCGCATCGTTGAGTAGCTTTGGTTTCGGTGGTACCAACTTCCACATCGCGCTGGAAGAATACACGGGGCCTGCCGCCAAGCCTCCGAAGCTGTCCGAGAGCGCGGCGGAGTTGGTGCTGGTGTGCGCCGCCGATGCGGCCGCCGCCGCACAGTCTGCCCGCAAGCTGGCCGGGTCCGGCCAGAACTGGCGCTACAACGCCCGGCAGTCGCAGACCGAATTCAAGTCGACCGCCAAGGTGCGGCTGGCTGCCGTCGTCACTTCGGCGGACGACATGCAGGCCAAGCTCACGCGCGCCGCTGCCGCGTTGGAGACTGCGCCGAACAAAGCCATCCGCGACAGCGAAGGGCTGTACTACGATCCGAGTCCCGTCACTGGCCAAGTGGCGTTCCTGTTCTCGGGGCAGGGAAGCCAGTATGTCGGCATGGGCGCGGGTTTGGCGATGGCTTTCGACGGTGCCCGCGAATCGTGGGATGCCGCCGAGCGGGTCTTCGCCGAAACCGGCTTCTCCCTGCGCAAGGCTGTCTTCCCGCCGCCGGTTTTCGATGATGCCGATCGCCAGAAGCAGGATGAATACCTGCGCCGCACGGAGAACGCGCAGCCTGCCCTGGCCGGCGCTGCTTTGGCGCAACTGGCGGTTCTTCGTTCGCTCGGCATCAAGCCCGATTTCCTGGCAGGGCACAGCTTCGGCGAACTCGTCGCGCTGCACGCCGCCGGATGTTTCTCCGCCGCGGACCTACTCCGCATGGCGCGCCGCCGTGGGGACCTGATGGCCGAAGCCAACCACGGCACCATGACCGCGGTGTCGCACTCCATTGATGACCTGCGCAACCTGCTGCGCAATCATCCGGGGCCGAACGGCATCGTCATCGCGAATCACAATTCGCCCGCGCAGGCGGTACTGTCCGGCGAAGTGGCCGGCATCGAGGCTGTGGAACGCACGCTGGCCGAGCGTTCCATCGCGTATCGCCGCCTGCCGGTCAGTGGCGCCTTCCACTCGCCGCTGATGGCGGAGTTTGTCGAGCCTTTCTCGAAGTTCCTGTCCGATGTGCCGCTGCATGCGCCGTCCGTTCCTGTTTATTCGAACGCCAGCGCCAAGCCGTATCCATCCGAACCGGCCGCCATTCGCGAACAGATGGCGTCGAACCTTACCAGCCCTGTGCTGTTCAGCGAAGAGGTGCGCGGGCTGTGGGACGCCGGGGCGCGTGTGTTCGTCGAAGTGGGCGCCGGCAGCGTGCTGCGCCAACTCACCACGCAGTGCTTGAAGGATCGGCCTCATACCGCCATCGCCCTTGGCCTGAAGGGCCAGAACGATATCGCTTCTCTGTGGCACGCGCTGGGACAGATGTCTGTCGCCGGCGTAGCCATCCGTTTTGAAGAGCTGTGGTCTGCTTTCCGCCCCGCTGAGAATCAGCCGGCGGTGAAGCCCTCGCCTTCCGTCGTATATATTGACGGCGCCGGATATAACCGGCCCTATCCTCCAAAGGGTGGCGCCGCGGCGCTGCCGAAACCGAATCCAGAACCCGTGTCAAAACCTGCACCCAACCCTGCACCTGTTCCTACATCCGCGCCCGTGCCCGCGCCGGCATCTGCCCCAGCGCCCGCACCCGTCGCGGCTGCGCCAGTAGCGGTGCCTGTGTTTGCCTCTGCCTTCGATCAGATCCAATACCAGATCGCCGAAGCGCAGCGTGCGTCTCAGGCTGCCATCCTCGACGCCCTGTCCATCACGTTGCGCACCATGGAGTCCATTGCCCGCGAGTTGGGCGGCGGCTCTTCGGCGCCGTTGTCGGTGGCACCGGCTTCTTATACGTATTCGACACCTGCTCCTGCTCCGGTACCTTACTACGCGCCCGCCCCGGTGGTGGCCATGCCAGCGCCGCAGCCGGTGTACGTACCGCCGCCTCCGGCACCTGCCCCGGTAGCAGTGGCTCCTCCTCCGCCCGCTCCGGTGCCCGTAGCTGTGGCCGCTCCGCCGCCTCCGCCTCCAGCGCCGGTTGCGGTAGCCGCGAAGGCATCCACGGGTAGCGACGTCGGCGCGACGCTGCTCCAGATCGTTGCCGAAAAGACCGGCTATCCGCAGGAAGTCCTCACCATGGACGCGGAACTGGAAGCCGGCCTCGGCATCGACTCCATCAAGCGTGTCGAGATCTTCTCCGCACTCCAGCAGCAGTGCCCCGGTTTGCCGGAAGTGACGCCCGCTACCATGGGCCAACTTCGCACGCTGGCCGATATCCTGACCTTCCTGGGTGCGGGTAACGAAGCTGCGCCTGCGGCCGTGGCTCCTGCGGCACCCGAAGCCGGGTCCGGCGTCGCCGAACAGGCCCTGCTCGAAGTGGTAGCCGAAAAGACCGGCTATCCGACCGAAGTGCTGAACCTGGACGCCAACCTCGAAGCCGGGCTCGGCATCGATTCCATCAAGCGCGTCGAGATCTTCTCGGCGCTGCAGCAGCGACTGCCTTCGCTTCCGGCCTTCTCTTCGGAAGATGCGGGTCGACTACGAACGCTTCGAGACATTCTGCAATTCATGACCGGGGGGGCCACCGCCCACCCTTCTGAGCAGCCCGCCGCCCAAATTGCCGCTCGGCCGGCTGCTCCCACGTCCTCTCTCACGCGGCATGAGGTTCGCCTGGTTCCGGCAAAGCCTTCCGGCCTGCCGGCACCGGCGTTGTACACATCGGGGACCATCGCCATTGTGGATGGTGGTTCCCAGGTAGCCGAACCGCTGGCTCGTCAACTGCGCGATGCCGGCGTTTCCTGTCAGGTTGTGGAGGCGGTGCCCGAAGGCTCACAGGCTGCCATTTACCTGGGTGCGCTAGCGGCTCCCGCTGGCGAGCCCGAAGCGTTAAAGACGGCCTTCGATGGGTTCACCGTGGCCCGGGCTCTGGCGCGGGGCAAGAAGCCGGCCATGCTCGTCGTGGTGCGTAATGCGGATGGTCCGCTTGCGCCGTGGGCCGCCGGGGTCGATGGCTTGGCCCGCACGTTCGCGCGCGAGTGGCCGACAGCTTCTGTGAAGGCCATCGGGCTTTCCGGTTTCGCCAGCCCCGCCGAGCAGGCTGCGGCCATAGCCCAGGAATTGCTGGTGGGCGGTGGCACGGTGGACGTCGCCTTGCGCGCCGATGGCAGCCGCCTCACTCCGTTGCGGCATGCCGGCGAGCCTGGTGAAGGCACCAGCCACGTCGGACCGGATTCGGTTGTTGTTGTTACCGGTGGCGGCCGCGGCGTTACGGCGTCGTGCCTCATCGAACTGGCGAAAGCCGCCCGCCCGCGTATCGCGATCTTAGGCCGTACCGTGCTTGACGAGGAGCCTGCCGAATGCCGCGATGCCAAGGATGAAGCGGCATTGAAGCGTACGCTGGCCAAGCGCGCCGGTGCCGGCGCCAACCTCGCCCAGATCGCCCGCCAAGTGTCGCAGATTCTGGCTGTGCGCGAAATCAAGGGGACGCTCGAAGCTCTGCGCCAGGCTGGCTCGCCCGCTGAATACTACGCTGCTGACGTGCGCGACCGTGTCAGCGTCGGTGCTGCTTTGAAGAGCACCCGTGAACGCTTCGGCCCTATCACGTGCATCGTGCATGGCTCCGGCGTCATTGCCGACAAGCTGATTGCCGACAAGACTCCAGAACAGTTCTCGCTCGTCTTCGGCACCAAGACCGAGGGCCTGCGCGCGTTGCTGGCCGAGACCGCGGCCGATCCCATCAACACCATCTGCTTCTTCAGTTCCGTCGCCGCTCACTACGGCAATCCCGGCCAGTGCGATTACGCCGCCGCGAATGAGGTTCTGAATCAGGTGGCGCAGGCCGAAGCCATTCGCCGCGGTAGCAATTGCGTCGTGAAGTCGATCGGCTGGGGTCCGTGGGATGGTGGTATGGTTACGGCTGCGCTCGCCGCTCATTTCCGCTCGCGTGGCGCCGGCCTCATCCCGATCGAGGAAGGCGCCGCGTCGTTCGTGAAGGAATTGCGCAGCAGCGCCGGTTCGCCTGAGGTGCTCATTGCCGGCAAGGGCGAAGCCTTCGTCGACGATGCTCCCGCCAACGAACTGAACGTCACGGTGCTGGTGAACTCGCGGACGTACCCATTCGTGGATAGCCACCGCATCCGCGAGAACGCTGTGCTACCCGTGGTGTTGGTGAACGAGTGGTTCCATCGCGCTGCCGAAGCCCTGCGGCCCGGCATGCGCGTCGGCAAGTGCCGTGACCTGCGCGTGCTGCGCGGCGTGCCGCTGCCCCACTTCGAAGGCGAAGGCCACATGCTGAGCATCGTCGCCAAGGTTAGTGGCAATGAAGTGCAATGCTCGCTGCGATCGCCCGAAGGCGCGCTGCACTACAACGCTACGTTGGAACTGGAAGCCCGCAAGGCGGACGAAGCCCCGGCCGCCAACGCCCCCGAAGCCTCCGGCTACAACTACAACGGCAACGGCCTGTTTCACGGTCCCGCCTTTCAGGCTATCGGCGTTCTGCATGAGTTGAACGAAGCAGGCGCGCAGGCCGAACTCCGCTCCACCGCTGGTATGGGCTGGTCGGCGGGCCCCTGGCGTACCGACGCCGCCGCTTTAGACGGTGCCCTGCAGATGATGCTGCTCTGCGGCTTCCGCAATTTGGGCGGACTGGTGCTGCCGACGCGCGTTGGAACCTTCCGCCGGCATGGCAACGGCGCTGTCCCTGGCGGTCTACGCTGTGAAGTGAAGTGCCGCAAGGCGGGGTCGCTCGGTCTGGTTGCCGACGCGGTGCTGGTGGCTGGTGACGGCCGCGTGGCCTGCGAACTGCGCGACATCGAACTCCATCTGACACCCGGTTCCCAGCAGTAACCCAATGTCCCAATTCGAAGCGATCGCTGTTGTTGGTACCTCCTGTGTGCTTCCAGGCGCCTTCTCCGCCGAGGCACTGTGGCAGAACGTCGTGGCGGGCCGCAACCTGCTCACCCCCGCTACGCCCGAAATGTGGGGCCTGGATCCGGAGACGCTGCTGCGCAATGCGGCCGAAGCCGGCGAAGAGCGCGTGGTCTCGATCACCGGCGGGCACGTCAAGGGCTTCGAGCACATCTTCGATCCCGGCGAATTTGACGTCGACACCAAAGGCCTGGACCCGCTGTTTCTATGGACGCTGTGGGGCACGCGCGAAGTGCTGCGCAATGCCGGGCACGACACGGCTCGCCAGGCTCCGCGTGTTGGTCTGGTGTTGGGGAATCTTGGGTATCCTTCTAAGTCGATGGCGCGTTGGGCCGAGGCTGTCATGCTGGGCGAACGCCGGCCTGACCCGCGCAATCGTTTCCATTTCGCCCTGCCCGCGCAGTTGACGGCGAAGGCGTTGAAACTCGGGCTGGGCGGTTATTCCATCGACGCCGCGTGCGCCTCGTCGCTTTATGCGATGAAGCTGGCATGCGATCGTCTGCATGACCGCGAGGCGGATCTCATCGTCGCGGGCGGGATCAATCACTCCGACGATCTGTTCCTGCACGCAGGCTTCACGGCGTTGGGTGCGCTTAGTCCTAGCGGCCGCAGCCGTCCGTTCCATAAGGAAGCTGATGGCCTCATACCCGCGCACGGGGCCGCGTTCGTGGCGCTGAAGCGTCTGAGCGATGCCGAAGCCGCTGGGGATAAGATTCTGGCCGTTATCCGCGGGATCGGCTTGAGCAATGATGGTCGGGGTGCTGGTCTGCTGACGCCCAGCCGCGAGGGCCAGGTGCGAGCCATGCGCCAGGCGTACGAACTGGCAGGCTTGTCGCCGTCTCTGGTCTCCTACGTTGAATGCCACGCCACCGGCACACCCGTTGGCGATTCCACCGAGTTGCGCAGCATGTCCGAGGTGTTCCCGTCGGACACGGGCATCGGCATTGGGTCACTGAAGTCGAACCTTGGCCACCTCATCACGGCCAGCGGCGCGGCCGGTTTCCTGAAACTGCTCGAAGCCATCCGCCACGGCGTGATGCCGCCTACCATCGGCTGCGATGATCCTTCGGAAACCCTGCGCAACTCCGGCTTCCGCCTGCTACACAAGCCCGAACCGTGGAAGGCCGATGCGCCACGTTTCGGCGCCATCAGCGCTTTTGGATTCGGGGGCAACAACGCCCACGTCATCGTCGAAGAGTACGCACCTTCCGTTGGAGGGCGGGTCCCCAGGCCCGCGCGGGACCCCCAGGTCCCGCCCATCGCTCGCACCCCCATCGCCATCACTGGCGTCGGAGTCCTCGCAGGCAACGGTAAAACCACCGCCGACTTCCTCACCCGCCTCATCGCGGCAGAGCCCTCTTCCCACACCGCCGAATCCGTAACCCTCGCCGCCACCCAACTTCGCTTCCCCCCACGCGACCTGGAGCACACCCTGCCCCAGCAAGTTGCCATCCTCCAAGCCGCGCAGGAAGCGGTCACCGAATCGGGCGACCTCCCCATCGCCTCCACCGGCGTCTTCACCGGCATCGAGATTGACCCGAATATCGGGCGTCACGGCGTCCGCTGGCGCCTTGCCGAAGAACTCCGTGGCCGTGGCCTGGACCCCACTCCCGCCTGGCTCCTCAAGGTTCGCGACCAGATTATCCCCGCGCTGGACGGCCCCGCCACCGTGCTCGGCAACATGCCGAACATGCCCGCCAACCGCCTCAGCAGCCAGTTCGACTTCCGCGGCAGCGGATTCACGGTGGGAGATGGCGAACTCTCCGGCGAAGCCAGTCTTCATCTCGCCATTCGAGCACTCCGCAACAAAGAACTCGATGCCGCGCTCGTCTGTGCCGTCGACCTTTCCTGCGACCCGCTCCACACGCTCGCCGACCCCAATCCCCGAACGCCTGGCGACGCCGCGGTAGCCCTGGTGCTCTGCCCGCTCGACGAAGCCGTGAGAGCCGGCCGCACCGTCTACGCCGTCATCGAAGACACCTCCGAACCTGCCGAAAGGCCGCTGCAACAAACGGTGGCCTCTTTGTTTGGGCACTCCTTCGCCGCCTCCGGCCTGTTGGAGATCGCCGCGGCCGCGCTGGCCGTGAAGCACCGCCTGCGGTTCGGCACCGAACCCGCCGTGCCGTGGCTGCCTTCGAACGGCGAGTGGAACATCCAGGCCAGCAACTTCCGCCTCAGCGCGCCGGAGCCTGCCACCCCCGCCGGCTATCTCGAAAACGGCACTGCCAGCCGTCCCGCCACGTCCTCCGGAAAACGCATGGAAGGCGAACTCGCCTTCGTCTTCACGGGAGCCGCCGCGGCCTATCGCCACGCCTGCAAAGATCTGCTGATCGCGATGCCGTCGCTCACCGCATCGCTAGCCCGGCGCTTCCCCAAGATGGACGAGATCACGGGCTTCGTCTACACCAATTCCACGGCCGAACTCACTGCCTACGAGCAACTGCTGGGCTCCAGCTTCGTCAACCAACTGCACGCCGAACTCACCCTGCGCCTGTTGAAGATGAAGCCGCAAGCTATGATCGGCCTCTCCTCCGGCGAGACCAACTATATGTTCGCCAGCGGCATCTGGCAGGATGTTGGCGACATGATGCTCAAGGTCGGCGCGTCCGGCATGTATGAGCATGAGATTGCCGGCGACTTCGGTATCGCGCAGCGCCACTGGAAGCAGCAGCGCATCGATTGGATCAACATCCGCGTGCTGGCCACCGCCGAGCAGATCCGCGCCGCCATCGGCGATGAGCCGCGCGTGCGCCTGCTGATCATCCACGCCCCCGGCGATTGCCTGATCGGCGGCGATGCCACGGCGGCCCGCCGCGTCGTGAAGAAGCTTGGAGTGCCCGCGTTTGAAACCGCCGGCCTCGCCTGCCACTGCCCGGAGATGGAAGAGTACCGCGAAGGCTGGCGCGCGCTGCATCATCGGCCCGTCACGCCGCAGCCCCAGTACCGCATTTACTCGAATCCCTTCGGCGGCCCCTATGAGCCCACGGCCGACCGCGTGGCCGATGCGCTCACCGAGCAGGCCTGCCAAACCGTCGACTTCGCCCGCACCATCCGCCGTGCCTGGGACGACGGCGTCCGCATCTTCGTGGAACACGGCCCTCGCAATCTCTGCGCCGGCTGGATTTCGAAGACCCTCGGCGATCGGCCGCACCTGGCCGTATCGCTGGATCAATACGGCAAGCCGTCGGTCGAACAGATCACGCAGACCATCCATAAGCTGGTAGCAGCTGGCGTCGATATGGATGCCGATGCGTTCTTCGATCAGTTGGAGCAAGCCCGTACCAATTGGAAGCGTCCGGAGCCCGGCCGCGTCCTGACGTTCCCCGCTCACCGCCCCGATTTCCGTTTGGAGGATGCCCCTCTGCCCGCACAGAAGATGCCGGCCCCGCCGGACCTTCCCCCCGTTTTAGAGAAGCCCGTGCCCGTCGCCGCCGCGCCCGTGGCCGCTCCTGAACCAGCGATCGCCGCTGTGGCCACCAATGGCCATCATCACGGCAACGGACGCATGCCCGATAACACGTACGCCACCCTGGCGCGTTCCGCCGGTGCCGCCCATCGCAACGCCGTGCAGGCGC
>JAEUQF010000380.1 GCA_016789745.1 Bryobacterales bacterium
CTTGGGCGTGGTTTCGGAGCCGTCCAGAAACTCAAAACGGCCGAGCTTCAACATGTGGCTGCGGTTGCCGCCCAGGCCGTTGAAACGCAGAAACGCCTGTTTCGCGAAGACGCCGGCAGCGTTCCGCTTACGATCGTTCGCCAGAAAGTAGTTCGCGCCAAGCCCGAGTTGCCCTTGCGCGCCGGGACCGATAGCCGAGTCCGGAAGGCCTAGCAGGATCGGCGCGGCAAGCTCCAACTGCCAGTCCCAGCTTTCGTAGCTCTTCGACAGGCTCAGGCGCAGCAGGTTGCCGGAATAGGCATAGGAGGGGTCTCCGCTGTCGGGAGTGAACCAGTCCCAGGCTTCCAGCCGCGTGCGGATGCTGCCTTGTACGGTGATACCCGCGATCTTGTGGGGCGCGGGGGCGGCCGCTGGTTTCGCTTCTGAGGTTGCGGCCTTGGGCGCTTCGGCAAACGCCGGCAAGGCCGCGGCCAGGCACACGAGTAGCCAGTACATTCTGAGGTCTCCTTGTTTTGACGATGCGTTGGCGGCTTCGTGGCCGGGTGTTGGTTATTCGGAGCGGATGGCGGCGCCGCGCTTCTTCAAAAGGGCGCTGGCAGCTTGTTCCGCCGCCGCGCGCACGAGGATGCCCATCTTTGGGTGCGCCGGGATGATATCAGGGTCGAGCCCCTGTTCGGCCAAGGCCGCGTTCATGATCGGCCCGACGGACGCGACAGCCAGATCATGGGTGAGGGCCGACCGGACTTCCTGCTCGATGCCCATTTCAGATGCGATCTGCAGCAGGTGAATCAACTGGATGGAGGTGGTGAAAATAACCACCTCGCATTGGCGTTGCGCGATGCGTTGCGCGGCTTCGCGAATGGGGCCGGTATCGTCGGGCAGTTCCCAGCGATAAATCGCGATAGGCACCACGTGGCGGCCGCCGGATTCCAGGGCGGCAACGAAGTCGGGATTGGGCCGGCCATACTCCTGGAGCGCGACGCGGCGTTCCGGCCGCGCTTCAATCAGCGGCACCATCTCCCGCCACGTATTGGGCTCCGGCACGATGATGTGCGCGCGCAGTCCGTACTCGGCCAGCACGGCACAAGGCTTGGGACCGCGGGCCACCAACGTTACCTTGCGCAGCACCTCCACCAGTTCCTCGCGGGAGTGCCGCACCAGGGCGGCATCCAGCATGTACTTCAACCCGACACCGGTCATGAGGACGAGCATCTCGATCTCGCCGGCCTGCATCTGGCCGACCCACGCCGACGCCCCGCCGTTGTCCTCAATCGCCTTTTCCTTGACGGAGG
This sequence comes from Bryobacterales bacterium, assembly GCA_016789745.1. Taxonomy (GTDB): domain Bacteria; phylum Acidobacteriota; class Terriglobia; order Bryobacterales; family Bryobacteraceae; genus CADEFT01. The sequence goes on from JAEUQF010000380.1 coordinate 1,293, forward strand.
GCGCAACGAACGGATCGCCATTGTGGCGGCGGATGAGCGTTTCCATCTCCTTGGCCCGGCGGGATTCCAACGAGATGACGCGAAGACCGGAGAAGCTCATGTACGGACTAGTGACCCCTCAATCCAGCGATGTGGCCCGGCACTCACGCGGCCGTTTCGGAAACGCGCGGAGCGGGGCGGAACAGGATAATTCCATTCTCCACCTTGACGTCGAAGGTGCGCACGCAGGCATGGCCCTTTCCCGAGGGTTTGCGCACGTCGCCATCTTCGATCGAGATGCGCCAGTTGTGCAGGGGACAGGTGACCGTAACCCCGTCGCCCTGGCTGCTCACAATCCCGTCGGCCAGCGGGCCGCCGCGATGCGGGCAAGCATTTTCAATAGCGACAAAGCGCTCGCCCAGATTAAAGATGGCGATCTCCATTCCCCCAAGCCGTACGCTGCGGCCTTCCCTCGCGGGAATACTGTCGGCTCGGGTGATACGCAGCCAGGGCAGTTCTTTCGGTTGTGACATCCTCAGCTCCAGTTGTCCAGTGGTTGAATCTGCACGAACTGCGTGGGTCGCGGGTCATTACGTTCCAGCCAGGCGTCGGAGGAGCGCGTCTTGGACCGCGCCAGGCGGTCGAGCAGCCCCTGGCGGACTTCCGCCGTGGCGTATACAGTGTCGCGGCGGACCTTGTCAATGCCCAACCGTTCCACGAAATCGTAAGTGCGTTCCAGGTAGTTCGCGTTCTCCCGGTAATACTGGAAGAACAACTCCGTGGCCTGGATGGCTTCTTCGGTGGTTTCCACCGTGATCAGCAGGTCGGCCTTGCGAACGCCCTTGCCCGCGGCGCCGCCCACCACCACCTGCCAGTTCCCATCCTGGCCGATGAGCCCGATATCCTTGACCGTGGCTTCGGCGCAGTTGCGCGGACAACCCACCACGCCCAGTTTGGTCTTATGGGGCGTGTAGAGGTTCTCCAGGCGGCGCTCAATTTCAATGCCCGTATCGATGGAGTTCTGCGTGCCGAAGCGGCAGAAGGTGTTGCCGACGCAGGTCTTCACCATCCGCAGGCCCTTGGCGTAAGCCTGCCCCGAAGGCATGTCCAGATCGGCCCAAATGCGCGGCAGGTCTTCCTTCTTCACGCCCAGCAGATCAATGCGCTGACTGCCCGTGACCTTCACCATCCGCACGTTATACTTCTCGGCGGCATCGGCAATGCGGCGCAACTCGGCCGGCGTGGTGACGCCGCCACGCATGCGCGGAACCACCGAAAAAGTGCCGTCGTTCTGGATGTTGGCGTGAACGCGATCGTTGATGTAGCGGGCCGAGCGGTCTTCCTTGTGATCGCCGCACCAGACCACGTCAACCAAGTAACTGATCGCCGGCTTGCAGATCTCGCAGCCAATGCTGTTGCCGTAGATGTCCAGCACTGCCTGCACCGACTTCAGCTTCTGGCTGCGGATGATGTCGCGCAGCTTGTCCTGCGTGAAGGGAACGCAGTCGCACAGCACCTTGACCTTGTCTTCTTCAAACTCGGGGGCAACGGCTTTGAGCAGCTTCTGGCAGAGTGTGCCGCAACTGCCGCAACCGGTGGAGGCGCGGGTGCGGTCCTTCAGTTGCGCCATCGTCTGAATGCCGTGCGTGTGGACGGCTTGGATGATCTCGCCCTTGCTGACACCGGTGCAGCCGCAGACGGTTTCACTGTCAGGCATCTGGGCGACGTCGAAACCTCCGTCGGGTGAGGGCGGGGGCGTCAGCAAATGGCGGCGCTGGGCTGTGAGGTCGGTGGCCGAACGAAGCCATTCCACGTAGCGATGGTCATCGGACGCGTCGCCAACCAGGATCACACCAACCAAACGGTTGTGTCGCAGCAACAGCTTCTTGTAGATACCGAGCGCCGGATCTTCGAACTTCACTACCTCGGTATGCGGCTTGGTTTCATCCAGGTCACCCGCGGAGAAGACGTCGGCGCCCATGATCTTGAGCCGGGCCACGGTGGAGCCGCCGTTGAACCCCGGCCCTTTGTTGCCGGTGATCGCCGCGGCCAGCACTTTGCCCTGTTCCAATAAAGGCGCCACCAGCCCGAAGACCTCGCCGCGATGCTCCGTGCATTCGCCGACCGCGTAAACATCGGGGTCGGACGTTTCCATGTGATCGCTAACAACGATGCCGCGGTTGACCGCAAGTCCGGCTTCCTTGGCGAGTTGCGCGTTGGGCCGGATGCCGGCGGCCACCACCACCAGATTGGCGTCGATGGCCGAACCGTCGGCAAAGTGCAGTCCCTGGACGTGCCCATTGCCGAGCATGGCTTTCGTGGCTTTGTTGGTCAGCACTGCAACGCCGAGGTTGCGCATATAAGCTTCCAGATAGCTCCCGCCGGTGGGATCAAGCTGGCGCTCCATGAGATGGCCGGCTAGATGGACCACGCTGACATCGCAACCGCGCACCTGCAAGCCGCGAGCCGCTTCCAAACCCAGCAGGCCTCCGCCGATGACAGCGGCCTTGATGCCGGGGCCGGCAAATTCGATCAACTGGCGCGTGTCATCGAGTGTGCGGAAGACAAAGACGCCGGCCTTGTTGCGCCCTTCAATCGGCGGCACGAAGGCGCTGGATCCCGTGGCGATGATGAGCTTGTCGTAAGGCGTCAGACTGCCATCGGAGCCGCGTACCGTCTTCGCGGTGCGATCAATGGCTTCGACACGAACTCCCAGCCGCGCGCGAATGCCGTGCTTGCGATACCAGTCGATGTCGTTGAGGACAATATCGTCGAAGTCCTTCTCGCCAGCCAGCACCGAAGACAGCAGAATGCGGTTGTAGTTGACGTGCGTTTCGTCGCCGAAGATGGTGATGTCGAACGCGGCGTTGTGTTTGAGAATCTGCTCCACACAGGCGACGCCGGCCATGCCGTTCCCAATGACAACCAGTCGTGTGGTGTTCATGCGGCCTCCCGGTTGAACTGGCGGCTGTGATGATCCAGGAATCGGATCACTTCCGCTCGCAGGCGGAAGTAGTCGGCGTTGGAGGATGCCATGCGGCGGTCGCGCGGGCGCGGCAGCGAGATCGGAAGGTCCAGCCCCACGCGGGCTTCGGGGCCATCGGTCATGAGTACAATGCGATCGGACAGGTAGATCGCTTCGTCGATATCGTGCGTGACCAGAATCACCGTCTTGCGATCCTGTTCCCACAGCTCCAGCACCAGGTCCTGCAACTCGAAGCGGGTCATGGAGTCCAGCATGCCGAAGGGCTCATCGAACAGCAGGAAGCGCGGTTCCAGCGAGAGAGCGCGCGCGATGGCGACACGCTGCTGCGTGCCTTGCGATAGTTCCGCAGGCATGGACGAGGCAAACTCGGCAACACCCACCAGGTTCAGGTACTTCAGGGCGACCTCGCGCTGCGCGGCGGCGGCGAGCGTGGGATGCGCCTGCCGCGCTGCCAGCAGCACATTATCTAGCGCGGACAGCCAGGGCAGCAGGCACGGCGACTGGAAAACGACACCGCGGTCCAGGCCCGGTGTGTTCACTTCCGTGCCGTCAATGATCACCCCACCCAGCGTGGCCTGCTGCAGCCCGGCGACGATGGAGAGCACCGTCGACTTGCCGCAGCCGGAGTGGCCCAGCAGCGAGATAAACTCGCCGGGCTGGATCTTAACGTTGAAGTCCTTCACCACCGTATGCGGCCCGGTGGGCGTATCGAAGGTCTTCGACAGCGACGAGATTTCGAGCGGACGTTGCATGATCAGGCAGCCTCCACGGGGACATTGGCGGCCAGCGACGGTTGTGCTTCGCGCTTCGGCCGCCGGCTGTCGCTGGCGGCGGTCAGGAACTCGGCAAGCCGGGCGCGGATGCGGATGGCCTTCTCGTCGTGCAGCAGCAAGTCGGCGGCGCGGGGGCGCGCAAGGTCAACGGGCACTGCGGGGGAAAGCGTCGCGTTGGGGCCGCGGCCAAGGACCACAATGCGATCGGAAAGCAGAATAGCCTCGTCGATGTTGTTCGTAATCAGCAACGTAGTGACGGGCCGGGCCGCGGCGGAACACATGCGGGCCAACTCCTGTTGCAGCGTGCCGCGCGTGAGGGCATCCAGCGCCCCGAAGGGCTCATCCAGGAACAGCACGCTGGGCTCGACGGCAAAGGCGCGCGCAATCGCCACCCGCTGGCGCATGCCGCCGGACAGCTGGCTCGGCTTTTTCGCGATGGCCGCGCCCAGGCCGACCATCTGCAAGTACTTCTCGGCCTGCGCCCGATGCTGCGCCTTGGTCTGTGAGGGGAAGGCCGCCTCAACCGCCAACTGCACGTTTTCCAGCGCCGATAACCATGGCAAAAGCGAGTAGTTCTGGAAGACGATAGAAGCCTGCGGAGAGAAATCGGTCACCGGCTGCGATGCCAATAGCACCGTTCCCTTGCATGCCTTCACTAACCCGGCGGCGATCTTCAGCAGCGTGGTCTTTCCCGAAGCCGAAGCGCCCACCACCGACACGAACTCGCCTTCTTCAATAGCCAGGTTGACGTTATCCAGAACGTCCCGGGCGCCATAGCTTTTGCCAATGTCTCTCAATTCAATGTGCGGCATGGATGTTCCTCAGGCGGCGCGCAGCTTGGCTTCGGCAAGGCCCATCAGACGGTCCAGCGCGAAGCCAACCACGCCGATGGTGACAATGCAAAGCAGAATGTGGGAGTAGATCAGGCTGTTGTATTCCTGCCACAGGAAGCCGCCGACGCCGGGTGTGCCGGTCAGCATCTCCGCCGCGACGATCACCAGCCACGCCAGCCCCAGGCTGAGCCGGAAGCCTGTGAACATGTAGGGCAGGGTAGCGGGCAGCCACACCTTGGTGAACTTCTTCCACGGTGACAGACGCAGCACCTTCGCCACGTTGAGATAGTCCTGGGGGATGGAGCGCACCCCGTGCATGGTATTGATCACGGTGGGCCACATGGAGCAGAGGGCGATGGTGAACAGCGCCGCCGGCTCCGATTGCCGGAACAGGATCAGCCCCAGCGGAAGCCACGCCAGCGGCGAAATGGGCCGCAGCACCTGAATGGTTGGATCGAACATGCGATAGAAAAGCGTGGAGGAGCCCAGCAGAAAGCCGAGCGGTGTGCCAACAAGGATCGCCAGGAAGAAGCCCTTGGCGACACGCACAAGGCTGTAGCTGGCCATGCGCAGAATACCCTGATCCATCTCGCCGCGCTTTTCCCACGGCTGCAGGATGAACGGCTTGCTTTCTTCCCAAGTCTTGAGTGGCGAAGGAAGGTCGGGGGCGACATTGCCGGCCAGGGCCGCCCACAGCAGGACGACGCACAGAATGCCGGTCATGGCTAAAGCAAAACTCGTCAGAAATGATTTCATGGCATGGCTCCTTTTAGGCAACGTTGTGGACAGGGAAAGTGCGTGCGTATTTCTCGGGGTCCTTGGGATCGAAGACACCGTCCATGAGCTTGGCGGGCTGCATATCCTGGGCCGCGACCTTGACGCCGAGTTCCTTCATGGCTTCCGTATAAAGGTCTGGACGCATCACGCGGTCGACCACGGCTTTATAGCTGGGGGCGGACTTCACCATGCCCCAGCGGCGGAACTGGCTGAGCCACCAGTAGCCGTAGGTTTTACTGGGGAAGTTGCAGCCGCGCGCGGAGAACACCATGTAGTTCGGGTCCTGTTCCGACGCGCCGTTGCCGTAGTCGTACTTGCCCTGCAGCCGGCCCAGGATGACTTCCTTCGGACAGTTGATGTAAGTGGGGCGCGAGATCACTTCGGCAACGGCCGGACGGTTCGCCATGTTGTCAATGTGTTCACTGGCCAGGTGCAGCGCCTTCAGAACGGCTTTTACGGTCTTCGGATTCTTCATCGCGAATTCCTCGGTAAAGGCGCAGACCTTTTCCGGATGGTCGGTCCAGATCTTCTGCGTGGTGGTGACGGTGAACCCGATACCATCGGCGATGGCGCGGGCGTTCCAGGGTTCTCCAACGCAGAAGCCGTCCATCTTGCCCACCTTCATGTTCGCCACCATCTGCGGAGGCGGAATGGTGATGAGGGTGACGTCCTTATCCGGATTGATACCGCCGGAAGCCAGCCAGTAGCGGATCCACATGGCATGCGTGCCGGTGGGGAACGTCATGGCGAAGGTTAGCGGCGTGCCGGAGGCTTTCGCTTTGTCGGCGATGGGCTTCAGGTCTTTCGCTGTCTTGACCCCCTTCAGCTTGGAAGCCAGAGTGATCGCCTGGCCATTGCGATTGATCATCCAAGGCGCCACGATCGGCTTCACCGGCGACCCCAGCAGCCCCATCGTCGAGCCGAACGGCATGCCAAGAAGCATGTGCGTAGCCTGGTTTTCGCCCAACGAAAGCTTGTCGCGGATAACAGCCCACGAGGCTTCCTTCGACACCACGCTGTTGATGCCGAACTTCTTGAACAGACCGAGTTCGTGCGCCATCACGATGGAGGCGCAATCGGTGAGCGCGATCATGCCGAAGCGCATGTTCGTGGTTTCGGGCGCATCGCTGGCGTAGGCCGCTCCGGCCCAGCCCGTGGGAAGCCCGGCCATCAGGCGGCTGAGCGGAGAAGCGGCGATGGATTGCAGTGCCGTGCGTCGGGTGAGTTTCATGGGATGGTTAGCTCCTGGCGTTGTTGGCGCGTTCGACTCGGACGGCGCATTGCTTGTAGTTGGGTTCCCGGGAGATGGGGTCAAGGGCGTCCTGGGTCACTTCGTTGACGTTGGTTTCGTGGAAGTGAAAGGGCATAAAGACCTGGCCCGGTGCGGTGATCTCGGTGACGCGGAGTTCCACGCCGTGGACAACGCCGCGGCGCGAAACGACTTTCACGCGGTCATGGGAAGAGAGCTTGAGACGGCGGGCATCGAAGGGATTCATTTCAAGCCACGCATTGGGCGACATGCGTTCGAGCAGCGGCACCTGCGCGGTCTTGGTGCGGGTATGCCAATGCTCCACGGTGCGGCCCGTGTTCAGAACAAAGGGATACGCATCGTCGGGCGGTTCCGGCAGCGGATCGCACGCGACGGTATGCAGCAGCGCCTTGCCATCCGGGGTTTCAAAGTGGCCATTGGCGTACAGCCGGGAGTTCTCCGTGGCGGACGCGCCCGCCGGAAAGGGCCACTGCAAACCGCCATGCGCTTCAATGGCATCGTAGGTCATCCCGGAGTAGTCGCAAAGTCGGCCGCGGGATACCTCTCGCCATTCGTGGAAGGCATCAGCGGGCCCGGTCCAGCCGGCGAATAACTCGTCAAAGCAGCCGAGCGCGCGGGCCACGGAAAGAAAGATCTGGAAATCGGTGCGCGCCAAGCCCGGAGGCGCGACGGCCGCATTGGCCTTGCCTACTCGCCGTTCGGAGTTTGTGTAGGTGCCTTCCTTCTCGCCCCAGATAGCCGCCGGAAGGACCAGGTCAGCGACTTCAGTAGTGGGTGTGGGATGGAAGCCATCCTGGACCACCAGAAAATCCAAGTTTCGGAGCCCGGCGCGAAGTTGCCCCTGGTTGGGATACGACACCAGCGGGTTGGTGGCGATGATCCACATTGCCTTGATCTGCCCGTCCACCGCGGCGTTGATCATGTCGGGATAGGACAGTCCGCGGGCATCCGGGATGCGTGCTACGTCCACTCCCCAGATACGTGCCAGTTGCTCGCGGTGTTTGACGTTCTCGAACTTGCGATAGCCCGGAAGGCTGGAGGTGCACCCGGCTTCGCGCGTCCCCATCGCATTGCACTGGCCGGTAATGGAGAACGGCGACGAGCCGGGCTTGCCGATCTTTCCGGTAAGCAGCGCGAGGTTGTTGATGGCGCAGACGGTCTCCGCGCCCTGCGTCGAGTGGTTGACACCCATGGTCCACGCGATCATCGCGGAGCGGGCCCGGCCGTAGCGGCGCGCGGTGTCGAGAATGGCTTCGACACTCAGGCCGGTCGCCAACGCGACGCGATCCGGCGTGAAGGCCGCGACATGTTCTTGCAAAGCCTGAAACCCCTGGGTATGGCGCGCGATATAGCCCGCGTCGATGAGGTTTTCAGAAATGAGAATATGCGCGATGCCGTTGAGCAGAGCGATATCGCTACGTGGCTTCAGCGCCAAGTGGCGGTCCGCCAGCATCGCCGTCTTGGTCACCCGCGGATCGGCCACGATCACATAACCATCGCGATTGGCCTCCAGATGCTGGCAGAGAATGGGATGGTTGTCGGCAATGTTGGCGCCGATGAGCAGAATCACGTCGGCGGTGCGCAGGTCTTCGTAGTTGCCGGGCGGGCCGTCGCTGCCGAAGGAGCGCTTGTAGCCGGAGACCGCACTGGCCATGCACAGCGTGGTGTTGCCGCAGTAGTTGCGGGTGCCGAAGCCGAGCTGTACCAGCTTGCCGAGGGTATAGAACTCCTCGGTCAGCAACTGGCCGGTACTGATGATGGCCAGGGCCTCGCGGCCGTGGCGCTGTTGCGCGGCGGTGAAACGGCTGACCAACGTCTCCAGCGCTTCGGTCCAGGAAACGGGCTCCAGCTTGCCCGCTTTGCGCAGCAGCGGCTCCGTGGCGCGGTTCGGAGCGCTGACCATGTGATGCTCGGCCAAGCCTTTGGGGCAGAGTTTGCCGTTGCTAACCGGGTGGCCGTCCCAGCCCTTGACCGCCACGATGCGATTGTCGCGGACGCCCAGCTCCATCCCGCATCCCACCGAGCAATAGCCACAGGTGCTCTTCACCCAGCGGTCCGCCGTCGCCCGTTGCGCGGATGTATAGCCCAGGCGAGGATGGTCGCTGTAGGCGTATTGCTCTTTGAGATTATCCAGCCCCAGGAAGCGCTTCCAGTTCATGCGGCGGCTCCTTTCGGCGTCAGAAACGTGGAGGCGACGTTCTTCGGGACCACACTGGTGAAGAACAGCCAGCGGCCGCCGATCTCAGCAGCCAGAGCCGCCAACAGAGACGCCATCCCATTGAATGGCAGTAGCGCAACAGCGACGAACGACAGCAGCAGATAGAGCCGGTATTGCCGCCCGAGTTGCTGGTTCAACAGTTCCGCCGACGCGGTCAGTTCAAAAGCCTCCGCCGCCGCCATGTGTTTCTCTTTGGCGAGCGTCACCGCAATCTGCAGCAGCGACGCGCAAGCGGCAACCGCCGGCACCGGCACAAGCCGGGCACCCAACACCAAGGCCGTCAGATGAAACGACAGCAGCGTATGCGGCAGGTTCCAGGCCGGGCGAGCCTTCACCATATAGATGCGGGCCGAACTGGTCACACCCACCAGCCCGGTGACGACGGCCGCGGCGCCCGCATACGTGCCATACGGAAGCTGCAGGAACAGCACGGCGGAGTACGCCACCGCGGCTCCGGCGAACAGGGACAGCGCGAGAATCTCGCGGCTCAGCCAGGAGCGCTTCCAATTAGCAATGGCGCGATACGCAAATGCCGGACGGCCTAAGTGCACCGGTGCCGCGCCAATGGCCGTGAGCCCAATGAGCAACGGCAGTACGGCAGCGAACGGGCCGGGCGCGCTTTCCAGCAACTGCGTGAGAAATAGCGCCAGGAAAGACCCTACCGAGAGCTGCGTGGCCACCAGCAGCAGAACCAGGGACCAATGCGGATGCTCGGGCTGCACGCGAAGCGTATCCACGCGGCTTAGCGCCGCATCCAACCCCGCCGGCACCGTAATCCGCGTGGTCGACAGGCTATCTTCGGCCGAAGGCAACCCCGGCGCATTGGCGCTATCGTGCTGCCGTCGCCAGGCCGAGATGTTGACGATCTCGATGGCAATCGCCTCTTCCGGACAGGCATT